>DZCR01000058.1 GCA_022736495.1 Desulfobacca acetoxidans
ATGACCTCCGGCATCCTCCTCATTGACAAGCCCGCCGGCGTGACCTCCTTCGAGGTGGTGCGCCGGGCCCGGCGGGTGTTAAAGATTCGGAAGATCGGCCATCTGGGCACCCTGGACCCCTTTGCCACGGGTCTGTTGCCCCTGTGCCTGCTGGAAGCCACCAAGCTTACGCCCTACCTGATGCCCGAACCCAAGACCTACCGGGCGCGGGTAAAATTGGGGGTTACCACCGATACCCAGGATGACACCGGGACGATCGTGGCCACCAACGAGGCGCTGCCGGCCCCGGAGGAGATTATCCAGGCGGCAACTCGCTTTGTGGGAGAGGTAGCCCAGGTGCCGCCGCAGTACTCCGCGGTGCATTACCAGGGAGAGCGCGCCTACCGTCTGGCCCGCCGGGGAGAGGTGGCGGAGTTGGCGCCCCGGACCGTGACGATTTATGATTTGACCATCGAGGAACTGATTATCCCGGAATTTACCTTGACGGTGCGCTGTTCCCAGGGGACCTATATCCGCACCCTGGCCCAGGATTTGGGCCAGGCCCTGGGATGCGGGGCCCACCTGGCGGCTCTGCGCCGCCTGGCGGTGGGACCGTTTAAGGTGGAAAACGCCTTGCCGCTGGCGACTCTGGAAGAGTTGAGGCCTGAAGAACTGGCGAACCGGATAGTGCCGCTGACCGAATGCCTGCCGGGAATGCGCCCCATTGAAGTGGACGCGGCCGCGGCCCGGCAGTTGCGCCAGGGCCGGCCCCTGGTGCACGGCGCCACGGATTTGCATGACGGCGAACGAGTGCGGGTCCTGGCGGACGCCGAACTGGTGGCCGTGGCCCAGGTAAGGAACCTGACGCCCCAGGCGGTGCTGGCCCCGGTGCGGGTGTTTTTGAGCGGTTAGCCGTTAGCGGTTAGCAGTTAGCAGTTAGCAGTTAGCTTTTTAAAGGAGCGTGAAAATTTAGGCATCTGGATGCCGACAATTTTGCAGTGGTAAATAAGGTGGTCAGCATATCAGTAGGTTAGCTTTTGCTAACAGCTAACAGCTAACTGCTGACTGCTAAAAAAGGAGGAAGACGTGGCCCTAGATACAGAACAGAAACAGGAGATTATCGATCGCTACCGGCTGCATGACGCCGACACCGGTTCGCCGGAAGTGCAGGTGGCCATCTTGAGCGAGCGCATCAGTTACCTGACGGATCATTTTAAGGTCCATGCCAAGGACCATCATTCACGTCGGGGATTGATCAAGCTGGTGGGACAGCGCCGGCGCCTCCTGAACTATCTGAAAGACAAAGACATCGAACGTTACCGGGCCTTGATCGAGCAGCTAGGCCTGAGAAAATAGGAGGCTCATCGGAATTATATGGCAAAAATATATTCAGTAGAAATCGGGGGTCGAGACCTCCATTTCGAAACGGGCCATTTGGCCCAGCAGGCCAGCGGCTCTGTGCTGGTCCGTTATGGGGAAAACGCGGTTTTGGTTACCGCGGTCATGTCTGACTCACCCAGAGAAGGCATTGATTTCTTGCCCCTGACGGTGGATTACATGGAGCGGGCTTATGCCGCCGGACGGGTGCCAGGGAGTTTCTTTCGCAGAGAAATTGGGCGTCCCTCAGAAAAAGAGACCCTGACCTCCCGGTTCATTGACCGGCCGATGCGGCCCCTGTTTCCCAAAGGCACGGTCAACGAAATCCAGATCATCGCCACGGTGTTCTCCGGAGATATGGAGATCGACCCGGATATCGTCGCCTTAAACGGCGCGGCCGCAGCCTTGGAGATTTCCGATATCCCGTTTAACGGCCCGGTGGCCGCGGTGCGGGTAGGAAAAATCGGTGGCCAACTTGTGATCAACCCCACCAATTCCCAGCTCAAGGAGAGCACCCTGAACCTCATCGTGGCCGGGGCGCCCCAGGGCCTGGTGATGGTGGAAGCCGGCGCGCAGATGATCCAGGAAGATGAGGTGCTGGAGGCCTTGTTTTTCGCGCAGGAGCAGCTCAAGCCCATTTTGGCTCTCATCCAAAACATGGGCCGGGAGATTGGCCAACCCAAACGGCCGGTTCCAGAGCCGCCGGATTATTCGGAGCTGGCGCAGAAAATCGAAGTTCTGGCCGAAGATAAGATCCTGGCCGCGGTGGCTATCCCTGAAAAACAGGCCCGCTATCGCGCCTTGGACCAGGCCCGGGATGAAGTGCTGGCCGCATTGGGAGCGGAAGTGGAGGGCCTGGAAAAAGTTGCCAAAGGCCTCATCTCAGAGTTTAAGAAAAAGCTGGTTCGGAACCTGGTGCTCACGGAACAGCGCCGCATTGACGGCCGCAGCTACACCGACGTCCGCCCCATCACCGGCGAAATCAACGTCCTGAGCCGCACCCATGGCTCGGCGGTTTTCACCCGGGGTGAAACCCAGGCGCTGGCCGTCGCTACCCTGGGGACCCCTTCGGATGAGCAAAAGATCGAGACCTTGGTGGGCGAGACCTTCAAGTCTTTCATGCTTCATTATAATTTCCCTCCCTACTCGGTGGGTGAGACGCGCATGCTCCGGGGTCCGGGGCGGCGGGAAATCGGCCACGGGGCCCTGGCCGAACGGGCCATTTCTCCGACGCTGCCCTCCGCGGAAGAGTTTCCCTATACCATCCGCATCGTCTCGGAAATCCTGTCTTCCAACGGCTCCTCTTCCATGGCCACGGTCTGCGGGGCTTCCATGGCCCTGATGGACGCCGGCGTGCCCACCAAGGCGGCTGTGGCCGGAGTGGCCATGGGGCTGATCAAAGAGGAAGACCGGGTGGCGGTGCTGTCGGATATCCTGGGTGACGAAGACGCCCTGGGCGACATGGACTTCAAGGTGGCCGGTACCGCCGACGGGATCACGGCCCTCCAGATGGATATCAAGATGACGGGATTGACCCGGGAGATCATGGGCCAGGCTCTGACCCAGGCGCGGGAAGCCCGACTCCACATCCTGGGAAAGATGAACGAAGTCATCGACGCACCATCTCCCACCCTCAAGGAACACGCGCCTAAGATCATCGTGCTCACCATCAACCCCGACAAGATTCGGGAGGTGATCGGACCCGGTGGCAAAATGGTGAAGTCGATCGTGGCGGCCACCGGAGTGAAGATCGACATTGAAGACGATGGCCGCATCCATATCTCCTCGGCCGATCAGACCGCAGCTAATGAAGCCATTCGGTTGATCAACGAGATTATCGAGGAAGCGGAAATCGGCGCCACCTACACGGGCAAAGTGAAGAAGATCATGGATTTCGGCGCGTTTGTCGAAATCCTGCCGGGCACTGACGGCCTGGTACACATCTCGGAGTTGGCCCATCGCCGGGTCAAAACCGTAGACGAGGTTCTCAAGGAAGGCGATGTAGTCACGGTCAAGGTCCTGGACGTGGACCGGCAGGGAAAGATTCGCCTGTCCATGAAGGCCTTGATCCCCAATGACAACCCCCAGCCGGACGATTCGGATCGCAGGGGGGGGCGTGTACCAAAGAAGCGTCCTGAGTAACGGGCTCCGCATCGTCACCGAGGAGGTGCCTTACTTCCATTCGGTGGCGGTGGGGGTGTGGCTCAATGCAGGTGCTCGAGACGAGACTGCCGCAGAGAATGGTCTCAGCCATTTTCTGGAACACATGGTCTTTAAGGGCACGCCCCAACGGAGCGTCCTGGACATTGCCCGGGAAATCGACCAGTTGGGCGGGCAGTGCAACGCCTTCACTACCAAGGAGCAGACCTGCTTCCATGGCCGGGTCCTGGCGGAGCAGCTACCGCGGCTGGTGGACCTACTGGGTGACCTGGTGCTCCGGGCGCACCTCCCGGCCCCGGACCTGGAGCGCGAACGGCAGGTCATCCTGGAGGAGATTAACGCCCAGGACGACTCCCCGGAAGAACTGGTGCACGTGCATTTTGCCCGGAATTTCTGGGGGGACCACCCCTTCGGGTGGCCCATCCTGGGGGAGGCGGAACACATCACTCAGGTTCAGCGGCAGGACCTGCTGGCCTACCGCCGTCAGGTTTATCGCCCGGCTGACACGGTGGTGGCGGCTGCGGGTAAAATCCGGCACGAGGAACTGGCGGACTTGGTGACCGCAAGTTTTCAGGATTTTGCCAACGGCGCTTCGTCCCGCCCTCGCCTGCCCATCAGCACTCATCCCGGGGTCTACGCCCTCTCCCGGGACCTGGAGCAGGTCAATCTCGTTTTGGGGGGCCCGGGAGTGGCGGCGGGCGATCCCCGGCGCTATGCGGCCACGATGTTGCAATTGATCCTGGGCGGCAACATGAGTTCACGCCTCTTTCAGGTGATCCGGGAGCAACTGGGACTGGCTTATGCGATCCAGTCATACGTCCAGTTTTTCAGCGATGCGGGCTTTTTAGGCATCGCCGCCGGGGTCAGTCCCGGCAATCTTGAGGCCATTATGGCCGCCATCCGCAAAGAACTAAAAAATCTGCAAGCCGAGCCGGTCTCCTATGCCGAGCTTACCGCGGCCCAAGAACATCTGAGGGGCTCCATCATGCTTTCCGCCGAGGATTGCGAGCATCTCATGCTGCGTCTGGCCAAAAACGAGCTCAACTTCGGCCGTTATATCCCCCTGGAGGACATCATCGCGGGCATGACGAAGGTTACCCCCGCGGAGATCCTGGAAGTGGCCCGGGACCTGCTCCGGCCGGAAACCTGGGGCGTGGCCCTCCTGGGGCCGGTGGATAACCTGGATAATTACGGTCTATCCTAAGTAGTAAGAACATCGAAGTATGGGCTAGTACGGAACTTTTCCCGGTTAGAATTCCCCGAGAGAGAGCGCCGCGTTTTGCGCTTCGCCTTGCCCCCAAAAAAATCAACGGGCCGGAAGGCCCCATGATTCCAAGGTATCTTTAAAAAGAAGAGCCAAACTGCTGTCATAGCCCTTCGGAATTGCCCAAGGTCAGCTAAGTTTCCTCTTAAAAATCCTCATCGTCTTCTAAGATGGCCTTGTTGATGAATTTATAGAGGCTGCCGATCCATTCCAGCTCGTTTTCCAGTTCGGAATTGGCGAAAATCCATTCGCCGTCCCGGTCTTTAGCGATGATGACGATCTCTTCGATGTCGTCCAGGTCATGGTAGAACTTCTCCACCACTTCCTTGACGGAACGTTGCGCCCGGGCAAAAGGTATGATGTTTTTCGTCATGCGTCTGTAGCGGGTTAAGGCACCCGTCACCCTCCCGTAGTAGGATTCCCTGCGAAGGAAAGATAAAAACATTCCCACAGGTTAATTGTTTAATGAACGGCCCAAAAAATCAATGATAATTTTGTTTGCCACTGCCGGGGCGGACGGCAACCGGTCTTGATGCGGGTAATCCCGGGAATCCCGCCGGCATGATGAGGCCGCCCGGCAACAAGGTTCCGGTGATGGTGATACCGCAGACCGTGGTCCAGGCCCGCTGCGGCACTCGCTGGGCATCGACCACGGCGAATACCACTCCCCGGGTATCTTCGAAGACCGCATTGACTAAAGATACCATGACCTGGCGGCCCTCTTTGGTCTCGGGGCCCAGGCGCACTTCCAGGGCTTCGGACCGGGGGTAGGGAATGCCCGGGATGGTAGTGCTCTCCCCTTCATGGGTTGGGCCGAGAAGCTGCAAGCGGTAATTGTAGAACGCGCTCAGGGGGTCGTACACCTGTTCTTGCAACGCGGTCGCCCATTTCTTCCGCAGACCTTTGCCTTCATGCCACTCCCACAGTTCCAGCCGGGATCGGGAATAATTAAAACGGTATTCCTTGAGGGCGTGTTTGGCCTGGCGCCAGGATTCTTCCCGGTATACCAGCGGCACCAGACGCCCATCACGCCAGATCATCTCGGTTTGGAGGCGTTCTTTGTGATTGCCGGTGATCAGCTTGATGAAGCCGCGGGTCTCCCCCCACACTTCCGCCACCAGGCGGCCTTGCCTCGGTTTTTTCAGGGTGACCCGAACCCGGGCGGCATCCGGCCAGACCAAAGCCGCTATCTGGTAACGCAAATCTTCGAGGGTTTCCGGAGCGGCCTGGGCCGGGGTCCCCGGCAGCAGGAGCCGGGCCAGGAGCAGCAACGCCAGGAAGGTCAGGGCCCGCCAGGTCCCGGGAACCCGGCCGGATAGCGAAGTGTTCTGCACATGAGATGGTTGAGCGCTTGCCAATAATTTCTTCCGATTGGTAATTTTTCAAATCCCCCTAAATCCCCCTTTGCCAAAGGGGGGCTGGGGGATGTTGATATTTTCCCCCTCGTCAATCTTTCCATCGGTTACTTAACGCCTGTGCATCAACGAACACTTAACTCGAAATGAACATATGGCAAAAAACTGTTGAGCAGAGTCAATAGGCCATAATTTTAATATATATTTTAAATGCTTATCATATCTAAACCTCGCACCCAACGAATAAATTTGGGCGTTCCGCAATTTTCTTCTACCCTCAGAGGAGCGGGGGCCAGGGTGAGGGGTGCAGAAAAAAACCCCGGTGAGATTACTCACCGGGGTTTTTCTATACCCGAACTGCCATCGCCCGCCAATTAACTAGGTGGGGGGCCATAATAGGGTTGCTGCTGGCCATAATCCGGCGGCTGGGGCTGATAGTAGCCCTGTTGTGACGGCGGCGGATAATAGCCTTGCTGATACTGATTTCTCGACTGACCGTAAGCTTCTCCGGCCACACCACCGCCCGCGGCGCCCAGCAAACCGCCGATAAGCGCCCCTTTCCCAGGATTGCGGTTATTGATGGCAGCCCCCAGACCTGCGCCCAAAGCCGCGCCCACACCCGCACCGGGTAACATGTAAGGACTGGGACTTGCTTGGGAGCTGTAGCTGGCGCAACCCGTTGCCAGAACCATACTCATCACAGCCAAAAGAGCCAGCCATTTTCCCAGGCCCAAACCTAAGAACCTTTTTAAGCTGTTCATGATTCTCCCCCTCCAAAGGGATTGCTTCCTGTTTGATGAATTAGAGTTGCCCCCAGGAAAAATGTTAAGGCTGCTGCGTCGGAAGAAAAATATTCGAAAAAAAATTCGGCTGAGTGGGAAATAATATCCGAGGTTGTCCCCGCCTTGGTTTAAACGCCGCCCGGCCGCGATGCGCCGATGGATAAGCTGAGGCCTCCGTCTCGATAATCCGAGATAAAAACGGGCGGCTTGCGGGCCGCCCCGGGTTTTCAGGCGTACAGATGCAGGTCAAGACCGAGCCGACTTTGACCCTCCGGGACTTCCTGCTAAAACTGGATTTCAAACAGGGAACTGACGGAGTCTTCCTGGTGGATGCGCACAATGGTTTGGGCCAAGAGGGGCGCCACCGACAGCGGCACGATCTTGGGGCAGTTTCTGGCCGCCGGGCTCAGAGGAATGGTATCGGTGACCACCAGGCGGTGCATCGGGGAATTGGCAATGCGGTCCACGGCCGGCCCGGAGAGCACGGCGTGGGTGCAGCAGGCGCTGACGTTGCGGGCGCCATTGGCGACGATAACCCCGGAGGCTTCACTCAGAGTCCCGCCGGTGTCAATGATATCATCTAAAATGACCACATCCTTCCCCATGACCTCGCCGATGAGGTTCATGGCCTTGGCCTTGCCCGGGGCGTCCCGGCGTTTGTCGATAAGGCCTAACGTGGCTTCCAGGCGCTTGGCGTAAGCCCGGGCCCGAGCCACCCCGCCGGCGTCGGGCGAGACGATGGCCAGATCGTTTTGAAAATTTTCCCGGATATAAGGAATCATGATGGGGGAGGCATAGAGGTTGTCCACGGGGATATCGAAAAAGCCCTGAATCTGCCCCACGTGCAGGTCCATGGTGAGGATGCGTTGGGCTCCGGCGGTGGACAGGAGATCGGCCACCAGCTTGGCGGTGATGGGCACCCGGGGGGCCACCTTGCGGTCCTGGCGGGCGTAGCCGAAGTAGGGAATGACTGCGGTGATGCGCCGGGCCGAGGCCCGTTTCACCGCGTCGATCATGATCAGCAGTTCCATCAGGTTGTGATTGGTGGGCGGGCAGGTGGACTGAATCAGGAACACGTCCCGGCCCCGGACGTTATCGGCAATCTCCACCCGAATCTCCCCATCACTGAAAGTGCTGACCATGGCCTGGCCCAGGGGCAGGGAGAGGTGGTCGCAGATTTTGTGCGCCAGTTCGGGCGTGGAATTGCCCGTAAAAATGCGAATATTGTTATTGAGCGCGGCATTCATAGATCAACTCGATTCAGGCCTCGTCAGTATTCTATGAGAAATTTGTTTCAAGAAATTTATGTTAAATCAAAGGGGAGGGGAGACGCAAGGGTAATTTCCGGGGGCTCGATTTTTTCCTGGAGCACCATGATATTCACCCCGCCGGCGGCCACGGCCGCCAGGGCCTTCGCATAGGCCGGATCAATGGCGGCGGCGGGCCGCAAGACCTCGGCGTCATGGCGCTGGACCACAAAGACGTTCCAGGCCTGGTGTCCCTGGGCCGCCAACCCCTGGAGGTGCTCCAGGTGGCGGCGCCCCCGGCTCGTCACCCCGTCCGGAAAGAGGGCCACCCCATCCTCCACCCAGGTGACGCTTTTGATCTCCATGAACCAGAGCTTGCTGTCCGCCTCCAAGACAAAATCCAGGCGGCTGCCTTGGGGGATGGCCACTTCGGCCCGCACCCGCTGAGGCGCGGGCAGGCCTGGCAGCCCGCCTGCGGCCAGGGCCTCGGCCACTAAAAGGTTGGGAACCAGGGTATCGATACAGATCCAGCCCGCGGCACCTCGGACAAAGCGCCAGGTATAGTCGGTCTTACGTCCCGGGCGGGCATCGCGGGTGAGCAAAATCTCCTGGCCGGGGTCAGCGCAGCCGGTGAGAGCCCCGGAATTGGGCACGTGGACCCAGACGCGCTGGCCGTCCGGCAACTCCGCCAGGGCCAGGAAACGCTGACGGCGTTCCAGGAACCGGGCCGGAATCAAGGGCGCAGCAAAACGCACGCGCCCAGGCCACCCAGCGGAAAAAAACTGGTTATACGGTCCGTAATTAACTGCATTATGGCAGGGGAACCCGGGAGAAGCTGATAGGGCAATGACCGCTAAAAGGCATACCAGACGCGAAACCAGTTTTGCAGATCTTGACCCTGGTTCAGTTTATCGGTCTCGACCTGGCTCTTTAAGAGGAAACTCCAGCGTCCCAGGTCGTATTTGAGTTCCGGACCCACGCCCAGGATCTGATTAGCCAGGGGGCGCTGAAACGCGAAGCCTTCTTCGGAAGGGCGGTACAAATAACTGTTCAAGCCGATCCGCAAGTTGGGCAGCACCCGGTAGTCCAGAGCGTATTTCATGTAGAGCGTTGGGTTATTCAGCCGCTGAGGTTCCGCCGGAGACGGGTCCCGGTTGTAACGGATGGAGATGTGCAGTTCCATGTTGCGAGGCAGATTAAGGGAGGCGTCACTACCTTGTTGATGGAGCTGAAGCGAGGGACCCGCCTGCACGCCCCGAAATTTAGATGTGGACGGGACCTGGGGGTTTTCCCCCAGCATCTGGGTTTCCAGGGAACTTTGGGCTTCGATGGACAGGATGGGCAGGGGTCTAAAGGCGTATTCCCCCGACGCCGTCGCCGGAGCAGAGGTTACGGCTACCAGCAAAAAAGCTGTCAGCAGCCAGGCTATCCCCCATTTCGCCTGCATTGCTGGACTCCCCCGATTCCACAAGAACACTAGTTTTTATTTAAAATCATTATAGACATATTTGAAAAAATGTCAAGTTTAATCTTGAATTTAAAGAGAGCGGCCGTACAGTTCGGACAGGATTTCCCGCCCCCCCTGGGCCAATAAGCTTTCGGCCAGACTGCTCCCCAACTGGGCCGCTGCTGTCACCGGGCCGCTCCGGGAATCCTTGAGGAGGCGTTGGCCCTCCAGGTCGCTGATCAGGGCCTCCAGATGGAGAGAGTCACGCACTACCCGCCCCAGGGCCGCCGCCGGTACCACGCAGCCGCCTTCCAGCCGGGCCAGGAAGGCCCGCTCTGCGGTCACCGCCAGGCGCGTGGCCCGGTCATCCAGATACGCCACCAGTTCCTGGAGATCGTGGTCAGCGGTGCGAATTTCCAGACCCAAGGCTCCCTGGCCCACCGCCGGCAGCATGTCAGCTTCAGGCACGCAGCCCTGGTAGAGATGGCCCAACCCCAGCCGGTTGAGTCCGGCTGCGGCCAGGATGAGGGCGTCCAGACCCAGGGTCTCCATCTTTTTCAGACGCGTGTCCACATTGCCTCTTAAGGGCACGACTTCCAGATCCGGCCGCCGGTTCAGGAGCTGCACCCGGCGCCGGAGACTGCCGGTGCCTACCCGGCCGCCGGAGGGAATCTCCGCCAGGGTCTGGTAGCGGGAAGAGATGAAGGCATCACGGCAATCTTCCCGGGGCGGCACCGCCCCCAGCATCAGGCCCTCGGGCACCTCCGCGGGCATATCCTTGAGACTGTGGACCGCCAGATCCACCTGACCCTGGAACAGCGCCTCCTCGATCTCCTTGATGAATAAGCCCTTGCCGCCGATCTGGGCCAGGGGGACGTTTTGGATCTTGTCGCCGGTGGTCTTGATGATGACCAACTCGACCCGGCAGCCGGGATAGCGCCCGGAAAGCTGCGCCGCCACCCAGTTGGATTGGGCCAGGGCCAGGGGGCTGCCCCGGGTGCCGATTTTGATATCTCTGGGCAAGAGTGCTTAACCGCAGGTGCTGCAGGAACCGGAGGTGCAGCCGGCGCAGGAACTCTTGTTGCCGCTGGAGGTGGCAGTGAACTTATACCCCACCTTGGCCGCACAAGTGCTCATCAATTTTTCCACCTTGGTCTGCCCGCAGTGGGGGCACTCAATCTCCGAGTCACCCCCGAAGACCAATTTCTCGAAGTTCTGGTTGCAGCTCTGGCAGTGAAATTCAAAAATGGGCATCTTACTTCTCCCTTACAGATATTATGGAAAAGGGGCAGGGTGACTAAACCCCGCCCCCTCTTTATAAATATTTTTTATACCTTTATGGTATCAAATTCGCGCCCGTCAAACCAGTCCGGCACAATAAATTAGTGCGATTCGGTAAATATTGCCGCTGGAATCCCAAGATTACGATTAATGCCGCCTTCATGTTGTTATGGGGTCTGCGGTTGCCCCGGTTGCGGGCCTGGTGTGGGCTGACCCGCTGAGGGAGTTTGACCCTCCTTGGGGGGCAGCGCCGCCATGGTAGTATCTCGAGAGGTTTGGATGCCCTTGGAAATTACATAGGAGCCGCCGCTGATTCCCAAAAGGCCCCAAATGGCGTCGGGAATCTGGGTGGGGAAGTCCCCTTGCTTGGCAATGACAAACAAGAGGGAGAAGGCGATCACGAAGGTGAAGATCAAAAACTGAAACCGGGACATGCTGGCCTCGCCGGTAGGCTCGCTGATCAGCTGGGACAGATCAATTTTACCGGTTAAAATAAGGAATAAAATAGCCGCCCCCAAGAGGCCCAGGAAAGCGGCGATGATATAACCATAAACATTGGCCAGGTCTGCCATTTTATTACCCTCCTCAGAGTAAAAATCAGGACTTCGGTAAGACTTGACGCAATAACTTAAATGCTTTTTGGCCCAAATAGGCCGTATTACTGGCACCTAAAATTACCAGGAAATCTTGAGGAATATCTGGAAACCGGGTAGGGTGTTGCATCACCTTGCCGATATACATGAGGGCGAAGATCAAGGTGAAGAAGAGCAACTGCACTCTGCCCGCGCTATAGTTCCCCTTACCGTCTTTTTCCCAGAGCAAACCTTGCGTATTAATCCCCCCGGTTAGTATCTGGTAAAAGACGATAGCGGCTAACCCTCCCAATAACAAGGTGAACTCCCATTGAAGCAAGGTCGCCATTGTATCCATCACCTCCTTCCGGCTTTACCTCTGTGGCCAATGCTGCTTGTGAGGATGGCTGCATCGGGGAAGCTAACCCATTAATTTCCTTCACTTCCTGAGTTCTTAATTCAAGGCTATAATTATTATACAATATCATATATAAATTATATTAAATGAATTATTTTATTAATCTCAAGATTAGCAAATGAACGGGGCTTGACCACCGGGATGGTCAAGAAAAAAGCACAGGCACGTCGCCTGTGCTTCAAAGAGTTATTTCTATTGATTCCCTTACCGGCAGAACCGGCCAGGAAGTGAGCGGTTATTGCTCCCGAGGCGCCATCATGTTATTTCTTTTCCACCCGCACCGCAGCGCCTTCCGGCACCAGTTTGAGGCAGCAGGGGTCGTCCGTGAGGCGGCCTATGCGGTTGACCGCGCTGGCCGGGCGGATTTCTCCAGGGACGCTGGCGGGGGTGAGGCCGAAAAAGATACAGAAAGCGCGGCCGCTGGGCCAGTAGCCCAGGTCCCCCACGTTCACCACCACCGCGGCGGTTTCGTCCAGCTCGGCCACCACCTGGGGCACGGGAAAGTAAATTTCATCCCCCCAAAGCTGGGCCGAAGCCTCTAAAGGCAAGGCGTCCGCCAGGGCCCGGGCGGTGGGGGAATCATCCAGGAAGCCGTTGAGCCGCTGATCACCGGCAGTTATGACGATATCGGTAGGCATCTATTTCTCCTCCATCTCTTCACTTACCAGGGCCGCCAGCAAGGGAAACATTATCTCATGGTGGCCGGTTAAGGCAAAGCCACGCCCCACCCCGGCGGTGGGGCGCCGCACCACATTGGTGAGGGGCCGGTAATGCTGCATGAAATCCAGATTCACTGTGGTCAGGGGGGCCACCGGGTGCCCCAGGTTGCGGGCTAATGTGATGGCCTTCAGGAAGACCTCCGGGATGATCACCGCGGAACCCAGGTTGAGGAAGACCCCCTCGCTAAGCTCGCTGACCAGGGCGGCGAACAAGCGAAAATCCCGGTGGGTCGCAGCCCCCAAGGCTTCCGGGGCCACCGACGGGTGCAGATGGATGATGTCGGTGCCTACGGCCACATGCACCGTCAGCGGCACTGCCAAGGCCGCGGCCTGAGCCACCAGGCTCAGGCCCAGGTGGGGAAAATTACTTGCCAGCAACCGCTGCCCCACCGCCTCTCCCAGGCCCAGGCCCTTTTGCCCCCCCCAGGCAATGGCGCCGTTTAAAAACTCGGCGGTTTCCTGCGCCATGCCGAAGGCGCCGCAACCCAGGACCTCATCCACGTCCTCGGAGGTCCGGCCCACCATGGCCACCTCGGCGTCGTGAATGATGCCGGCGCCGTTTAAGGCCACGCCGCTGATGAGGCCCCGCTGCACAAGGTCGATGAGTACAGGGCTTAACCCCACCTTGATGGGATGGGCCCCCATCCCTAAGAGCACCTGGCGGCCGGCGCGCCGGGCCTTAACCCAGGCCGCGGCCACCTCCCGCAGGGCCTCGCCCGCCAAGATATGGGGCAGGCGGTCCACGAACTCCTTGAAGCTGCCGCCCCTTTTCCACGGCGCCCCAAAATCCGCCTGACTCACTTTGGAATGGCGCTCAGACAAACTATAAGTCTTGATGCCGTCCAGGGAAAGGGGCTCGATTTTTTTCATCCGGCCTCCGGGTGCTTTCTAAGAAAATATAGCACAGCCACCCCCTGCTGTTGATGGGCAGGCGAGAGCGCCTACCCCACAGGGAATTATGCCCCCGGAAATTTCTCCGGGAAGAGCAAATAATCCACCAGGTCGCAGAGCACGTGGCCCAGGGTGATATGGACTTCCTGGACCCGGGGGGTGTTGCGGGATGGCGCCGTCAGGGCCATCTCCGCGGCCGCGGCCACGGGCCCGCCGTCGCCGCCGCTGAAGGCCAGGGTCTTGAGACCCAATTCCCGGGCCGTTTCGAGTCCTGCTACTACGTTGGGCGAATTGCCGCTGGTGCTGATGCCCCAGGCCAGGTCCCCGGGCTTTCCCAAGGCCCGGACCTGCTTGGCGAAAATTTCCGTGAAATCATAATCATTCCCCACCGCAGTGATAATCGAGGTGTCGGTGGTCAGGGCCAGTGCGGCCAGGGGCGGTCGCTCGATCTGAAAGCGGTTAACGAACTCTGCGGCCAGGTGCTGGGCGTCCGCAGCGGACCCGCCGTTGCCGAAGATGAACACCCGCCCGCCGGAGGCAAAGACCTGGGCCAGCATTTCGGCCGCGGCGATCACTTGAGGACCTTGTTCGTTGAGCACCCGGCGCTTGAGTTCGATGGAGTCGGTAAAGGCCTCCTGGAACCTGGCTTGCAGAGTCATAATCCCTCCAGTAGCGATAGCAAAACCGCCCAACGGTATCAGGCCAATAATTTCATATACCGCACCGGGCTGAATTTCACGGTTTCCATCAAAGCCACCAGTTGTTTGGCCAGGATCATGGCTTTCGGGTCCTGGCCCGCATGGGCCGCGACCGCTGGGAAACGCTCCCGCATCAGGGCAAAGAGGAAATTCTGGGCCTCGGTCAGTTCCAGGGTGAGGGGGATGTGACCCACTAAACTTAAAAAGTCGTTGAGGCGGGACACGGTTTCCGTCTGAAAGTTCTCGGCCAGGTCCAGGAGATGCCGGTGCAGGACGCGTCCCAGAATTTTAGCCCCCTCATGGCTCTCCAGCTTTAAATCCATGAGTTGGGCATCCGCGATCACCTCCATAATCTCTTCGGAGGCGGACAGGGAAGCCGGCTCGGGCTCCAGGCGACGCAGGAGTTCCACCAGGCGGCGGTTCAGGGTAATTTCGCCCAGGGCGCGGAACAGGCGGGGCATGGGCAGGCCCTCAGTGGCCACGGCCTTGAGCAGAGGCCGGGATTCCTCAAAACTATGGGCCACCCGCTCCAGCGCCTCTTCCTGGTTGGGGCGCAACAAATCATGAAAGACCTGGAGCTTCTCTTCCTGAAAAATATCGTGGAGGCTGTAATAGGTTTCCCCGAGCCGCCGCACCATGAGGGGGATCAGATCCTCCGGGGTCGATTCGAGGACCCGGAAGAACTCAGTGCTCAGGGTGAGGAACTCCGGGGGCGCCGCATGGAACTGTACCTGGGTGCGATAGAGGTAACTGCCCAGAAAGGCGGTGAAGAATGCCAGGGTGTGGCTCTGGCGCGTGATGCCTGAGGTCAGACGCAAGCGCCCGGCGGCGAATTGCAGCGACCCCTGGGTCTTTTCTTCCAGATCGGCGGGCTCGGCCCGGTAGTGATAGATGTGGCTGGGACAGGAACGCTCCCGGTCTTTGAGCCAGGAAATCACCCACTGGTTGGCCACCTTGGGGTAATCCACCACCGCGGGCCTGATGTGCTTCTGGTAAATGGTGAGGCCGTTACCCTCCTTGGGGATGTTGCTTACGGCCCGCTCCAAGATTTTCAGAAAGGGAGGCTCCAAGGGCTCGGAAGTGAAATACTGGCCTAGCTGCAGGGCCCGGGCGGCATACTTGATCACCTGCAAGGATTCCAAACCGGAGATGTCGGCGAAGAACCAGCCGCAACTGGTGTACATGAGCAGGCAATGGCGCTCCATCTCCAGGAGTCTTAAGGCCGCAACCCGGTCGTCCTCCTTCAGATTGGCCGTCCCGTGTTGGGAGAAAAACTCTTCCAGCACGCCATTGCTGCGGTTTAAGATGACCTCGATGTAGGCGTTGCGGGCCTGCCAGGGGTCCTTTAGATACTTGGCGCCTTCGGATTCGAAAATGGCCCTCAGCCGGTCACTCAAGAAATCGAACGATTCCCGCAGGGGCGCCCGCCAGCGCTGGTTCCAGGTGGGTTGGCCCCCCGTGGAACAGCCGCAGTTCTCTTTCCAGCGCCCCACCCCGTGGGAACAGCTCCAGGAACTGCCTTCACCATCGGAGCCCAGGGAGATCTCGACCTCCATGCTGGGCGGCGCCAGCTCCAGAAACGTGGCATAATTGGTGAGGTGCCAACCCTTCTGGGGGAGCACCTGGGTGAGGGCGTGGGCCAGGGCCAGTTCACCGAATTTCTTGTGGTGCCCGTAATTTTCGCCATCAGTGGCCACGTGCAGCAACTGGGGGCGCTTTTTGTCCGGGGAGAAACCTGCCGCCAGGCGGCCCGCCAGCCGGTAGCTGTCTGTAAGGAGGTCCCCAAAACTAAGGTCCGCAGCCACCCCGCCGTCATAGAAGAAAACGTCAATGAAGCGCGGTTTCTTGGCATCGCCATCGGGCAAAAAGCAGCGGTAGGCCTGGGTGGGGTCCACGCCGCCCAGGGCCGGGGTCCAGTCGCCGCCGGCCAGGGGGCGCACGCGCTTGGCCTGGTAGGGCGACAAAATGACAAACTTCAGGCCCTGATCCACCAAGGTGGCCAGGGTGGGATAATTCGCCGCAGTCTCGGGCAGCCATAGGGCGGCAGCCTTGCGCTGGAAGCGGTGCTCAAAGTCTTTGAGGCCCCAGATGACCTGGGTTTCCCGATCCCTGGGCGTTGCCAGGGGCAGGATGGCGTGGTTGTAAGCCTGGGCGATGGCGTTGCCGTTTCCCCAGGCCGCCAGGCTCTGGGCATCGGCTTCCAGGAGCTTGGCATAGGTGCCCGGTTCATTGTCTGCGAGCCAACTGATAAGAGTGGGCCCGAAATTGAAACTGAGATAGCGGTAATTGTTGACGATATCCAAAATCCGCGCCTGGCTATCGTAGACGCGGGCGACGCCATTGGGGCGATAGCATTCCGCAGTGATGCGAGTATTCCAGTCGTGGAAAGGGGAGGCGCTGGGCTCCACTTCGATCTGCTCGATCCAGGGGTTTTCCCGGGGAGGTTGATAGAAATGGCCGTGGATGATTACGTATCCCTGGGGTGAGGTCCTAGTCGCTGAGCCGTCCATGTCTGCTCCGTGGGAGGCGGTCCCTCCGAAATAGATTCACTGCTGCGGCCGGGAGGCCAAAAAATTGACGATGGCAAGAAAGTGAATTGCGGTCATAATAATGCGGGCGAGGCAGGGAGTCAATCGGAGGGTTTAGACGCCGGGATAAAATGCCAACTAACGGCCCTTTTCTCTGAGCGTGTGAAGGTAGTACCCCTAATTTGAGTAATTAAGTTATAGATATCCTCTTTAACCACTTGGAAATTTGGTGTATTTTGGGTTTGCAACTAGCTATTTTCTCTGCATAAGTCACTATTCTTTTTGTGTTAACCATTTCGCTTATTTCAATACCATTAATATCTAAAAAAGTAAAAGCAGCTATCATCGCTGTTCTTTTATTACCATCACAAAAGATATGATCCTTGATAATATAGAACGCATACGTAGCTGCTTTATCAAAAATAGTTGGATATCTATCAGTTCCAAATATATTTTGATTTTGAGCACTTAACAGGAATTCAAAGGAATTCTTATTTTTTAAATTTTTTACTCCATTGTAATATATACCTCCATAAGACAATACCATATCTTTATTGATAGAAAGAATGTCATCTCTTGTTAAGTATATCATCTCTCAGATAATTCTTCCCAGGCTCCTTGGAATCGGCGTTTATATTTTTTAACGATTATTTCAACGCCTTCGTACCTCGCCAGAGTCTCACGAAGTTTTATGATATTAAAATTAAGGGGTTTTGACAATTTAACAGTGGGTTTCTGAAACGATATTGAATAACTTTCATTATTTATAGGCTGATAGGCAAATTTCACAATTTCATCTCTGGAAGTCATGATTTTTCTCCTTCCTTATTAAGTGGATTTAATTCCGACCGAAACCAAAACTTCCGCTGAACCCATCTGAATCCCTCGTGTTTAGTTATGGCTGCTACATCAATGGGGCCTCCGACCAATGGCCAACCGGGAAGAAAACGGGAAAAACAAATCGCCGTTTCCACAAGGAAAACAGCTAAATCAATTGTTTCCTGAATAGGCATTGGTGGATAAACAAGAGGCACTTCAAGTTTCGAACCAATAAATTCTACAGCTTGATCAACTTGCTCGGGAGGCAAGCCAAGCTCTTTTAGAGCATTGCCCAAAGCCATCCCATGCCCCCTAACAATTCTAGTAATTACTTCAGGTTGACCAGCCCAGAATAATCCAATATCCTCTTTGTCGCGGCAAAGGACTGGCTCAGGACAATTTCCATCTACTTGAATATCTATTTCCCATAACTCGGGCAAGCCCTCCCCAGAGGAATAACCACCTACCATCATTCCTAAAAATGGTTTGTTGGGGTTATCCCTGAACTCGTTGATATATGTTTCTTCAAAAAAGAACTGCCTCGTTAATTTGGCGATATTCTCCAAGGTAAAATTTTCAGGATTAATTTCGTAATCAGAATTAGTCTTATCGATGCCCATAAATTTTCGTCTAAGGTCTTTGGCTAAGGTAGAAATCGAAGCGCGGCCAATTCCGCCTTCCCCCCAGACAATTAGACCTATCGGAACTCTAATATCTTCATGTAGTTTAAATATTTTTCTAGCAGAATTGAATACGTTGACTACCTGTCTTTGTCCCTCGGGAGTCATTTCCGTAAGAGTGGCAGCGCTATCAGCCGCAAACACTACCCCATTATGAACCTTCACCGCGATAGCAATGGTCATCCCAAGGGCCTCCCATGGCCTTTTTGTAAATTA
>DZCR01000003.1 GCA_022736495.1 Desulfobacca acetoxidans
AAAAATCTCCTGGGCGGATGGGGGAGCAATAAGCATAACTTACTTAAATAATTAATTAATTTGGCTAGACATTTTACTAGTGATTATAATGGTTAGAGATCGCCCTTTTCCGGTGGTCTCAACCATGCCGGATATCAAGCAAAAATGGTCATGTACCTGGTTGCCGCCAGCCATCAGAATCTTATTCAAAGGCATGCCGGGAGTCTGGCGCCATCGGCATCAATTGATCTTTTGCTGGTTGATCGTGATGCAAATTGTGACCTCGGGTCCCAGGATGTTGACCGGCTTATCTCAAGCCGCACCTGGCTTTATTACCGAATGGCGTTTCGGTTGTTATCTGCCGGGTATTGGAGTCTCAAAGTACTCCTGCACTGGTTTGCGGAGGAGACCATCAAAACTCTGCCGGCTCCGGTGGTCTGGGAGAACTATCGCATTCCCGTGGATTTTCACCTTGTCCCCCCCCAAAGGCCATCCTGTCCAAGAGACTGCCACGTATCGAAAAATCCCTGGGCATGGCGCTGATCGCCTATCTCCTACTCTTGCGAGCGGTAAAGATGACATCAGACCAGGCAAACCATGGAGTATTTTCCAACTCAAAAACAACTTCACCCTGGACCTGATGCATAAACAATTTCAACACTCAATCTGCCTGGCGGTGAATAAATCCCTCAAGGCCGCATGAATTATCGGTATTCTCCACTTTACCTTTCGTTTTTGAGTATTAAAGGATATCAACCCTGCGCTGGTGGAAGCCCATAAACAAACCAGGCTTGCTAACCATCGGGACGGACTCCTCAATTTCTTACCAGGCCCGCCACGGTAAACCGGGAGTTAGCTTGCCTCAAAACCATTTTTAGCAAAGCCATAAAGAACGGAAAAGCGGAGAGCAACCCGGCCCAGGGGGTGAAACTACTCAAGGAAAATAATGAACGGGACCGGATTTTAAGCCCTGAAGAATATACCCGGCTTTTGGCTCAATGCTCTCCCCACCTGAAACAAATTGTCAAAGTGGCCTATCATACCGGAATGAGACAGGGGGAAATAATAAACCTCACCTGGGCCAGGTAGATCTGAACGAGGGCTTTATCCGGCTTCACCCAAGACAAACGAGGGGCGCCTTGTCCCTCTTGCCGGAGAACTGGTGGAGATGTTCAAGGCCATGCCCAGGGGCTGCCGGGGTGAATGTGGTTACCTTCAAAGGTAGGTCGATAACTTATATCAAGGTGGGTTTTGTCAAGGCCTGTAAAAGGGCCAGGATACAAGATTTCACCTTTCACAACCTGAGGCACACGGCCATAAATAATTGGCGGCTGGCGGGTCATGATTATTTCAGGATCATGGCAAGCGGCCAACAAGACCAAGAGCGTTTTCAAGCGGTATAACACGGTGAGCAAGAAAGAACTGTAAGGCCTGGTGAAATTCCGGATAAATATTCACCTATATATTCACTAAGAAGAAAAGAGGGGTCAGCCTATTAAGCTAACCCCTTGATTTCTTTGGTGGGCCGTCGGAGACTCGAACTCCGAACCTAGTGATTAAGAGTCACTTGCTCTACCAATTGAGCTAACGGCCCAGGTTTATTTCGGCCTTGATTATCTCTGAGTCTCCGGGTAAAGTCAACCCCCCTCGGGCCACAGCAGCATGAACAGCCACGAAGGCCTTTCCGGTCTCCAGACCGGGGGAGCGTTCGTGGCTTTTTTCCCTAGCCGCTCAGTCGAACCAAAGGGTGAATAGGCTGCAAACATTTTTGATCCGTTTGCGCCACCAAGAGCTTGATGTCCCCGTAGCCTTTGACAAACAGGTGGTGCCAGGCGTCTTCCACCTGGAGAAATCCTTCTCGGGAGCCCACTAACTCCACCCGATCGGCATTGTAGCCGATCTGCCGGCACTGGCTGGCCAGATCAAAACCTTCGGGCAACTCCGCCCCCCCCACCAGATAGACGATCAGTCCGCTCTTCATAAGACCTCCTATAATTCTTTAAGGGCCTGGGCCAGATGGTCCAGATAGATATTGACTATGCCTGCCTGAAAACCGAGACCCTGGTCGATCCCCTCGACGCGATAGGACTTCTGCTTTAGTTCTGATTTCCAACTCTCCGGGCCGTCTCCCAGGATATCATTGGCAACGTGTTCGCCGGCCACAAAGAGAAAAGGCCTGAGGATCACGGTGGTGGCGGAGGATTGCTTGAGAGCCGCCATAACCTCGGTCCGGGAGGGTTTGCCTTCCACGGTTCCCAGAAACACGTTTTGGTGGGGATAGCGGGAACGCAACAGCCGGTCAAAGGCCAGGTAGGTTGCGGCGCCTTCCGGAGAGGGGCTGCCGTGGGCCACCAGGACTACGGCGTTATGCTGCAAGTCTTTGGGAAAAGTTTGAGCCAGGGTCTGGATGACCCGCTCCTGATCTGGTTGGCTGGCAAGGAGGGGGTTTCCCAAGGCAACTTTGAGGCCGGGGATTTTCCGGCTTTCCTCCACGACTTTCTTTTCCCACTCCTCCCCCGGCACGACATGGAGAGACTGGATGGCCACGCGGGTGAATCCCGCCGCTTTTAAATCCCGGAGGGTCGTGGCCAGATCATTGAGCTTTTGCCCCCGCTCTTGGGCTACCTTGTGCCGGACCTTCCGGGAAGTGAAGGCCCACCGAATCTCGTGATCCGGAAACCTCTGCTTCACTGCCATTTCAAAGTGTTGGTAGGTGTCGAAGGCTGCCGTGCTGGTGCCAAAGGCCGCCAAAACGATGGCGGGGTTGGCCGCCGAGGCTGCGTTCGGGGTCAACGACGCACTAACCACTGAGAGGATAAGCACCAATAATAAACACCCAAACTTAAACCGCTTTGCCATGTAGCGCTCCTTGAGTGGATTTGCTCAAAAAAAAATCCCTAAGTCATGATGACTTAAGGATTGCACCCAGCTTCTTGATCCTTAATACGGCTTCCCGTCCCTTAAACCTCGTAGGGGCGTGAACTCCATCCGGGCAGGTCTTCTGACTTCCGGTTCTTCCTACCGCCTGCGCCTTCCCATCTCGCTTGAGCAAGACAGTGGCCTTCTGCAGGTTTCGTCCCCGGTTACAGCGGCGGGACCGTGCCGGTTCTACACCGGCTTCCCTATTATGCCCTATATGGGCACCCGAATTAATTAAACCACAATATATAGGATTGCATATCCATTGTCAAGGAAAAGATTTAATCCCTGAGCCAATTTTCTGCAACTGCCGGGCATCCAGCCGCTTCGCTAAGACCATTGAAGGGGGTCTGCCTCTGATGGTAATAAAAGGTCGGAAGGTAGTTCCCAGGGACCCTTTAATGCATGGCTGCCAAGGCCTGCCGGATCTGTAGGGAACTCATTTCCGAGTTGCACTGGCATAAGATTTGTTGGGCTTCATCGAGGCATTCTTTAGCCAGTTCCTGCCTGCCGCAATGCTGGTGCAGGAGTCCCAGATTGAGCCAGGCGCGGCCTTGGGCAAAACTTTTAGCCCCCACCTCCTTGCCGACCTTGATGACACTGTTCAAGTAAGCTATGGCTTTGCGCCTGGCGAAGGCAACTTCTTTCATGATAAAACCCAGATTTTTAAAAGCGGACCAAAGGCTCAGGGGGCGAACGCGAGTGGCTATCTGGAAGTAAATCTCGGCTAAGCAGAGTTCCACGAGGTAGCGAGTGAATAATCTGCCACTGTGCGTGAGTCCCACTAACGCAGCCTTGATCATTTTCAGTCCCCGGGAAAAGTGACCGGTGGCGATCAGAACCACTCCGTATAAGGCCTGGGCGTGGGTTAAGATGTAAATCATGCCAAGATGGCGGCAAGACGGGATGATCTCCTGGAGAATCTCTTCCGCTTCCTGGAATTTTTCGCTCTGGACGTAGTAGGAGGCGAGTACCATTTGAGGCCATACCGTAAAGAGAGGATCGTTGGAGATTTCAATGGCCTGACCGCTCCATTCCGTTGCCGCGGAAAAATCTCCGGCCGAGTAATGGGCATAGCTCGTGCAAATGTAGCCCACCACGGTGCTCCTAAGGTCTGAGTGACGTTCACCGGATTCGAGAAGAATTCTGCCGAGTTCAAGGTTTTTTTGGCCATCCCCCAGGAACAGGTAGATCGCTGCCAGGCCGCCGAGGGCGATAATATATGACATGGGTTCCAAATCTTTCCCTTTGGCCAAGACCTCTTCGCCGTAGTGAATGCCCTCATCCAGCCGTTTCAGTTCGGCACAGCACCAAATAAGATTGGAGTAGGCCAAGCCAATGGCGGCATTACTCCCGGTCTCTTGGCCCAATTCCAGGGCCTTGATGCTACATCGGTAAGATTCCTTCGGCTTGCCGGTACAGAACAAGTCCAAGCCGAGCCAAGCATAAAAGATTGCCAAAAGTACCTTATCGGAGAGGGATTCGGCCACCGCTTGATGTTCAAGGAATAGCTTAGTAAAACCCTCGAAGTCGGCACGATAATAAAATACCAGGGCCCATTCGTTGAGAAAGTCAATGAGCTGCCATTTTTCCGCTTCTGTGTGACCCAGGGTTTTGCTGAGAATCTGAAAGGCTCTCTGGTAATATGTATGGGATTCCTGCACGGCATATTTCTGCAGGCTTTTTTTGCCTGACTCTCGCAAATAATGCACTGCTTTTTGGGAGAGATCTTTCTGGGAGAGATCACTATGCCGGAAATGGAAAGCCAGAGCTTCATAGAATTCCGGAAGCCTATCAACCATCATCTCCTCGATCCGCAAGCCGATGCGCCGATGCATGGCCTGGCGATCTTTTTTGAGCAGGCTGTTATAAACCACATCCTGGATCAAAGCATGCTTAAAAACATATTTTAGTTCTGGTTGGGAAGTTCTCCGCAGCAAAGCGAGGTCTTCCAAACTTTCTAAAAGCTGATCGAGGGTATCGACATGCCGGGTAATGTGTTTGAGAGCCTCATAGGGCACCGTCCTGCCGATGACCGAAGCTTCTTGGAGCAGATGTTTGGCCGCTTCGTCCAAACGGTCTATCCTATCCGCGATGACTGCGTGAATGGTCGAAGGGATATCAGCTTTGTCGATGTCCCCCGCGAGCCGCCAGGCGCCTTTATGGAGCTGCAACATGCCGGATTCGATCAAGGAATGGATCATTTCTTCCAGGTAAAAGGGATTTGTCCCCACCTTCTCCTGGATAAAGCCCTTCAGGTCTTCCGGGACCGCAGTGGTTTGCAGGATAGAGGCCAGCATCTCCTGAATTTCAGCCGTAGAGAGGTCCTGGAGCCGGATTTCCCGATATAACTCCCCCATCCTACTAATCTCCGCTTCATTGAACATCTTGAAGGGGGTCCGGTACGTGCAAAGGAAAATTACGGGTGCAGGTTCTCTGACCAGGAGGCGAAAAAAGTTCAAAAAGTTGGAATCCGCCCACTGCAGGTCTTCAAAACAGACGATCAACGGGACATGTTGCGCCTGAGTCTGCCAGGTTAACTGGATAGCCCGATGGAGGCGAGACTTCCAAAACTCGGGGCTCATCTCCGCAACTTCGGGATAAGGAAGGGACAAAAGGCCGCCGATGTACGGCGCCACATCTTTTTTCAAACCGTTGAATTCTTCCAGCCGGGCTTCAAGCTTTCCCACCACCTGGCTGGGGGTATCGCCTCTTTCTAACGCCAAGTCGCGTTTTATCAGATTAATGAGAGGATAATAGGAAATGTTCTGAGTATAGGCATAGGCATGTCCTTCAAGCCACCTGACTTCCTTTAAGTCCAGAGAAGCTTGGAATTCCTCGAGGAGCCGGCTCTTGCCGGTGCCCGCTTCGCCACAAATGACGATAACCGAGCCTTCTCCCTCCCGGAGTCTGGCCATCGCCTGGGCCAGGACCGCCATTTCCCTTTGGCGCCCGATCAGGGCCGCCTGGCGGCCGGAGGCGCGGTGCGTCCTGCCGGGCAATTCTTTGGCCAACAGGAGTTTATAGACCTGGACCGGCTTGGTCTTGCCTTTTACCAGGACCATCTCCATGGGACCGAAGGAGAAAAAGGCTGCCGTCTGGGTATAGGTGAGCTGGCCGACCAGGGTTTCCCCCGCTTTGGCCTGGGTGCACAGCCTGGAGGCGATGTTGATGGTATCCCCCGCAAGGTGGTGCGCCGCCTTGGCTAAGTTTAATTTCCCCGTGACTACGAGGCCGGTATTGATGCCGATGTGCACCGCCAGGGACTGTCCGATAGCTGCCTGGACTTGCGGGCTGAGACCTCGCACCACCTCGTGAATCTCGCCGGCGGTTTTAACCGCCCGCACGGGATCCTCTTCGTGGGACAGGGGAACCCCAAACACCGCCATCACCTGATCCCCGGCGAACTTCTCGATGTGACCTCCGTATTTCAGGACCACATTGCCAATCTCGCCGATGATATGGCTTACCAGGTCTTTGACTTCTTCCGGGTCCAGGCGCTCCGACAAGGCCGTATAGCCGGAGATATCGGCGAACAAGACAGTAATGTACTTGCGTTCGCTGGGGATTTTTTCTCGTTTACTGGCCGGCTTTTTACGGTTATCCAGGACCAGCCCGCATTCACCGCAGAAACTGTCACCCGGGAGGATGGCGCTGCCGCAGCCGGAGCAGGTCATCTGAAGTTTTACCCCGCAGACGCGGCAAAACTTCTGCGTCTCCTCAATTGGGCTCTGGCAATTGGGGCAGTTCATGGCTCTGCTCTAACTTGAGGGGGTGAGTAAAAAAAGGCGGCAAGCCGCATGGTACCCTATTGACTGGCGCGTTATCCATGCGAGGCCTCATTTTTGGACCCCGTGGCACCGAAAGGGAAAGGACACGATTAATTTAATCATATTATCTAAAAAATCAATAAAAGGTTATTGGAAAATAACATCGTAGCCTGAGAATCCCTTTTGTTTCGGGGCACTGCTACTCTGCCTGAAGAGGAATATAAAGTTGAATGTAAAATAAATACTTTACAAAACCACTGCTTCATTGGTATAAGAGAAAAAATGCCTTCGCGTGCGGGCCCGTTAAACGGGCTGTTGAAAGGCACGGCGGCCAAACGATTCGGCGCAAAGCGGTTCCGGCCTGCCCGAAGGCCAGTTATTTCCCCCCAACGACAACATCCCCGGCCGCTGCATACGGTCCGGTGGTTTTTTGGAGAGGAGCATCACCGTCTCCCAGCAAAGCCCAAGGCGCTGCCGGGTAAGGGTAGCCGACCTCCCCGATACGTTAGCTGACAACAACCGGCAAGCAGTTTTTCCGTGTCTGCATACTACCCGCATCGGATCATAGTCAGTAAGCGTGGGCTTACGGACCTGAGTTAATTTTGTCCGGATACCGGTCCCATCACCTTTTGGGAGGTCGGTATGGGGAAAATGGGAAGGCGGTGCCTCCCGGCGGCAGTCCTGGGATGGTTGTTTTTGGCTACCGGCCCCGGTTATGGTTCGGGGTTTGCCCTTTATGAGGGCGGCGCCCGCAGTAGCTCACTGGCAAGCGCCGTGGTGGCCCGGGCCGATGACCTTTCCGCCATCTTCTACAACCCTGCGGGCCTGGTCCAACTTCCCAAACTTCAGATAATGTGCGGTTTCACCACCTTCATCCCCCGGGTTGAAATTGTCACTCATCTTGGCCCCGTGGCCACGCCCACCTTGATGCAAAGCCGCGTGTGTTTCGCACCGCACTTTTTTGCTTCCTACCAGGTTGGCGAACGGGTGTGGCTGGGATTGGGCCTGAACTCTCCTTTCGGCCTGGGGATACAATATAACGCCAACTGGCCCGGAAGTATTAACATCATCAAAGCAACCATCCAAACCCTGAACCTCAATCCAACCCTAGCAGTAAAAGTTACGGATTATCTTTCCGTGGGTGCGGGCCTGGATATTATGTATTTTTCGTTGAATATGAAACGAGTCCTTCCGATACCACTCCTGGGCCCCCAAGCCCTTGATTTGCAGGGAGGCAGTTGGGGGCTCGGATTTAATCTCGGCCTGCTGGTCAGACCGTTGGATTATCTCTCGGTTGGCGTCTCTTATCGCAGCCAGGTAAGGCAGCAGGTACATGGCAAGGCGCGTTTCCGCCCCTTCAACACCTTCGACGGCGACGCCAGCGGCAGCATCATCCTGCCAGACATGATTTTTGCCGGAATTATGGTTCGGCCCCTGAAGCAATTATCCGTGGAAGGGGGCATCATCTGGACGCACTGGGATTTGTTTAAACGGCTAGATATTAAATTTAGCAACGCCCTCGGCACGTTATCCGAACCGAAGAACTGGCATAATACCTGGCGAGGCCAATTGGGCGTGGAATATAACGCCTTAACCTGGTTGGACCTTAGGGCCGGCTATGCCTTTGAGAACGAACCCATGCCGGATAAATTCGCCGATTATCTCGTACCCTCCAGCGACCGGCGTCATAACTTTTCCGTCGGCACCGGCTTCCGCTGGCGCGCCATGACCCTGGACCTGGCCTATACCATGGTGCTCATGATGGACCGCACCGTTAATCACTCACGGGCCACCGGAGTGCTGCCCTCGGATTTTCAGGGCAGGCTTTCCCACGTGGTAGGCATAAGTTTCGGGTATAAGTTTTAGCGGCGCTATCGGCAGGGTGGTTGGCTGGCATCGTGGCGCAGGATAATGACTCGCGGTTGAAGAAGCTGATAACATTAGTAAAGGAGGACCGATGAGCAGCTTACAAGGGCTTGGCTTGAAATTCGATGAAACTATGTCGGGTTGGCTCGGCATCGGGGCAAAGGAATATGTGGAGGGCAGGATCGCCGGGCAACAACAAAACACGCCCTTACACTTTAACGCGACAATCATCATTGAAGATTTGGACCGTTTCGTCCAACTCTCGGACCATCGGGCCCGCCTGGAAGGTACCGTTTCCTTTGATGCTCTTGGCGGTAAGTTCCCCATGGAAGACGGTCTCTTCAAACTGTTTTCCGTTGACCCGGGCACCGGCATTCGGCAAATGATTTATACTTTTCGGTTTACCGACCGGACCGGCAAAAAATACTTTCTGCGCGGGGAAAAATGGCTCAAAGACGACCCGGGTTTCGACCTGGTCGAAGATATGACCACTCTTTTTACCAGGCTCTACGACGGCCCGGATGAAAATGCGCCGCTTTACGGATCGGGGCAACTCTACTTCGAGTTAAAGGATGCGCCTGCTCTCATTGCTTCCGTGGAGGTGACCGGGGTTAAGTGGTGGCAGTTTTACAAATGGCACAAAAAGGCTCAGGGTAAAATTGCCTTCTTGGATTTTGCCTGGGGAGAGATCAGAAAGACGTATCTCAGCGACGTCGATCCCCTCTATGAAACCCAATATGAGAACCTGATCCTCTCCGGTAAGGTCGTGCAAAACGGCCTAGAAAAAGAATTTTTCCTGGTTTCCGGCAAACATGACAAGGGCTTTCCCTGGGGAGATGGCGAAATTTTTTGGGATGTCCTGCTCCTCATCGGGGACCAGGCCGGCGGCTACCGGAAATACTGCATGAGCGATCGGGTGTTGCCCGGCCTGGAACTAAACGTCCAGGCCGGCAGCTACCGCTACCAGGGACCCATCTTTGAATTGACTGCGGGCTCTGAGACCCGCTTCTCCCACATGCGTAATAAGGCAGATTATCTCAAGGAATGCACGGCGGACTTCGCAATCAACTTTACGGCCAAAGCCTATGAGGTCACTCCCTTTCCCTTTCCCATTGCCAACAATGTCCTGGCCCACATAGCTACAGGTTTAAAATGGGTGCTCCAGGGGATCTTGCCGTCGGAGTACTTGCTGGGGATATTCATTACCCCCCATACGGTCACGGTGAAGTCCGGGACCTTGACGATCAATGAAGCAGGCCAGACAACCGATTATCCCCTGGCGGCGGAGAAAACCTTTGGCGAGGCCGAAAGATCCACGTTCAAAAACATTCGCGACCCTGCGATGCTTTATGGCTATATCTGTGCGGTCCGGCCGCTGGCCCACATGGCCCGGGTGCAGATTCATTCAAATGCTCTGCGCACCGCCCGCCAAAGGCTGGTGAAAGATCAGGTGGATGCCCTCTTGGGTGCTCTCATTTCACGCGTCGCCTCCAAGGAGATGCTGATGGCGGGCGGCACCTTAAGTATCCAGGATCTCGGACCCAAAGATGCACCCCCGGGGAACGGGGCCCCTCTTTTTATCAAACTTGAGGCGCCTCTCTTGGAAATCAATAACGATCATTTTCCCACCGCCGTGTTTCAGCGGCGCATTATCAGGGTGCAGGATCCTTCGGGCGAACCTTGCCTGGCCATGGAAGAAGATATGGATTTGCTGCGGGTGGAAGCGGAAAACTCCACCAGAAAAGTCACCGTTGCTGCAATAAAGCATCCGAATAAAATCAACGCTCTGGATTCAGTCCTTGAAACTACCCATTTTCTTGATTTGGTAACCGCCGCCTGCCAGACCTCGGGAAAATCCAAAGCTGAATTTGCCATCGTGATCAAGCCAAACTTTATGTTCTCTTACAACAAAAGTGATCACACGACCTTTACCGATCCCGAGTTGGTGGGTCATTTGGTGCAGGTGCTGAAAACCCCAGGTGGCTTTGACAACCTGACCGTGGTAGAGGCGCAAAGCACCTACGGCCAGTTTTTTAACCATCGCAGGGTCCTCGAGGTGGCCGAATATCTGGGATACGCTGTTGATGGCAGCGCGGGGTACAAACTGGTCGACCTTACCGAGGATCGCTTTGAGGAGCAACAGTTAGGGAGCCATCTGGGCCGGCATCCAGTCCCGCTGACCTGGAAGGATGCCGACTTCCGAATTTCTTTTGCCAAGAATAAGACGCATGCCTACGCTTATTACAGCCTCAACCTCAAGAACATCTACGGCGCCCTGCCCCTGGCCGACAAGTTCTCGGAATATCACACCGGCAGAGACATCTATCATACGACCATGGAATATCTTCGGGCCTTCCCCGTCCATTACGGACTCATTGACGCCCATCTGAGCGCCGATGGTCCCTTCGGGGTTTTCGCCGATCCTGAACCGAATGTGACGGAGACGATCATCGGTGGCGCAGATCTGGTAGCCGTTGACTGGGTCGGAGCGACCAAAATGGGCCTTGATCCAAAAATCAGTCAATACATGGAACTGGGGGTGAAGGCCTTTGGGAAACCGGAAATCAATCTGGAGGGCGATGGGAATCCATACCGGCCCTGGCTGAATGTGCCCGTAATCATGAGCCTCATCACTCACAATGTGCTTGATGCCAACGATTATTTCGGAAACCTGATTTATATGGCCGGGGCTTATATGGACGAAAGTTATTTCACCCACAAATCTAAATCTGAATTTATGAAGGCAGCCCGAGACGCGCTCAACCCTCTACAAGAAGCCATCTTCTTGCAAGCGGGCGGTGAACGAACCTTAGCCAATAAGCTGGTGAGTAAGTTTTTTACCTGGCTCGGAAGCCATTGAGTAATTTTCCTCGACCTGCTGCTTTATCAGAACTCAAATGGAAAAGTGTGTGCCAAAATCCTGGAAACCGCAAGATTTTTGGTGTAAACGGGTTTTCTGAGTTGAGGATTTCCTCGCTTGCCTCCGCCTTGGGAAATATCTGAGTTGTGGCAAGGTCCTATACCGAGGAGACGACAGCATCTTCACATGCGCGGATAAAAGCTGACCATGGTGAGGATTTCCCAGTCGGCGTATGGGGGCAAGAGACAGGCATAAATACCGATCTCCATGGCGTCCTTGATAATCTTGCGATGGGCTTCCAGAGTCTTGTCACAGAAGACCACGACCCGGCAGTACTGGCAGGCCAGTTTTATTTTGGAACAAATGCCGGCCCCGTAAAGACCTAAGGCCTCACAGTCGATAAACACCGTAGCACATTTCTTTTTCCGCAAGAGCTGTATCACTTCTTGGGGATTAGCCGCCAGGCGGGGCTCATAGCCGTTTTCCTGCAAGAGCTCCAACAAATCATGCCGCAGGAGCTCATGGAACACCAGCACAACGATCATGGGCCGTTTTTGTTCTCTTGGTTTCTTGAGTTCCATGAGACGATATTTATTGGCCTCGTCGGGCGAAAGCCGCGAGGCGTTTATGTGGCGGCCGATAAAAATAAAAGCCCCACGAGCAGAGCATCGCGGGGCCGGCAAAGTGAAACTGCAATGAGGAGGAAAGGATGTCCGGGCCTTTCCTTCATTACATATTTTAGCAATATCCGAGCCAATTAAAATCTTGGCATAGATAGTAGCCGGCATCCAGGTTTTGCATTGCTTGGTATGAAATGCGCTATCAATTTTTTTCTAAAATAGTTGTTCAGTAATCGACCCTTTGTCTATTATCTAGACAGAAAATAAATTTTAACGATTTGAACCCGACACACAACCGTTAGCGAGGCAGCGTATGCCGCACCAGCAAACTGTGAAGGGCGGCAAGTGCCTGTTCAATGGCTTCTTTTTCTCGATTGAGCTAGATAATTTCGGCCATGGGGCCTCCGACTCTTTAAAATAACGAGAATATTTCCGATATAAAGTGCAAAAATTGTTCCCGGTTTTGGGGCGGCATTGAGATAAGCGAAGTGGGGGGAGGAGCAGTCCGGCCGCCGGATAACCGCAAGGTTTTAAGTGAATATTTTCCAGCCCTTGCGGTCCCGGCGCCCTCTCAGATGGGCCTCAGGTAGCGGTGGACTGGTGCTTTTGAAGCATCTCATCTTTTATCCGATGGGAGAACTCCCTTCGGAAAACTTCAATATCCATGGCCTCGTCATATTTGCCGGCCAGGTACAGGCCCATACCTTTGTACATCTGGGCCTCCTGGAAATCCGGATTGAGGGCCAGGGCCCGGTCGAGATAATCGATACTCTCCAGGTATTTGCCCAACCCCATCAAGGCGTGTCCCGTGGCCGTCAAGGCATAAAGGTTGTTGTTTTCTTTGGATAAGATCCGGTTGAGCAGGGCGAGAGATTCTTCACAGCGCCCCATGTCCGTCAGACAATAGGCCTTCAACTGCATGGCCATCAGGTTTTCCGGCTGCCGGGTCAGTTCCCGGTCACAGCAAAAGACCGCTTCTTCCAGCAGCCCCTTGGAAACCAGGGCCTTGGCGCCTTCTATCCAGGGTATCTCTTTCTCCACCCCGATAATTTTCAACATCAGGCTTTCGTACGTCTGATCCACCACCCGGTTGCCCAGGGAAGCCACGGGTAAACCATGCCCCGGCAACAGGTTGGAGATATCTTTCTTGAGCAAGGCCTTAACCCCAAAAAGATAATGGTCAAGGCGTCCCCCGGCATTGGCGTCAGGCTCGGCCATGGCGTGGGGTAAGGCTATATCACCGGTAAACGCGGTTTGGCTGGGGGCGTGATAGAAGGACAGGCCGTCAATAGTATGGCCAGGAGTATAAATAACTTCCCAGGCGTCGCCGCACAAATCCAGGGTCTCGCCGCCCTGGAGCTCGGTTACCCGGCAGCCGAACTTCTGCACCGTCTCTTTGAGCTCCAGGGGACTTTCTTTATGCAGGATCAGCTCGAAGCCCCCGCTCTCAGCGATATGCGGATAGGCCCGCAGCAGTTCGAAGGCCCCCATGGAATGGTCCCGGTGGCCGTGGGTCAGGACGATCTTCTTGATGTCTTCGGCTCGGTAGCCGAGTTTGAACAGGTCCATTAACCCGGTGTAATCATTGCCGGGGTCCACGATGGTCAGATAATCGCCCTTGATTACATAGATATTGGAGGAGTAATCATAGCCCAGAAGATAATAAAATTTTTCAAAAAAAGGGTCCGAAGAATTAAACACTTCGGCCAGGGTCAACCAACCCGGGTGCTGCGGCTCCTCCTCCGGCTGCGCTTCTCCTTGGGGTAACGCCTCTCCGCCTTCTCGGGACTCCCGGTGGTCCTCGTCGTAGGCTCCTTTAGTCATAGTGCCTCACTTTGCCTGTTTGTTGGTCAGTTCGTTCTGGATTGCTTGCGGCTCCAAGGCCGCTTGTGGTAAAAAAAGAGCAGCTTTAGGAAGGTCAAATCCTATGAACTGCCCCACGTGCGGTAAAACATTAGACCCGGAGCTCCATGACGACCTGGTCTGCGACGGCCAGATCTGGTGCAACGGCTGCCGGCGCTATGACGACCGGCTCATGAAAGCCCTGAGCTTCTCGGACCTGGAAGCTTGGGCCTTGCGGCTTTGCCGCGCTTTCAACCAGGAGCCGGTTCATCTCAAGCACGACCCGGATTATCTGCCCGACCCCAGGAAATATTGGAACGGCTCCACCTTTCTTTTGGGCGAGGCCTTCCACGAGCCCCGCTGTATCATGCTCTATCCACCGGGCCAACAGCTCATGACTCTCTGCCACGAACTGGCCCATCTTTTTACGGGCCAAGACCACACCGTGGTGTGGGCCCAGACTTTTGCAGACCTGATTGCCTGGGTCAAAGTTCGGGTTTAGGATCTCCTAAGCCCCGCCTCAAGAACCCCTTCTCCCTGGAAACTCCGACCTGTGTAACCAGTCCAATCATTGGGGCCTCTTAGGGCAATGGCCCCGAAAATCCCCCCAAGCCCCGGAAGACTGATAGTCCCGGAGCCTGGAGGGTAGTAGTAGAGACAGACCTCTTTTAGGGTGCGATAAAGTCCGCAGTATAGCCCAATTTCATTTTGTCCATGGGCCACATCTTGGTGCTTTCTTTATCTTCACCGGCCCAGACCGGCTGATCGTTGATCTTCTCGATGAGCACCTCGATGAAATGAAACTCGGTGAGCTCATATTTGACGATGGCCTCGGCCGGGATCAGCACAGCCAACCCCGATTCCTTGGAGAAATTCCAATGGAACGACTCATTAGGTTCGTGGGTCATCTGCCCGGTCTTGCCGCCGTAAACTTTTAGCAGTTTGCCGGAAATATGACCATTGGGTTTCACATTAAATTCTTCATATAACTCATCGGGGATATGCCACCACAGAGCTCTGAAACCGGTTTTGCAATATCCCTTGACGAGCATGGGGTCGAATCCGCAGACACCAACGCGGCACTTTGCTGGCATGCTCACTCTCCTTTTCGTGAAATGGTGCAGTTAAGGTTGCTTAACCCGGCGGCCACCGTCTTTTCTGCCCTAGAGCAGGATCAGGTGCTTCTCCGCCAGGTGCAAACAGTTTGTTGCACAACCCTCTGCCATATTCCTGGTTTAGCTGGTGGGGGCTCCGCTTCCCGCTCCACTTCCTGCTCCTTTTCCCGGATCAGGTTGCGGAGATCCTCCACCTCATTGTGACAAAAGTTAAGGAACTCTTCCGCCTCGCCAGCGGTAAGATGCTCACACTGAAACAACCGGCGGAGATACGGGTACATGTAGGTAAAGATTTCTTCTTCGAACTCTTCCACCAGGCAGTCATTATTGCCATCCGGGGTGGCGTCCCCCAGATGACACTGCTTCCAGTTGAACACCATGCTTTGCAGATCTTCGAGTTCCTTACGGACGTTTTCCTTCATGCTAGCCCTTCTGCTTAAAAGCGTAGCACTTCTTCACTACATTAAAGTCCGCCACGCACCAGTAATAGGGCCAGTGAATCTTCATGCACCAGCCGATGATGTCCGCGGGAGGAAAACTGGAGCCTTTGATCACCGGTTTCAGGAATTCACACTGCCAGCAAATATGGTCGCTTTCCTTCTCCGGCTCCAGGACCTTGTCCAGGAATTGTCTTGGCGTAAGCCCTTTTGCTTCAATCATGTGCCACTCCTTTTTGTATTCACCGGGTCCCGGTTACCAGCATTTAACTTCGCCCTTGGCGATCTTTTCCTGATACTCGGCCCAGACTTCCGGAGCCAGACCTTTCAGATCCCAGTTATAGGGGAACTGTCCGGCGATGCCGGCTGAGGGCTTTTGCGGCCGCCAACCTCTCACCGGTTTGCCCCGGATGCTGAACTTCACCATGTCGGGCACGCCCAGGTAGATGTGCCGGGGCAGGCATTGGAACGGCCGGGTTCGGCCTTCTATGCCTGAGGGGAAATTGATATAGCCTTCCAGAGGCTTATCTGCATAAAGGGGACTGGTGTCGGGCTTGGTTCCCGCCGCCTGTTCATCGGGGCCCGCATACATGTGCCCCTGGATCATGTGGATAGCGTACACCGTGCCACAGTTGGCGCAGTTGATGGTGCCCTTCCAGTTCCAGAAGCAGTATGGATCCAGGTAATTTACGGTGTTGCAAGGCTTGCCGTCCACATCTTTTTTGCACCAGATGATATCACACATATTGGTCTTCTCCTTTTAGATCCAGGCCTTATCATACCACTCTTGGACCTTGGAAATGGGGTAGCCCAACATCTCGTGGTAGATCTTGACGTTGTCGGCGCCCACCGGCCGCCAGATCCAGTACAATCTGCGCGGCGTCTGAGACAGCATCCCGGCGCTGTAGGTGCCTTGGACGAGGACATCCCCGAAGAGCGGGTCTTCCATCCAGCGCACAGTACCCCGCTGCCGGTAGTGCTCGCACTCGTAGACCTCCCGGTCATTCATCACCGGTTCGCATAGCAGGCCTTCGTTCTGCAGGATACGGACCACCTCACTCCGAGTCTTATCCTTGGCCCAGTCTTCCAACTGAGCATAGATATCCACCTGGGCCTCGGCCCCCACCCGGTCTTTATGTTTCATGTAGCTGCTGTACATGTCGGGTTTCTTGATGACGTCGCACAGGGCCTTGAAGTCCGCGTCTTGGAAGGCCGAGATCATAGCATAGCGCGCATCATACTTGTCAGCCGGGTTGATGGCATCCGGGAAGTCGGTCTTGCCGCACAGGATGATGCCGTGGACGCAAAGCTGGGTATCCCAGTTGCCCCAGCGTTGACGCACGATGCCGAAACGGCCGTACATCGGTACGGTGTGGCCCAGGCAGCGGGTGGCCGCCTGCACCTGGGAGAACTCGATCATGGTGCCGAGACCCGTTTTGGCGCGCCAGTGCAGGGCCGCCAAGATGCCGAAGGTGATCTGGGTGCCGGAGTACCAGTCGATGCACCAGTTGGAGTGTTTGGTGGCATGGCCGCCCATGAACTCGTGCATGCCGGTAACCGAGGCCAGACCTGCATGGGCCTGCCCCAGGATGTCATAGGAGCCGCCGAAGCACTTGGGCCCGTATCCGAAGCCGCCGCCCCAGACATAGATGAACCGGGGATTGAGCTCCTGGAGAAAACGGTAGCTCTGTTTCCAGCGGTCGAAGGTCCCGGGCCGGTAGCACTCGGTGAGGCCGTCGGACATCTTCACGATGCGGTAGAAGGCCTCCTTCATCTCCGGCAGGTGGTAGTCCATGCTGATGTAATACTCGTTGGGGTTGGCGTTCATAAAGCCGTAGCCGGTGCCGGTTACCGGCCGGGTGTCGTGCAGAGGATAGAGGTAGCATTCATTAAACGGCGAGGTGTGCTTCATGGGGTCGCCCATGCGCGGCATCTCGAATTTAATAACCTCGGCTCCCAGCTCCGCCAGGTTGGCGACTGAGTGGGGGGTGAAGATATACATGGTGGTGCTCATCCAGCGGATGCCCTTCAGGGCCTCGGGCTTGGCCATTTCATGGCCCGGCGCGAATGCGGCCCTACAGTAATCTTCGTAGGGCATCCTCATCTCGTCGAGCTCTTGCTTGCATTTCGGGCCGTGCAGGTCCTCCAGCCGGCATTCTCTTAGATCCTTAGTCATTACATGGCCCCCTTTTCCTTGAGTTCATTAACCCGCGACTGGCCGATGCCGCAATACCGCTGCATGACTTCATAGGTGTCAAACCCCAGTGGCCGCCCCAGCACTTTAACCCGGTGCGGAGTCCGCATCTGATAGTTGTTGGGGGAAACCGCGAACAAGACGGTGCCGTAGTGGTCGGTATCGATGGTGCAAACCCAGGGACGATATTTGAAGTGGGGAAATTCCGAGACCTCATCGATGAACAGAATCGGCCCGGCGGCAATTTCGTATTCCATCAACTTCTGTTCCGCTTCGATGCGGTTGATGTCCCGGAGCCAGCGAGTGGTCAACGTATAGGTCTTGATCAACATGGCCAGGGCGTTCCGGGCCCCCATCTCCTTCAAGATGGGATCTTCGTGGATCAGGCGCCCGAACTGCGGGAAGTCCCGCTCAATGCACATGCCGATGCGGTACCACAGGCGGTCGGTCTGGCCGCCGATCATCATGTAGCCGTCCCGGCAGGGGTTCCACTCGTACTGGTTCAGGTTGGGGTCCCAGGCGCCGGTGCGGGCCTTGATGCTGCCGTTGAAGCCATACCAGGAGATGTCGAAGTCCAGGATGTCCATCTGGGACTCAGCCCCGGTCACCTCGCAGAACTGGCCGGTGCCGCCCAGGACATTGCGCCAGTAAAGGGCTGCCAGCAGGGTGTTGGCGCCCTGTTCGCCGGCCACGTAATCGGCGAACCAGACGCCGGACCGGGTGGGATCGCCGCCCTTACCCCGGGGCAACTGGTCCTGGGGAAAGCCGGTGTTGTGGACGAAGGCATTGGCGCAGCCCCCGAAGGGATCCAGGGTCCACTGGCCGAACTTGGATACTTTATCTTTATAGGGTCCCCAGGTGCCGCGCACCGCCAGGTTCAGATACACCAGGCGGGGGAATAATTTGTTCAGTTGCCGGTAACCCAGCCCGATGCTGTCCATGTAGCCGGGGGGCATTTCGTCGATGATGCCGTCCACCTGGCCGGCCAGGGTCTGGTAGATGGCCCGGCCTTCCTCGGTCTCCAGGTTCAGGGTGACGGATTTCTGGCCCCGCATCTCGTGCAGGAAGTCCAGACCGCACTTTTCCCCGGTGAAGTTGTCCGCCAGCATATATTCTTCACGCCCGAACGGGGTCAACTGGCGCAGGGGATCGCCTTCCGGCGGTTCAATGTTGATGACTTCGGCCCCGGCCTCGCACAGGAGGGCGGCGCAAAACTTATTGGCTAATCTCCACTTGCCGATGCATAAAAACCTAAAACCCTGGAGAGCCTCAGGTTTGCCGAAGGCGTACTCATACCTGAGGTTGTCCTCGCACCACTTACCAAAATCCTCCGCCTTGCGTTTGGCGTAGGTGTTGGCCATCACCCATTCGGCATCCGGCGGTGGCGTTACCGGCCACGGCCTGATGTCGGGATTCATCAAATCCATGGTGTCAGCCCGACTGTTGATTTCAATGTTCCGTTTTTCCGCCATGCTAAGACCTCCCATCTTATTTTCAAGAGACTTGGACGACGTGAACCATGATTTAATCCGCTTGAACACGAAGATCCTCCAAAATGCCAAAAACGCCTTCATACTAACTGGACCCGGGCCAATCCCAGGCCGCGGGCGCGCTTGCAACCGCGCTCCTTTGATGCTGCCGAGCAGCGGCTCCTACCGCCTCCGGCCGGAGGCGTTCTCCTTAGCGCTCTCACCTCCTTTCTAGTGTTGGCTCTGATGTTGCGATTACAACCCGATTGGCTCATAGTTGAGCCAACAAAATTGCATGGCTCAATTTAGCAATATTTACCTATTACAAGATTCTTGCCATAATGAAAAATACCATAAAATCATAAGGTTATGACTTCAAGTCCATAATAAATTTTACTTTGTTGTATAGAATAAGACTTATGAAAATATTAACCTATTGATTTTACATAAAAATTATGATTGTACAGAAACAGACCCTTGCCAATTTTTTTCCAGGCCATAGCGCTGGATCTTACTATACAAGGTGCTGCGGCTCACCTGGAGCCGGCGGGCGGCGTCGTGTTTGTTCCAATTGCACTCCTGCAGCACCCGCAAGATGAGATGGCGCTCGTTTTGCGCCAGAGAGGTGGATACCGTGGCGGCGGGGGTCTCCCGGAGAAAGCGCGGCAGGTGCCGGCGCCTGATCACATCCCCCTGGGCCAAAATAACCGCATGACTGACGGCATTTTCCAACTGGCGCACGTTACCCGGCCACTCATATTCCATGAGGGCCTCCATGGCGTCCGCCGCAAACGTGACCACGTGCTTGCCCTCTTTCTGGTTGTATTTCTTTAAGAAATGGACGGCCAGCAGCGGGACGTCTTCTTTGCGCTCCCGGAGCATGGGCAGGTGAATGGAAATGACGTTCAAGCGGTAGTAGAGATCGTCCCGGAACTCCCGGGCTTCCACCCGCCGGCGCAGATCCCGGTTGGTCGCGGCCAGCACCCGCACATCCGCCTCGATGGGCCGCTCCCCCCCCACCCGCTCAAAACAGTGATCTTGCAGGAATCGAAGCAGCAGCACCTGAGTTGCCGGGGAAATGTCTCCGATTTCATCGAGAAACAGGGTGCCGCCGTGAGAGCGCTCGATCCGGCCCTTGCGCTGGCGGATAGCCCCGGTAAAAGCCCCCCGTTCGTGTCCGAAGAGCTCGGACTCCAGCAGGGTAGGAGAATAGGCGGAACAGTTGGCCACCACAAAAGGCCCCCGATGGCGATGACTTTGCTGATGGATGGCATTGGCTACCAACTCCTTGCCGGTGCCATTTTCCCCTGTAATCAGCACCGTGGCGTCGGACTTGGAGATGAGATCGATTAACTCGTAGATCTCTTGCATCTTTTTACTCTTGCCGATGATGCCGCCATGGGAGATCTTTTCCGTTTCCTGTTGGCGAGCCTGCATCTTGACTTCATGAATCACCAGGTGGCGGATATATCCTGCAATCTGGGCAAAGAGGGCATGAATGAAATGGAGATCATCCTGCCGATACTCCTGAAAGGTGTGCGTCCCCAGGAAAAAATAGCCGATGCATTCCTGCTGTACGAAGATAGGCAGGCCGAACCAACTGGGATATTCTTTCACATATTCGTGCAGAAAAACCGGCAATTTATGGCGGTCTTCCAGCGTGATAATGTGGGGGTCTCTGATGTCCCGTAAAAACTGGATAAAATCCCCCGCCCGGCCCGCCTGCTCCAGCTTCTGATGGAAGCGCCGCAACGGTTCGGCCACGCTGTCCGCATACTCTTGCAGCGGCAGAAACTGATCCCGGCTGGCATCCAGGATCAAAAAGAGCGCATCCGACTCAGGAATGAGCTCCTGGGTAATTTCCTGCAGGAAACTCACCAGTTCCCGTAAAGAATTCTTGAAGCTCAATTGCCGGGAAATCTCAAAGAGGGTTTCCAGCTGCTGCTGGGTGCGCTGCAATTCCCGGGACCGGAAGGCCAGGGCCTCCTCGGTCCGGCGCTTTTCCGTGATGTCCTTTTCCAGGCGAATCACCAGGTCAACCCCGGAGCAGTCGTCAAAGAGCGGATACGTCATCACCTGCAACAGCCGTTTCTGTCCCTGGGCATCCGGATACGCCCTTTCTCGCACCGCAGTACTCTTGGATGTGAAGGTCGAATGGACCGGGCAGAGGGAGTTGGTCGGGTCGCAAGGCTCTGTTTTGCCCAGCAAGATCTCATAGCACCGTTTCCCCAGCACTGCGGAGGCGGGCAAGCCGATACGGGTCAAAAAAGAATTGTTGGCCTGCACGATCTCATAGGTCCTGGGATTGATCACGGTAAGATTATCGGTGATGCCATTGATGATCTTAGCGTTGAATTCCAGGGCCTGGCGCAGTTCAGCCTCGGCCTCTTTGCGCCGGGTGATGTCGGTAATGATCCCCACGGAGCCTAAATAAACCCCATTCACCTGCAACGGCGCCGCTGACACCAAACCCACCAGGTCGGAACCATCCTGTCGCTTGAGGGTTAATTCATAGACTCCAGGCTTGCCCTGACGGCGCTGTTCCACCTGGGCCAAGACCACGCTCATGGCCTCCTCATCCATGAACTCGAACAGGGAGCGTCCCAGGAGTTCCTCGGATGGCACCCCCAACATTTCCCCCATGCACTTATTGACAAAGCTCAAGCGGGCCTGTGCCTCCACCTTGAAGATCCCCTCCCGGGCATGTTCCACCAGGGTCCGATATTGTTCTTCCGAGACTTTGAGTTGATGTTCCAGCATCTGACGTTCAGTGACGTCACAGCCATGCTCGATGGCCTGTATAATTTGACCTGTCTCATCTTTTACGGGATAGCAATGGATGACGAATTGGCGTTGGCGGCCGTCCGGGAGGGTGATGTCCATCTCGCGCCGGTAAGTTTCCCCGGTGCGCAATACTTCTCTGAGGTGGCAATTTTCGCACACAGACGCGCGCCGGTGAAACACCTCATAACAGTGCTTGCCGATGACCTCCTCGGCCTCAAGTCGATAGAGATTGGCCAGGGCCTGATTCACTAGGTTGATACGATAGTGCGGATCATAAAAGGCCAGGGGATCAGTGATGCTATCAATAAATTTGGAGGGAAATTCGCTGGTTTTCTGAGACATAGTTGCTTCCTTGGGGATCTGATTAAAGGGGATAACTATTTGATTCTGCATAATAATTTAATAATATATTCTATGTATTAAAATTGGACATAAGGGTCGTATTAAGGTCATATAGTTTTTCAAGCATGTCAAGCATAAAATTAAATATTTATATAAATAATTAGTTTTTTATGATGGCCATTTTTCAGACAGAAGCAGAATTCGCCCGGCTTGTACTGATAATTTTTCCTATGGGAGGCCCTGGATAATCTCAGGAATCTCAATGTCGGTCAGGGAGTTGGGGTAATGACGGCCAAATCTCTGGAGCGGAAAAATATCTGCGCAGTTCTGACCGGCAGTTGCGCCCCAAAGCATTTGAGGAGTTACAGGCTGCAGGGATCGAAGTGTGCCTTAATGCACAAGGAAGCCTACGCCAGGCCTTGGTCAGGTTCATGAACGGCGAATTTCCCAGTGCCTCACAATCCACTGTCATGATTGCAAACTGATCTTTAGACGCAAATCAGGCGGTCTGGCATGGAGCAATGAAGGACACCCTCTGAGCCCCCACTGCTTTCTGACAAAGGGTGAACCAATCGTTAGCAGGGTTGTACCGGGGGGCCCGGGGTGCTGGCTTTTTTGAGATGAGGTTGCCTTTATGGGTTATACATTCCGCTATAAATTAGGCTCCCTGACCCGGCATAGGGCCCTGGGGAAATACCTCCGGGTCATAGGCCCCGGCGCCCGGACGGATTCCCTCAAGTTTCCGGTGCTGTTCAGCGGCCCGACCTTTTTTTTGTTCCGACCATTCCAGCACCTTGGCCAGGGCTTGGCTGGCCATTGCTTTGTGGGGATATTCTTCAATCGCCACCCCCATGGCATCGCCAAGCAGGGCTCGTCCCTGGGGAGTGCGGGTGATAACCGTGGTCCAACCCTCGGGCGCGCCGATGCCACCGAAAGAAAGGTCCGCAAATTCGGCTGAATAATCGCTGCAATAACGGCAGGCGTACCGTTTCATGAATTCCAGGTCATAAAGCGGTAGGGCTCGAACTCCTTGATGGCGCAAATGGATCAAGAGTTCTTCTTTGACATTTACCTTGAGTACCTCCGTCCATTCGAAATGGCCAAGGTTTTCCAGGTGTTGGCGCTGTTCAGGGCCGAAATGGAAGTTGCCGGCACAAAACAGACCCAGATAGTATTTTATGGCATCCGAGGGCACGATACCCAGGACTTGCATGCGCCGCAAGGTATTAATCTGGCAGGGGCTGCCTACAAAGGCGATCCGGTTGAGATGGCGTTTGGCCACCTGCCCCAGTTGGGCCATAGAGGGAGAATAGGTCGAATAAACATCGGAAAAGAGTTTCATGCCTTGGGAGGTGTCGAAGTGGAATCCGGCGGCGGCCAGGATGTCCTCCCGGGACTGGGCCAGCCAGGGTTGCCGCTGAAAAGGGCCAACCTGCTTGGTGACGATGGCGCCGTCGATATGCCCTTTGTCCAGCAGGTGAAGGAGCAGGCTGGTCACCACACCGCCATCCGTGCCCCGAAAGCACACCTCGGGGTCCCGGGCCCGGGCCAGGCTGGTTTTAAAGACGTGACCTAAAGGAGCCTGCCAGGATACGTGCGACCGGGTCTCCTCATCCAGTTCAGGAATCTCGGGGCAAATTAAATAGCAGAGCCCGCACTCGATACACTTATCCTTGTCTTTGTAACGGGGCCGGCCGTCTTCATCCACATCCAGGGCCCCATAATTAACCGCCGTACAAAAGGTTACGCAGCCCCCGCAATGATGGCAGAGACCTGGTTTCTGAACCTCTTCTACCAGATGGGCAAAAGTTTTCATAACTCCTCCGGCCGTGCTCAATGCGGTGGATCTTCATCACTTGGTCAGACATGATGCCACCGCGATTATTGGTTGCCTTATTCCTCGCCGCTGGTTCTGCATCAGGGTGAGGTGCAACCTGCTGCTCCGCGGCCATAATGGACTCAAAGCGCACCCGTCCGGGAGAACCCTAAAGTTCCCCACTATGCCGACTTAGCTAAGTCATACAAGGGATACCCGCCTTCCCAACGCAAGCGCATAAGCCGGTTATCCCGTAAAAGTTCATTCAAGACTGGAGTAACTGTAGCCGTCCGTTCCCCCAAAGCCTGGGCAATCTCCGGGGGATTGAGGGGGCCGTCTCGCAAGGCCCCGATAATCCTGGCGGCCAGATATTCCTCTTGCAAAACATCCTGCATGGTTTCGTCGAAATCCACGGCATTGTATTGGTCGCCGGGGAATTCCTTCTCCGAGGGCCTTCTCAAGCTCACCCCCAGAACCCACCGCACCCGGGGCCGATGCATGGTCGCGTGAACCGCCAGCAGCTTCTTCTTCTGGTCTGCGGAGCGGTCCAGGGGAGCTATGTTATCCAGGTGGTCCAGGAACACATCGGCCATGCGCACAAAGGCCTCAGGCTGGTTCACGTCCACGTAGCCCAACGCAATGCGTTTCCTTTCCAGGCCGGACATGCCCAGGAGCTTTTTCATCAGATAAACCCGGTGCCAGGTATGATCCACCCCGTAGCCGTAATGGCAGGAGGCGTTGGGGGGACAGCCGGCCAGAAGAATGCCGTTGGCTCCATTCAAAAAAGCCATGGAAAATATGGCGGGATCGATGGAGCCCAGACAATTCACCGGGATCAGGTAGAGCCGGCTGGAATAGGACAGCCCCTGTCTGGCCGCCAGCTCGGCCGCCCCCTGGCCGCCCCAACTGCACACAAAGGCCAGAGCATCATTAGCCTGCATCCTGGGGAGGATGGCCCTGATCCGGGCTTCCAACTGTTGAGAGCTGTTATTGAGCAGCTTCATGGCTTCGTAGGGACAGGCTGCGGCGCAGCTGCCGCCGCCGTCGCAGCTATAGGGGCTCACATGCCGGGGGGTTGCCCCTTTGCCGGGAACGACATTTTCCACCCCGCCACAGGTGCAAATCTCGTTGCAGAGACCGCAGCCCTCGCAGAGATCTTGGTCCACGGTGACCACTACCAGAGGGCTGGCGAGACCGCCTTTACGGGCCTTATCCCGCAGGTGCAGGACTTCACGGGCCGCATTTTTCCCCTGCTGCAGGGCTTCGTCCAGGTCGCAAAGTTTTAGAGCCGACCCAGTCAAGATAATGGATTCCACCGGCTTTTGATCGGGCTTCAGGGCCATGGGACCCTTCTTGAGGCTGCCGCCGTTTTGCGAGAAGATGGGAAGCACGCGCATCAGTTCCTGGGCCTTCATGCCCGGCTGGCCGGGGATGGCGGAAACTACCAGGGTATCCCAGCCGACCTCATGCTCCAGATGATCATACGGGTTCACGTAATCCAGGTAACCGGCCTTGACCACAGGATGGATGTCGGGGTTATAGGGATAGAGCCCGATGCCACTCCGCTTGGCCGCCACCAGATCAGCTCCGGTCACCGGCAGCTTAATGTCTGCGGGATAAAGCACTATCGGCCTCACTTCGGGAAATTCCTGGGCCAGGACCTGGCTACTCCGCCAAGCCGCGGCCGCGGAGAGTTCCTGGACCAGCCTGCCTTCTTCCCGGTGGTTGACCCAAAAAACCATGCTCCCGGGTTTCACCTGCTTTTTGGCCAACCGGTCCTCCAGTTCCAATTGGTCTATGACCCGGCCGGCGCCTCCCATGGCCCAGCCCTCTTCTTTAGCGTATTCCCGATCCAGCGCCAGGATGATAGCCGAACCCCTCATTTCGCTGACTTCGTGGGGATCTTGCTGCAATCCGACGCGGTAATCGCCTACTTGGCCCACCACGAAGTCCACCGGCCGATCTGGCGCCATTTCCACCAGGGGGCTGGCGAAGACTTCCTGGAGCATAGCTTCCAAGTCCTTAAAATAAATGCGGCTGCCGGGATAGGTCCGGCGCAGTCCTTTCAGAACGTCGCCGGGGTTGCGGGCGCAGGAGAATACCAGGCTTTCCATGCCTTGATGAGCCAGTTCACGGGCCGCGGCGAAACCAGAAATGCCGCCACCCAGGATCATGGCCGGTCCCTTAAAGTCAGCCAACAGCGGCGCATAAGGCTCCAGCATCTTCAGGCTGCCCACTCCTCCCGCCAACAGGGCTGCGGCTTTGCGGGTAAGATCCGGCACACTATCCTCATGGACTGCGGCAACGTGATCTTTTAAATTAATCAGATCAATTTGGGGGGCCATGATTCCCAGGGGTTTCAAGACCGCCGCGAATTTCTTCTTCATGATGCGGTCCGAACAAGCTCCCAGGAGCACCCGGTTCAGGCCGCGGGCCTGCACTTCCTGCGTCAAGGCCGCGAGGCCCGGCCCCTGGCAAAGGTAGGAATGGACGCTGCAATGGCTCACGTCCGGGTCGCTGCCCAACTGGTCTTTCAGTTCAGCCAGGTTCAGCTTGCTACCGATCATTTCCCCGCAGGCACAGAGGAAAACTCCTAATTTTGCGCCGTCTTTCATGGCCGACTCCTCGTTGCCGCCGCTATTCCGGCGTCACTGGTTAAACCTTCTTCTACCCTGACCCGCGCATAGAAATGTTCCATGGCTTCGGTGGGACAGACATACAGGCAGCTCCCACAACCGATGCACTCCGGACTGGGTTTGCGAAAGGAGGTGGTTACTTCTTTGAGCACCCCCCGGTTGCCGAAAGATAGGCAGCCCACCCCGGCCACCTCCTCACAGGCGCGCACGCAGAGACCGCAGAGAATACAAAAGTCTTCATAATTGCTGCTTTTAAACCTGGAGGGCGTGACGCCGTAAGTCTTGGCTAAGCCTTGCAGGCGCTCCGAGCCGGGATGCTCATCCACCAACATCTGGAGGACCCAGCGGCGCACGTTCTTAATGCGGTCGCTGTCAGTGGCTACCTTGATCCCTGCTTTGATGGGATAGAGACACGAGGCTACCACCCGGCTTCTGCGACCGTCGTTCACCTCCACCATGCAGAGCCGACAGGCTCCGGCGGGTTCCACGGCGCCGTGGTAACAGAGGGTGGGAATGTCGATGCCGTACTCCCGGGCCACCTCTAGAACGGTCCAGCCTTCTTCGCCGCTGACTTCCCGGTCGTTTATGGTGAAATTAATCATGTCCCATCCTCCTCTTAAATGACTTCTACTGCGCCGAATTTGCAGGCCTCGGCGCAGGCGCCGCACTTGATGCACAAGGATGTATCTATCCGGTGGGCCTCTTTTTTGGCCCCGGATATGGCCCCCGCAGGGCATTCCCGGGCGCAGAGGGTGCAGCCGGTGCAATTTTCCGGATTGATGCTATAGGTGATTAGCTCCCGGCAGACCTTGGCAGGGCACTTCTTATGGAGGATATGAGCTTCGTATTCGTCCCGGAAGTAGTGGATAGTGGAGAGCACCGGGTTCGGGGCCGAGCCGCCCAGGGCGCACAGCGACGCGTCCTGTACCGCCTGCGCCAGGGAGGCGAGCTCTTCTAAGTCGGCCATAGTGCCCTTGCCCTGGGAGAACTCGTCCAGCATGGCATACATCCGCTTCAGCCCCAGGCGGCAAGGGGTGCACTTACCGCAGGATTCGTCCATGAGAAAAGCCAGGAAATATTTGGCCAGGTCCACCATGCAGGTGGATTGATCCATGACGATCATGCCGCCGGAGCCCATAATGGACCCGGCTATCCGCAGGGAGTCAAAGTCTATATGCAGGTCCCATTTTTCCTTGGGGATGCAGCCGCCCGAGGGGCCGCCGGTCTGCACGGCTTTGAACTCCCGGGCCTCGGGCACGCCGCCGCCGATGGTCATCACCATGTCTTTGATGGTGACCCCCATGGGCACTTCCACCAAGCCCACGTTTTTGACCTGGCCCACCAGTGAGAAGATCTTGGTGCCACTGCTGGCCGGGGTGCCGATATCCTTGTACCACTCGGCGCCTTTGCTGATGATGACCGGCACGTTGGCCCAGGTTTCCACGTTATTCAGATTGGAGGGCCGGCCCCAGAGCCCCTTCTCCACGGTGTGGACATACTTGGCCTTGGGTTCGCCGGGCTTGCCTTCGATGGAGGCCATCAGTGCAGTGGATTCGCCGCAGACAAAGGCACCCCCGCCCAAATTGATTTTGATGTCGAAGTTGAAGCCGGTCCCGAAGACGTCCTCTCCCAAAAAACCCGCCTCCCGGGCGGCAAAAATGGCGTTTTGCAACGTCCTGACCGCCAGGGGGTACTCGGCCCGCACATAGATGTAACCTTCGTTGGCGCCGACTGCATAGCCGCCGATGAGCATCCCCTCTATGATGGAGTGGGGATCGCCTTCAATGAGGCTCCGGTCCATGTAAGCCCCCGGGTCTCCTTCGTCGGCGTTGCACAGGATGTATTTGGGCCCGCCTGGGGCCTTCCGGCAGGATTGCCATTTCAGGCCCGTGGGAAAGCCGCCGCCGCCGCGCCCCCGCAACCCGGAGGCGATGATCTGCTCCACCACTTCTTCCGGGGTCATGGTGGTCATGGCTTTATGCAAGGCGAAATAGCCGCCCCGGGCAATATAGTGCTCCAGGCTGTCCGGGTTTAAAAAGCCGCAATTGCGCATGGCGATGCGCCGCTGCAACTTGAAAAAATCCAGATCCTCATAGCGGGGCACGCTGGCCAGAAACCCCTTTAATTGTTGCTGGCCATACAATTTCCGCGGCCCGCCGTCGAGGAGCATTTCGTCCACGTCGATCCTGCCCAAAAGCTGTGTTTCCGGATAACGGCTTGCCCGCATCTCTTCCCAAAAGGCTTCCACCGCTTCGGGAGTCATGAGCTCGTAGGTCAGACGGGGACTGTTCGGCCAGATGAGGTCAACCAGAGGTTCCTTATAACAGAAGCCGATGCAACCGGTCTTTTCTACGACGCCGTCCCAGCCTTCATCCTGGGCCTTATGACGCAACAAATCATAGATTTGCTGAGCTCCCGCGGCCAGGCCGCAGGTAGCCATGCCCACCAAAATCTTGGGTTTGGGGGGATAAAGGGCAGCCAGCCCCGCTTTCTTTACATCCTGTAATGCCTCGAGGTTCCTGATCTTCATGGCCTTCACCTCTTGCTATAAACTTTGACCAACTGGCCCGCCTTCTTCTGGTTGAGGTGGCCATAAATCTCATCGTCCACCCGAACCACCGGCCCCATGGAACAGCATCCCAGGCAGCGGACCTTGTTCAGGGAAAACTTGAGGTCAAGGGTGGTTCCCTCTTGTCCTGCAATGCCCAGGTCGCGCCGCAGCTTGTCATAGAGGTTGGTCGCGCCCTTCACGTGACAGGCTGTGCCCAAACAGACACAGATTTCGTGTTCGCCCTTGGGCTCCAGGCTGAAGGACTTGTAAAAACTGGCCACCGCCCAACCCCGGGAAACCGGCACCCCCACGTGGCTGCACACTGCGCTCAAGGCTTCCGGCGGAATATAATTGAACTCCGCCTGGATATCTTGTAAGGCGCTGACTAGATGTTCCGACTGGGGGGGATACTTCGCCAAAATGGCCTCTATCCTTCCAAACGATGCGCTCACGGTCCACCCCTCCGCTTTATGGAGTTTTTCATAGAGCATTAAATCAGGTCTTTTCCTTTGTCCTTCCCCCTGGACGGGGGGAAGGGTTGGGGTGGGAACCTGATTTCTGCCCCGAATCTTCTTTGCTTAGATTAATGAGCAAAGTCGAGGCCATATACTTATCATATTGAATTTACTTGTTATTTAATGAAGTCGAGAAAGCGCGGCTTACTGAGAGGGCGGCAGAATGTGCGGATTTGCAACGAGAATAAAGAGACAATCTGATATAACTAAAATAATCAATTGGTTATTAAATATTTCAAAATGTCGCAAAATTGAAATTAATTTAAGATTTGATTATTATGAGGGTCGTTAAAAAGTGACATCACCCTAAGGCGGTATGCAGACAGACCGAAGGTTTGAGAAATTATTGAGTGATCTGAGACCGAAAAAAATCCTATTGTCGCGGAATCACAACAGGCTTTATATGGTGAATTCAGCCTCATTGATTTTGTAAGCTTTCATCTTGCGCCACAGCTTGCTGCGATGGATTTTGAGGAGATTGGCTGCGTCCTGCTTATTGCCGAATGCCTGCTTGAGGGCCTTGACAATGGTTTCCCGTTCCATGGCCTCCAGCGGACTGATGGAGGTATCTTCCCATTGGGTTTGGGTCTGAAAGCCGGAAGCATCAAGGGGGGGTAAATGCTGGCGGGTAATGATCGGACCTTTGGCAAACACGAAGCAGTACTCCAGGACGTGCTGCAGTTCCCGGACATTGCCGGCCCAGGGATGGCGGCAGAAAATCTTCATGACCATGGGGTCCACGCCTCTGACGCGCTTGTCGAATTTGCGATTGAGCATTTCCAGAAAATGCTTGACGAGAATGGGGATATCCTCCCGCTTTTCTCGCAGCGGCGGCAGATGGATGGGCACGGTGAAGAGACGGTAATACAGGTCCTCCCGAAATCTGCCCTGCCGCATGGCTTCCTTCAGGTCAACGTTGGTGGCCGCGATGATCCTGGCCTCCAGGGGGATTTTGCGGGTGCCGCCCACCCGTTCGAAGGCCCGGTCTTCCAGGACCCGTAACAGCTTGACCTGAATTTCCGGCCTGATCTCGCCGATTTCATCCAGGAACAGCGTCCCGGCCCGAGCCAGCTCGAAGCGACCCGGCTTAGACGCCACCGCTCCCGTAAAAGCCCCCCGCTCATGCCCGAAAAGCTCAGACTCCAGCAAGGTCTCAGGGATGGCCGAGCAATTTACGGCCTGAAAAGGCCCCTGGCGCCGGGGGCTGTGGGCGTGAATGGCCCGGGCCACCAACTCCTTGCCGGTTCCCGACTCCCCCTGGATTAGCACATTGGAATCGGACGCGGCAATGATGGGCAGCCGGTGAGTGATCTCTTGCATCTGGGGACTGACCCCCACAATCAGGGCCAGGGACTCCCGTTCCTTCCGGCTCGATGCGGGCAGATGGGCGCTACCCAGATCATGAAAGGTCTCCACCCCTCCCAGCACTAAATTATCGCCCTTCTTAATCTGTGAAGTGTTGACCAGGATTAACCTTTTCTGGCCGGTCTTGGTGATGATTTCCACCTCACAATCCAACATGTGCTCACCGGTGTTCATAGACAGGCGCATGGGGCAGCGTTTGTGGCACAGCTCACTCTGGAAGATCTCCCAGCAAAACTTGCCCAGGGCCTCCTCCCGGGAAAAGCCGGTGATTTGCTGAGCGGTATTATTAAAATAAATCAGTTGCCACCGGGTGTTCACCACGAACACCCCTTCGGGAAACTGGTCCAGGATCTCCGGGTAAGTAAGACCGAGGAACTTGAGGGCCCGGTCAATATTCTGATACTCAGTGTCTTCAAGAGTAACCGGGGTGCCCATGGGCGCCTCCTGCGCTCAAGCGGCGGGAAAAGACTGATCGTCTGGTCATCAACTGTTATCTCCTATCATCCTTCAGCAATTGAGTCTTCCCCTGAGCCTGGCAAGATGACAAGCTGGCCTAAAGGCCAAAGCATCACCTGTTATTCTCCTGATATAATAACAATTTTAATGTCAAAGGTCAGCCTTATTCGAAGCGAAAATACACTCCTCCCCCGAGGGCGTCCTATAAATAGTCTCGTGACGCTCAGCCCTTGCTCCTTGGGGGTGGGGGAGATTATGAGCGCTTATTTAATCCCCCAATCTTGAGAAAAGGTGAAACACAAACCCAGAATTTAACGCATAGCGCCTTAATTTTCTGAAGCGTCACTCTGGCCGCGCTTCAGCCATGATAATCGTGAGTCCCCAAGGTCACCGGTATGCCGGTCTTATTCTGCAGCATCTGGGCCACCTGATCGGCGCTGATATACGGGCAATCTGGTTTGGCTTTAGCCAGACACGAACTCAGATAAATGGCGTCCGGCTTCATTTCCGCCAGTTTGATGGCCATGCCGGCGTTGGCCGCCAAACTGCGGCCCGGGCATTGGCATTTGACAAAGGCCATCACCTGCACCGGTTCATCAAAACTCCCCTCCCCCATAGTAGCCGCTTTCAGGCAACGCCACTCCCCCGGGCAACCATAACCGCTGTCCATGTAGGCTCCACAACCAACCACCATGACTTTTTTCATTGGCCTTGCTCCTTGAGCTCTTCAATTTTTGAGCGCCCATGCGGCGCAGATGGTAACGGGTTTCCGCCTCGGGTTGCGAGGGCAGCCGGCTGGGCGCCAGGATACTGATCCGGGAAAAGCGCCGCGCTCCCGTGCCTGCCCTCTGCGCCTCCCTCAGCCAAAATTACCGGGATTCGATTGCGAAAATTATTTTTCAGACCCGAACCCGAAAAAGAGATATGGTCTTCCTGTCCCACCCCTTTCGAGGGAGAGAAGAGAAAACCGAAAATCCTTCCTGTGTCCTCATTAAAAACTTTCACCCACCCACTGCTTGGGGTTTGATGCTTGTGCCGCTAAGAAGCCGCAGAGCGCGGCAAGGCGAAATAAAAAATAGTGCCCCGCCCACTTTCGCTGTCCACCCAAATGCGGCCGCCATGCGCATCGATAATACGCTTGACGATGGCCAGGCCCAATCCTAACCCACTCTCCGCTCCCGCATTTTTGCCCCGATAGAGCAATTCAAACAGGTGGGCCTGATCCGCCGGTGCAATACCGAGGCCCCGGTCTTGTACGGCAAACTGCACCTCCTCTCCCCGGTCGCGCACTTGTAGAGTTACCAGGCTTTCGGGGGGGGAATATTTAATGGCGTTCTCCAACAGGTTGGCTAAAGCCCGCTGCAACAAAAGTGGATCGGCCTGGACCACCAAGGGGTCTGCGGGATACTCGGTCTCTAGGGTTATTCCCTTGGCATCGGCCAGAGGTTGAATCTGACTGATCGCCTCTTGGCATTCCTCTTCCGCCTGGACGGCGCTGGGTAGAGGCGTGATGAGGTGAAGATCCAGCCGGACATACTCCAGGAAGTTATTGATCAGCTTTTCCAACTGGCTGATTTCCGCGCTGATAATCTTGATATAAGCCGCCTGAGCTTCGGCCAGTTCTCCCACCTTGCCCTGCTCCAAACGCCTTAACAGGCCGGATACCGCCACCACGGGGGTCTTCAGATCATGAGCGAACATGCCTACCAACTGGCGGCGTTCATGTTCCAAGCGTTTAAAGAGACCAATATCCCTAAAGCTTTCCACGCCCCCCAGAAGCTTGCCCTGATCATCCCGCAGGGCTGCGGCGGCCAGCATTACCTCGATCTTTTGGCCCTGACGGTCTCGCAGGATCGCTTCCCGGCTTACTACTTCACCAGAGATCATGGCGCTTTTCAAGGGGCATTGCTTGCTGCCCTTGCCGCACAGACTGCTTTGCAGCACCTCGCCGCAGTATTTTCCCAGGGCTTGTTCCCGGGAAAGCCCCAAGAGCTTTTCCCCGGCCCGATTCAGGTCGGTGACCTGCATCTGCCCATCTACTGTGATAATACCGTCGGGCAGGCTCTGGATAATGAAATGTGGCCAATCACCGATATTGGGCATAACCAACCGGGAATTTACCCGTTCCCCGGCTTTCCGGGGAACGGGCGCTTTAGGGTTATGGTTGGTTGCCTTCCAGTTCCTGGAGGCGTTTCTGGACAGCCTCTAGTTCACTCTTCAAAGAGGCTGCCTCGGCTCTGAGGGCCGCTGTGTCATCGGGGAGCGAACCGGCCCCGGCCGGCCCCGGTCCGAAAGGGCCAAAGCCACCGGTACCATACCCGCGACGGAAACCACCGCCGCCATACCCGGCCCCAAAGCTCTGACCCCAGGCTCCGGCCCCCAAGCCCCGACCTCGGCCGCCGCCGCGCCGTAAACCCGCGCCGCAGGGACCCCGGCCCCAACCGGTGCCCGGCCCCTGTCCCCATGGTCCTGTTGCATCGAAACGTGGCATAATTATTACCTCCTTGCCCTTGATAGTCGGGCTTGCCAAGAAGCATCTCCCTGGCGTCCTTTAAGCAGTTTATCCGTTTACTGCCTTGTTCAATCATTCCGTTCATCACACTCTCGCACTAATTTCCTGGCCCGGCGCCATACTGAAGTATCCCTTCAGATGGGCGCACACCCTCCAGTTAAATTCCCCGGGATTCTCCAGATTCGCAGAGTGCCCGGCTTGAGAAATAACCTGAAGAACCGAATCCTTGATGTTTTTATGCAAATATTGGGCATAGCCGAAAGGGGTGGCTTGGTCTTCTTCTCCCACCAGTATCAGGGTGGGTAGCTCAATCTGGGGCAACACCCAACGATAATCGCCCTCAAAGGTGGCTACCAGGCCTTGGCGGTACGGAGCCCGCCGATTGGCAGCCACCATCTGGGCAATTTCACGTCTTAATTCCTCCGGCGCGCCCCGGCGCAAAACCCGGCCGGCCATAACCTGTCCCCACTCTCCCATATTCAGGCCGTCAAAATGCCCCAGGAGTTCCTGCCGGGCCTGGGGCGGAGGAAAAAAGGCCGTGGTATCCGCCAGGACCAAAGACTGGACTTGCAAACCATAGCGGACGAAGATTTCCAGAGCAATCATCCCCCCCATGGAAATCCCACAGAAATGGGCCCGGTCGATCCCGAGATTTTTTAGCAAGGACATGACATCAGTGGCCAGGGTCCTCAGGGTGAGAGGCTCTCCAGCCCGGAAGCCCGACCGCCCATGGCCGCGCAAATCCATGGCTATGACCCGATGGTTTACTGACAGGGCCTCCACTTGATGGCGCCAGCTGTCAGCATTAGCCCCCAGGCCGTGGATCAAAACTAAGGCCTCGCCGCTGCCCTGCTCGATATAACTAAGTTCAAGACAAGGCGAGTGGCATGCGCAATCAATGGGTATCCTTCCGGAAGTCACTATACCTCCGCGCCTGCTCGGTCAGTCGTGGGATAACCGTTTACCAATGACCCACCTTGTTTGGCGTCGGCGCCGGGGCGAGTTTGCCCTGGTGGTACTGTTGGACCGCATCCCTGACCGACCCCGATACCCCCAGGATCACCGGGATGCCGGCAGCCTGCAGCGCCTGAAAGGCCTTGGGGCCGCAGTTGCCCGTGATCACCGCCGTCGGCCCGTATTTGGCCACCAGGGCCGCTGCCTGGATTCCGGCGCCATGCGCGGCCTTAAGATTTTCCTGGTTGGTCACCACCTCGAATTCCAGGGTATCTGGGCGAACAAGGAGAAAATACGGGGCCCGGCCGAACCTGGGATCCACTCCCGCGTCCAGTTCCGGGCCGCTGGCACTTACAGCAATTTTCATCATTACCTCCTGAATGGTCCCTGCCAGCTCGCAGAAGAGCTTTCCCCCGGGCGGAAGGGGAAGATGGAGGAGGTGGTTATCCACGCCGAGTAAAATCATCAGATAACCGGCCCTCCCGCCCAGCGGGGAAAGTTTATGTCATGATTACCAGTCGCCATTTGCTCGCGAAAACCCCCTGACGGTCAGGGGCATGAGCTTCGCTTATTGAACCTTACCAGATTTTCCGCACACCGCCTGAGGATTCACCGTCCGCCTCTGGTAATCGCCTGCTCATGGTTATCATCAAGGATTGTGCCAAGGAAGGGCTACCCTGCTAACGTGGCCAAGTTGTGGCGCAAAGAGCGGTTGCAGTAAGTAAGACATGGAGAAATAGGGCCATAATGCACCCTTTCAATAGTTTTACGACATCAATTTGTTCCCATATCGCCGAGACCACCCGCCCCCCCGTTGCGAGATTTACCCAGGCCGGATTATTTCACTTTCAGGCTTTCTTGGGTGGATTGAGTCCGTGGCGGATGATTTTGCGGCGCAGGGTATTTTTATCGATGCCCAACTCCCGGGCCACAGCCATGCGCCGCCATTGGTGACGCTCCAGGGCCTCCCACAAGCTCCTGGACTCGATTTGCATCAAGGTCAGGCCGGCGTGCGGCAGGCCAGGCCGGCATTCCGGCCACAAATGATCCGGCAAATGCTGGGGTTGGATCAGTCCCGAGGGGCAAAGAATGAAGGCGTGTTCGATGGCGTTTTCTAGTTCCCGCACATTGCCGGGCCAGTCGTGGTGCATGAAGATGCTGAGGGCCTCGTGGCTCAACCCTAAGATTTTTTTCTCTCTGAGCCGATTAAACCGCTCAATGAAATGTTGGGAGAGCAATGGGATGTCTTCCCGGCGCTCAGCCAAGCGCGGCAGGGTCAGCTTCACCACATTGATGCGATAGTAGAGATCCCTACGGAAGGAGCCCGCCTCCACGAGCTTCGCCAAATCCCGGTGGGTGGCGGTGACAATGCGCACATCGGCCTTGATGCTTCGGGAGGCGCCGAGCGGCATGAAGGTCCGATCTTCCAGAACCCGGAGCAGCCGCACCTGGAGCGCTGGTGAAATGTCACCGATTTCATCCAGGAAGAGGGTGCCTTTCTCCGCCAGGGCGAAGCGGCCCAATCTGTCCTTCCGGGCATCCGTGAAGGCGCCGGCGGTATGGCCGAAAAGTTCCGACTCGAGGAGGGTGTCAGGCAGGGCCCCGCAATTCACTGCCACAAAGGGGCCTTTGCTCCGGTGGCTCAGGGTGTGCAAGGCTCGCGCCACCAGTTCCTTACCGGTGCCGGACTCCCCTTGGATGAGTACGGTACTGTCGGAACGGGCGATTTCCGGCAGCAGCGCAAAGAACTTTTGCATCAAGGGAGATTTGGACAGAATATCGCCCAAGCGGTATTGCCGGTGAATCTCTCGGCGCAACTCTTCCACCAGACTCAAATCCCGGAAGGTCTCCACCCCGCCGATGACTTCGCCACGGTCGTCTTTGAGGAGCGCAGTGCTGACGCTGATGGGGATTTCCTTACCGTCGGACCGGAGAATGGCGACGGGCTGGTTGACGATGGGCTTCCCGGTCTCCATGGTGTGCCTGAGCACACAGGCTGATTCACACACATTAGCCCGGAAGACTTCGCAGCATGGCCGGCCCAGGGCTTCCGCAGCCGGCACGCCGAGAATCTCCTCGGCGGCCTGGTTGAAGAATGTGATCCGCCAGTCCAGGTTCACCGTGAAAACGCCATCGGCTATGCTATTCAGGATAATTTCGGTCTGGGGTGGAAGATGCGACGCAGGTCTGCCCTTGGCTCGCGCCTGGTCTGAGCCGGTCTTGCTATGTTCCCTTTCAGCTGCCACCCTGGGATATCTCCAGTTAATCCTTCCCAGACCTCTTGCCGGAGTGCCTGTAACCTTTTGTTATCATATTCCATTATCGTCTTGCCTTCAACCTCAGACCTCAGAAGCTTATTTCACCCTGGTTCTCTGCATAAGCAAGTTCATGCTTCAGCCACTCATTCTCTTTTTCCAACTCTTCTACCCGCTGCACCAGCCATTCGACCTCTTCTTTGGTCAAATCATAAATTCCCTGAACCACTCGTTCCTTAATTTGGGTGATTTTTCCTATTCGCATCTTTGACCCTTTGCCTGTCCCATCATCAAAATCCTGATCACTTGGGGAATCTGGAGCTCATCCCCGCACCATGGGCTTGCCGCATTGAGGACAATTCACCTGCATGCAGGGGATACCGCGTTCATGGGGTATTTTGGCCCCACAAGCCGGACAGACGCAGGAATCCGACGCCCCTATTCCGACGCCCGCACCTCCCCTGCATCTGCCGATAGAACTGCCACCCTGTCCGCCCCCTGATCCTCTGCCGCCACGTGGCATGATTGGTTTACCTCCCTGATCTTTGGCTATTTCCGTGCACCTGTCGCTCCATAACCCCTGTCGGTAGCGCCTGGGCCCCCGGCAGCCAGGCAGCCAGAACTCTGGTTGATCCAGACGATTTTGCCGATAGGCTTTGATGACCTCTTCAATATCCCCCGCCACCCCGGGAATTACCTTCAATCCCAACCCAGCTGCGCAATTTTGCAAGTCCAAACTCAAGGCGCCGCAAATCAACGTCTGCACCCCATGCTCCCGCAATAGCTGCAACCGGTCTGATGGAGCCAACTCCGGCGTCCAAAATTCCTGAACGCTGCCCTCCCCAGGGCTCTCCGGGAAAATCAGTGTGCGGGAACACCAGTTTAACACTGGCGCCACCCGTCCCCTCATTATCGGAATGCCGATCATCATCACTTCTCATTCAGCGTCTACGGTCAAAGTTAGTTGCGTAAAGCTACTAAAACTTTGTAAGCACATTATGTGCCAACCCGCTCAATACCCAGGCTTTACCGCATGACAGCCGCAGTCTGGGTGTAAAATGCACCCACTCAATAAATCTCCTCTACCGACCAAAACAAACAAAGAACCGCCTTATGCCAAAAAAAATTCTTAAAAAAAATCACTTGCAACTCTACTGAAGCGGTTGCTGGGTCCGGGTCCTGTGGAACCTTTGCGGCGCTTTTTTGTGCTAACCTCAATCGGCTGGTCCACAAACACGGACCCTGCCAATGCCCGGAGGCCCCGGCAGACTTTCCCGGTGGGTTGGCCCGGGGCGAGTCACCCGGTCCGGAGCAGCCGTTGCGACCTCCGCACTCGCCCTACAGCCTCTCCTCCCTAAAAAACTGCCGCCTCCCTGGACAAGCACCATTTCCCTGCCTATATGTTGTAAAAAGGAGGTGGCTTATGCGATATCATCGGCTCATCGGCCTGGTGGGATTCATGGCGGTGCTGCTGGTTTTGGCCTGCGGTCAGGGGTCCAGCAGTCCGCCGGAGTCCGCCAAAGAAAAGAGTGCGGCGCCGGGAGGAGCGCCCCAACCCTATGCGCCCCAGGATTTTAGTAAACTTAAGGGCATGCCCGGCTTCAGCGACAAGGCGCTGGATTTGCACTTTACCCTGTATCAGGGCTATGTGAAAAACGCTGATCTGCTCTTGGAGCAACTCCAGCAAATGACGGCCCAGAATCAGACGGCGAGCCCAGCGTATGCGGAACTGAAGCGCCGCCTGGGGTGGGAATTCGACGGCATGCGGCTGCATGAACTTTACTTCGGCAACCTGGGCGGCAAGGAGCCAATGAAAAAAGACAGCAAGCTCATGAAACGGCTGGAAGAAAACTTCGGGAGCTACGACAAGTGGGCGGCAGACTTTAAGGCTACCGGGGCCATGCGGGGCATCGGTTGGGTGGTGCTCTATGAAGACCCTAAATCCGGAAGGCTTATCAATTTCTGGATCAACGAGCACGACGTGGGGCACCTGGCGGGCGGAAACCCCCTTCTGATTATGGACGTTTTCGAGCATGCCTATCTTCCCGACTACGGGCTGAAGCGGGGGGATTACATCCAGGCCTTTTTCCAGAATATCAACTGGCCCGCGGTGGAAGCCAGGTTCGGGAAGTAGTCGCATCCCGGGGTAATGGTAGCGAAGGGCGGGCCCGGCCCGCCTCTCCTTTTTCGGCTTTGCATATGCCGCATTTTGTCGTATAGTGGCCGCCAATCATGAAGGAGCCAGAACCTCAGCAAGAGCCCCACCCGGAAAACGCGACCGAGCCCCGGGGCGCCACGACGTCAGCTGCGGCCTCTTGTCCCCCCTACCCACCCCCGGAGACCCGGGTGGGCTTTCCCACCCGGTTTGCAGGTCTCTTTTTCGGGGTCATCACCCTGCTGGTCCTTTATTATTCATACCTTATCATCAAGCCTTTCCTCCTGGATATCTTCATGGCCCTGGTGTTATTTTTCACCGCCAAGCCGCTCTTTTTCGCCCTGACTCGGCTTCTAAGGGGCTGGAAGGCCCTCGCCTCGGCCCTCACCTGCCTCATCCTGCTTCTGATCATACTGGTCCCGCTTTTTAGCCTGATGAGCATCATCGCAACTCAGGCGCTGGAGTTTTCCAGCCAGGTGACCAAAGACATGCAAACCGGCCATCTCTGGCAGTGGATCTCCACCAAAATCGACGCCTTTAAGCTTTACCTGGTTCACCTGAACCTGCCCCTGCCACCGGGCGAAATCAAGTTGGATCAGATCGTCCGCACGGTGGTGACTAATGCCAGCGCCTTCGTCTACACCAACGCCATCGGTCTGATCAAAGGCTTCACGTATTTCTTTTTCGACCTGCTGCTGGTGCTTTTCATCACCTTTTTCATGTTCTTGCAAGGGGATGCCTTTATCCAGGCCATCAAGCGGCTCTCCCCTTTGGAATCGGCCCACAACGACGAAATCCTGCGGGAGACGGAAACCACCATTAAGGCCACCTTGTGGGGCACGGTGATCGTGGCCTTTGCCCAAGGGACTCTGGGAGGGGTTGGGTTCCTGATCGTCGGGCTGCCCCAGCCGGCCTTTTGGGGTACGGTAATGATCCCGGCTTCGGTGATCCCGGTGGTGGGCAGCACCATCATCTGGGGGCCTGCCGCGGTCTACCTCCTCGTTACCGGGCACATTACCAAGGGCATAATCTTGATCCTCTGGGGCGGCGTGGTAGTGAGTGTCATCGACAACGTCCTCAAACCCATCCTGGTGAAAGGCAGTAGCGAAACCCCCAGCATCTTCATCCTGTTCAGCATCCTGGGGGGCCTGACCTATTTCGGCATGATCGGCTTTATCCTGGGTCCCTTAATTCTGTCATTTCTTTTGTCCTTGCTGCGCATTTATCAGAAAGCCATCCTAAACTTGCCAGACTTGGCGCCGGCGCCGGTTACCAGAGAAAGTAAAAAACCCACCCTCCCGGCGGAGGATGGGTCTTGAAAGGGTCAGTCCGATAAACCGTGAAACAGGGCCTGGGTTAACCCGGCAGCGCCAATTCCCGCTTGACTTCAGAGAGATCCATTTCCCCCAGGGAAGCGGGGGCCCGGGATTCCAGTTGTTCGATTTCCTGTTGAACCAGCTCCTTTTCCAGGTGCCGGTCCTCGTGGATGAACTGGCAGTATTCTTCGAACAGATCCTTTTTCAGATCGGGGGAGAAGAGGTGCTCCTGCTTGAACTTCTCCTCGAGACTGAGGATGTTGTCCAGGAGGTAGAAATATATGGAACGCGCTTCGGCCAGGCGGCCGCTCTGGGCCAGGCGATCGGCCCGGGCCTGAGCGCGCTGCAGCTTGTTTTCGGCCTCGGCCAGGGAGGCGGCCTCATCCGACACCTCCTCCATGACCCGGTCAATGGACTCCAGGATATCATCCAGCCCTTGATCCTCTTCTTTCAGGACCGCCCGGGCCGCATCTACCCGGTCTGCCAGGTCCAAGATAATATCCACCAGTTCCCGCTTGGAGTATTTCTTTAACCGTTCCTTCAATTCCGTCTGGTTAAGAAATTTTTCCGGTTCCTGAGTCCAGGCCCGCAGCAGGGCCAAAACATGGGGACACAAAGCCCCGCTTTCTTCCTGGGGGCAGGCGCACACATAGGTGAGCTGGTCGTTTTGAATCTTGACCTCGACCCGGAAGGGCTGCTCATCCAACACCAATCCCCGCAGACGATCAGGCAAGCGGTAACCGTGCTCGACCTGATGGTTCTCGACCAGCGACCGGGCCTTGTCATTGGCTTCCGGGGTCCCGATCTGGTCCAGAGTCTGGGCGTCTAAATCTTCAAACCGCATATGAGTGGCCAATTCCTTAATTATTTTATTAAAATTTAACATATTAACAGCGCAAAACAACCCTTATTGACCAAAATGTCGGACAATTACAAAATTTTTTTCCCGGCGAGATAGTAGGATTGGCTCCGAAGGAAAAGGTGGTTGAGGCGGTCTTCCAGCTCCAGGCGGCGGGCCTCCAAGGCCGGCCCCCGATCATCCAGCCGCACCCGCAGGGGTTCTCCCACTATGAGGGCCAGGCGGCTAAAAGGCAAGGGCAGTTCAAACCGGTCCCAGGAATCGAAGGTAAGCTTGTAACGGGCGGCTACGGCCAGGGGAAGGATGGGGCCTTGGGTCTGGCGGGCCAGATAGAGGGGCCCTTTTTGGGCCACCCGGGCCGGTCCCCGGGAGCCGTCGGCAATCATGCCGCAGCTATGTCCCCGGTTAAACCAGATCGCCATCTGGCGCAGGGCCTGGACTCCGCCTTTACGCCGGGACCCTGAGAACACGATAAACCCCAGTCCCCGGGCCACCTGCGCAATAAATTCCCCATCCCGGCTGGGGCTGGCCATCAGGACCATGGCGGGCTGGGTTCCCCGGTACCGCTGGGCAAAGAACAGGGGGCTGAGCAAGTGTCCATGCCAGGTGGTGTAAATGACCGGTGCCCCTGAAGCGATGAGCTTCTTGACCTGCGGCGTCACCACCAACTCGCACGGGCACGTCAGGAGGTAAGCCTGCACCAGGCGGCGGACCAGGGCCGGGGCGCAGCGTTGCCAGAGAGGATGGTCGAAGCGAAATTTCATGCAGCAAGGCGATAAGGTGCGGGGCGCACCCGCGGGAAGATAGGTTTTATCTCTTCGACTCCAGGCGTTCCAAGACCTTAGGGGTGTAAAGGTCGTTCTCCAACAATTGAGCTGATACCGGCCGCATCATGTTCAACTTCATGACCAGGAAGTTGAGGCGGCGCATCTGCTTGAGCTTCTCGGCCTCATCCGGCAAGGCCGCCACCAGGTCTTGCAACTGTACCACTTCCTGGCGCAAGACCAACTCTGGGGGCAGGCAGTCGGCGTTTTTCAAGATTTTATAAGCCATGCGCAGTTCAGGGGGGATATGGCTGTCATCCTCCAGGTTAAGGGGTTGGCCCCTGCCCTGGAGGTTGTCGAACTCTCCGGCCTCAATGGCCTGGAGGATGCGGTTTTCGGCGAGTCGGGTGAAAAATTCCATCTGAAATACCGTTTTCAGTTTTCTGTTTCTGTCAAAAAACCTCTCTCAGTTGGTTAGGGCGTCCACAGGGGTCCGCCCCTACATTTACCGCTGCTTGCGGGCCCGGTCCAGTTCCCGCTTCTGCTCCCGTTTTTTGATGGTTTCCCGTTTGTCATACTGTTTTTTGCCCCTGGCCAGGGCGATTTCTACTTTGGCATGTTCGTTCCTGAAATACATCCGTACCGGAATCAGGGTGAAGCCCCGCTCCTGGGTCTTGCCCAACAAGCGCCGCAACTCCCAGCGGTGCAGCAGCAGCTTACGGGGGCGCTCCGGGTTGTGGCTGTCATCCGCAGCATGGGAGTAAGGGCTGATATGGGCATTGTAGAGATAGACCTCCCCGTCCTTGAAGCGGGCGTAGGCGTCGTTGATGTTGACCTTTCCCTGGCGCAAGGACTTGACCTCGGTTCCCTTCAACACCAGGCCTGCTTCGTACAGGGCGTCGATGGCATATTCAAAAAAGGCCTTCCGGTTGCGGCAAATAATCTTGAGGTTGTCTTCTTTCATAAGGTCCGATTGGTGGCCAGGGGACGGCCGAAGCGAAAAATATCCGGAAAGCGGTGATCCATCTCCGTGTTGACGTACTCGTTGACTTCCTCCACGGTGGCCCGTTGCATGACCCGGCGAGCGATTTCCCGGGCCCCGTCCAGAGAGGTCATACGAATGACCCGCTTGACCACGGGAATGGAAGTGGGGTTCATAGAGAATTCTTCCACGCCCAACCCCAGGAGCACTGGGATATAGAGCGGGTCACCGGCCATCTCGCCGCACATGGCCACCCGGATGCCAGCCTGAGCGGCTACCTGGACCACCTCCCGGACCATACGCAACACCGCAGGATGCAGGGGTTCATACATGTCCGCCACCGACTTGTTGCCCCGGTCGATGGCCAGGGCGTACTGAATCAGATCATTGGTGCCGATGCTGAAAAAATCTACCTCCCGGGCCAACAGATCGGCGAGGGTGACGGCCGCCGGCACTTCGATCATGGCACCCACGGGCATATTGGGATCATAGAGGATATTTTCCCGGGCAAGTTCTTCTTTGACGGACACCAGAAGCAGCCGGGCGTCGTGTAATTCCCGGGGGTTGGAGATGAGGGGGAACATGACCCGCACCTTGCCGAAGGCCGAGGCCCGGAGAATGGCCTTGAGTTGAGTGCGAAAGATTTTTTGCTCCTTGAGGCAAAACCGGATGGCCCGTAGCCCCAGGGCCGGGTTCATCTCGGGAGCATACTCCAGGGGGGAGAGAAACTTGTCCCCCCCGATGTCCAGGGTGCGGATAGTGACTTCTCGCGGGGCCATGGCTTCCACTACCTGGCGGTAATGCAGGAACAACTCCTCTTCCGTAGGCATCTGACGGTGGCGCAGATAGAGGAATTCGGTGCGGTAGAGCCCGACACCGTCGGCGCCATATTTCTGAGCTAGGGAGACTTCCTCCGGCTGTTCGATATTGGCCAGCACCCGGTTAGGGTGGCCGTCGCTGGTCACCGCCGGCAGGGAGCTGCCCTGGGCCACTTCCCGTTTAAAGTTCTCAAATTCCTCCCGGCGGACTTCATAACTCCGGCGCACGGCCGCATCCGGATCGATAATGACCCGGCCGGTCAGGCCATTGATGATGACCAGTTCCCCGGACTCAATCTCCAGGGTGGCGCTGTCCAGCCCCACCACCGCCGGGATCTCCAAGGAATTGGCGATGATGGCCGTGTGGGAAGTCTTGCCGCCTCGCTCGGTGATAAAACCCAGCACCTGGGTGCTGGACATTTTGGTAGTGTCCGCGGGAGACAGGTCCCGGGCCACGATGATCACCGGCTCGGCGAACTCAAAGGTTTTGCTGGTACCCCGTCCGGTTAAGTGCCCCAACAGGCGGTGGTAGACCGCTTCGACGTCCTGGATGCGCCCCCGGATATGTTTGTCCCCGATGCGCTGAAAAACCTCTTTGATCTTCAGAAAGGCCTGGTACAGGGCCCGTTCGGCGTTGAAGTTCTGCTCTTTGATGAGCTTTTGGGTCTCCAGGAGCAGCATCCGGTCCCGCAGGATGAGCAGGTGGAGCTCCAGGATGTGGGCATGCTCCATCAAATCGTCGGCGATTTCCCGCCTGAGCCGGATGATTTCCTCTTCCGTCTGGTCAACCGCCCGGTTGAAGCGCTCCAGTTCCGCGGCCACCTCCTGGTCGGTATAAAGCAGCCGCGTCGAAACCTGGCCCTCCTGGGACAGGACGTGGGCCGGCCCTATGACGATGCCGGGCGAGGCGGGAATACCCTGGAGAGAGAGATTTTTAAAGGTCATTTCTCCTCAAACTTCCGGGCGAACAGCGCAACGAGGCAGGAAGCCGCCTCCCGGGCCTGGGGACCCCGGGTGCGCAGCACCAGCCTGGTGCCCTGGGGACTATCCAGGGCCAGGACGTCCAGCAAATCCCGGGCGTTGACTTCCAGGCCGTCTTTTTCCAGGGTGATGTCAGCGTCGAACTGCTGGGCCGCAGTGGCAATTTTTGCCGCAGGCCGGGCATGCACTCCCAAACGATTTTCCACCCAGAGTTCCTTTTCGATGGTCCAGAGCTTATTTTCTTGAGTATTCATTGTATCATGAAATTTGCTTTGAATAATGTCGCAGCCTCGTTCCGTTATCGGTGAGGCCGCTTGCAAAATTATAGGTATTGTAAAAAAATATAGCCGCAGGCTTCAACCTGTGCAAACAGCGCCTCATTCCACCTGGCCCCACTCCTTCAGGGCCAGGTAAGCCTGGTAGGCCCGGCGCCGGGGGATCTGAAGGTCCGAAGCTACCTGGTCCGCCAGCCGCCGCCCCGTCAAGTGGAACTTGCGAGCGATCTCCAGCAGATATGCATCCAGGTCCGCGGCAGGGGCCGCCGCTGCAGCCGTCGGACAGGAGAGCACTAGAGCGCATTCGCCCTTGATCTCGACGTCCTGTAACTTCCGGGCAATATCCGCCACCGGCCCCCGCCAGGTTTCTTCAAACTTCTTGGTAAGTTCCCGTACCACCAGGACCTCCCGATGGGGCATGGCGCCGGCAATTTCCGTCAGCGTCCGGGCCAGGCGCCGGGGTGACTCATACATAATAATCACTCGTTTTTCTGGCCCCAGAGCCTGGAGCATTTTGAGCCGGCGCCCCTCACCCCGGGGCAGGAAGCCAAGGAAAAGTATATCCCCTTTGAACCCGGAAAGCGAGAGCGCGGCCAGCCCGGCGGCAGGGCCAGGCACCGCTTCTACCTTCACCCCCGCGTCCCAGGCCCGGGTCACCAGATCGGCGCCCGGATCGGAAAATCCCGGGGTACCGGCATCGCTCACCAGGGCCACGGTTTCCCCTTCAGCAAGGCGACGGATCAATTCCGGACCGCGGGACGCCTGGTTGTGAGCGTGGTAGCTGATGAGCGGCGTGCCGATGGCGTAGTGACTCAGAAGCTTCCGGGTGTGGCGAGTGTCTTCCGCGGCAATAAGGTCCACCTCTTTCAGAACCCGAAGGGCCCGCAGGGTGATATCCTCCAGGTTGCCGATGGGCGTAGCGACGATGTAGAGCGTGCTTATGGTGCTCACCTTAAAACGCGTTCGAAATAATTTCTATCTGTGGACCGGCATCTCCTAAGGTAACAGCCACCACGTCGAAACGCACCGCCGCGCCGGTAAGGCGGTTGTCCTTCATATAATAATCGGCCAGGCGGCGCAATTTGGCCTGTTTGGCAGCCGACACCGCCTCCTGGGGGCTGCCGAATCGGGTACTCTTGCGGGTCTTGACCTCCACGACCACCAGGGTCTTCCCCTGCCGGGCGATGAGGTCAATCTCCCCCAGGGGTGTGGTGTAATTGCGCTCCAGGATTTTGTAGCCCTGTTTTTTCAAGGCCGCGGCAGCCAGGTCTTCGCCGTCGATGCCCAGTTGCTTGCGTGGATCTTTCATAATCTTTGCCATCGGCAAAGGCGGGATGCGCTTGGCTTTCCCGCCCTACAGGCTACTAAATTCACACAGGAGAGACGCCTGTGCCACCATCCCATACAAGGGGTTGGGAGGGGAGTTTGAGGGGAGGGCGGGGGACTCTCGTCCCCCCGTCCTCCCCTCAAATGTCTTTCACTCTTCCCCATCTCCCAGCCATTCCTTCACGCCGCGGAAAGTGCGGCGGTGGAGGACGCAGGGGCCCCAGCAGCGCAAGGCTTCCAGGTGTTCGGCAGTGGCGTAGCCCTTGTGCCGGGCGAAATTGTATTGAGGGAAGCGGCGGTGCAGGTCCTCCATGAGCCGGTCCCGGTAGACCTTGGCCACCACGGAGGCTGCGGCAATGGAGGGGCAGCGGTCGTCACCCTTGATCACCGGTTGCTGCGGATAGGTCAGGGGCAGAGGCTGGTTGCCGTCCACCAGAACCATCTCCGGAATCAGGAACAGGTCCCGGATGGCCCGGGCCATGGCAGAGAGCGACGCGGCCAGGATGCCCTGGCGCTCGATCTGGCGGGGTCCCACCTCCCGGAGGGTCAGGGCCAGGGCCTGAGCCCTGATTTGGCCATCCAGTTCCACCCGGACTTCCGGGGAGAGGCGCTTGGAATCCCTAAGTCCGGGAAAAGCAACGCCGGCAGGGAGGATCACGGCCGCGGCCACCACCGGACCCGCCAAGGGGCCCCGGCCCACCTCATCCACGCCGGCAATTAAGGTCAATCCCTGAAAACGCCAAAAACCTTCCGGGTCAGCCAGCACATCGACGCTGCCCGGAGCGCGGCTCATAGCATCGGGGTCCGCTTTTCCTTGATGCGGGCCGCCTTGCCCTTCCGCTCTCTCAGGTAGTAAAGGCGGCTCTGCCGGACTTTACCCCGGAAAAGGACGACCACCTGGTCGAGGTTGGGAGAATGGACCGGGAAAATCCGCTCCACCCCTACGCCATAGGAAACCTTGCGCACCGTAAAGCTGGCCCCGGTGAGGCCGCCCCGCTTCCGGATCACCACACCCTTGAAGACCTGGATACGCTCTTTGTCCCCTTCCACGATGCGTACATGCACTTCCACGGTGTCCCCGGGACGAAATGCCGGCAGGTCCGCCCGCATCTGCTCCCGGGCCAATTGGTCTACTCGTTCCATATCCTCACCTATCTTCCGCCTGGCCCTGGGCCAGGGATTTGATGAATTCTCGGTCTGCTTGGCTGAGCCCGGCTCGGGCCAGCAAGTCCGGCCGCCGGGTCACGGTCCGGGCCAGGGCCTGCTGCCGCCGCCACCGGACAATGCGCTGATGGTCGCCCTCCAGCAAGACCTGGGGGACCCCGTGTCCCTCGAAAACCCGGGGGCGGGTGTAATGGGGATATTCCAGGAGGCCCTCCTGGAATGATTCCTCTGCGGTGGCCCCCTGTCCTCCCAACACTCCGGGAAGCAACCGGGTCACCGCATCCGCCACGATCAAAGCCGGGATTTCTCCCCCGGTCAGAATATAATCGCCTATTGACAACTCTTCATCAATATAAAAATGCACCCGGTCGTCCACGCCCTCGTAATGCCCGCAGATGAGCAGGAGGTGGGAGTGGCCGGCGAGTTCGGCCGCCTTGGCCTGATCGAACTGCGGCCCCGAGGGTCCCAGCAGGATCACCCGGGTTTTAGGGTCTTCCTCCCGCACTGCCCGGATGGCCGCCACCAGAGGCTCGATCTTCATGACCATGCCGGGGCCGCCGCCGAAGGGCCGGTCGTCCGTCACCTGGTGTTTATCGGCGGTATAGTCCCGCAGATTGATCACCCGGTAGGTGATCGCCCCCTGGATCTGGGCCCGCTGGAGCATGCTCTGACTCAAGGGGGAGGCGAAAAACTCGGGAAACAGGGTTAACAGGTCAATCCGCATCAGCTTTCAAGAGTTTCTCAACAGGCAAAGCCCGGGGCTTTCCCCCTTACACAAGACCCTCGGGAGGCGAGGCCTTGAGCACCCCTTCCTCCAGGTTGATTTCGATGATCACGTCCTCCACTGCGGGCAGCAGCACTTCCCGCTCGCCCTGGCGCACCACGTAAACGTCATGGGCCGGGGTTGGGATAATCTCGTCCAGATGCCCCAGCAGGGCGCCGTCGGCCGCGTTGACCACCGGCAACCCCAGGACCTGGAACCAATAATATTCTCCCTCAGGGAGCGCCGGGAACCGCACGCGATCCCCTTCGACTGCCTGCCCCACCAGGGCTTCCGCCTGGTTCCGGGTATCAACGCCAGCCAGCCGGAGGATCACCTGGGTTTTGAGGCGCCCGGCTTCGAGAACCTGGTGCCTGTGGCCGCCGATCCACACTTCCCCTAACGCGGCGAATACCTCCGGGTCAGTCGTGCTGGCCTCGGCATCCGCCCGCACCTTGACGGCTCCCCGGATGCCGTGGGCTCCGGAAACCCGACCCAGACCCACCAAGGGCCTGGAAGCCGGCGGTCCGCTACTCAAGGATCTCCAGGACCGCCCGTTTGCGAATCTTCGTGGACGCAGCGCTGAGAATAGTGCGCATGGCCCGGGCAGTGCGCCCTTGTTTGCCGATCACCTTGCCGAGATCTTCTTTGGCCACCTTCAACTCGATGACCGAGGTTTGCTCCCCTTCGATTTCCTTGACCTGCACCTGATCAGGATTATCCACCAGCGCCTGCGCGATGAACTTCACCAATTCCTTCATAGTAGCCACCTCTGTCAAGGGATGGGGCGATCAACCTCCCTGGTTTCCCTGGACCGCGTTCAGGCCTCCGCCGCGGCGGCTTTGGGCCGCTTCAGCAGGCTGGCCACCGTATCGGTACAGGTGGCGCCCTTGCTCATCCACTCTTTGAGCAGGTCCTCTTTCACCGATACCGCTGCCGGCTCCTGGCGCGGGTCATACGTGCCAATGATATCCAGGAATCTGCCATCCCGGGGAGACTCACTGTTGCTTACCACGATGCGATAGTATGGGCGCTTTTTGGCGCCGTAACGGGCCAATCGGATTCGTAATGCCATGGATGCTGCTTTTATCCTCCTTAGGTTTAATGGGTCATATCCGTTAAAAAAAATTCATAGGGAGCCTCATCTTGCCCTTCTTGCCCCCCTTGGCTACCTGCTTGATCATCTTTTGGGTCATAGTGAAATTCTTCAACAGCCGGTTGACGTCCTGGACCGAGGTGCCGCTGCCCAGGGCGATGCGCCTACGGCGGCTGCCGTTGATGATGTTATGGTCGGCCCGCTCCCCCGGCGTCATGGAGCTGATGATAGCCTCCACCCGTTTCAACTCCCCCTCATCCGGCTGCATACCTTTGAGGTCCTTGATTTTGCTGCCCAGCCCCGGGATCATGCCCAGGAGCTGTTCCATGCTGCCCATCTTCTTGATCTGCTTGAGCTGCTCCCGAAAATCGTCCAGGGTAAAGGCTTCTTGGCGCAGCTTCTTTTCCAGATCCTTCACCTGATCGGCGTCGAAGGCCTCCTGGGCTTTTTCAATCAGGGTGAGCACATCGCCCATCCCCAAAATCCGGGAAGCCAGGCGGTCCGGATGAAAGACCTCCAAAGCGTCCAGCTTTTCCCCGACCCCCAGAAACTTGATGGGCTGGCCGATCACCTCCCGCATGGACAGAGCCGCGCCGCCCCGGGCATCGCCTTCCACCTTGGTGAGGATCACGCCGGTGAGACGCAACAGGTCGTGAAAGCTCTGGCCCACGGCCACCGCGTCCTGCCCGGTCATGGCGTCCGCCACCAGGAGAATTTCTTGGGGCTCGGCCTTAGCCCGGATGGCCTTGAGTTCATCCATCAAAGGCGCGTCGATGTGGAGGCGCCCGGCGGTGTCCAGGATCACCGTATCAAAGCCCGCAGCGTAAGCCGCTTCCATGGCGGCCTCGGCAATGGCCACCGGGTTCTGGCTGGCCTCGGTGGGATGCACCGCCACCCCGATATCCGCCCCCAGTCGCTTAAGCTGCTCGATGGCTGCGGGCCGCTGCACGTCCGCGGGCACCAGATACGGCTGGCGGCCCTGGCTCTTCAAGCGCTTCGCCAGCTTGGCCGCAGTGGTGGTTTTCCCCGAGCCCTGCAAGCCCACCAGCATCAAGGCCACCGGCGGTTTGCCGCTTAAGTCCAGCCGGGGCGACTCGCCGCCCAGGAGCGTGGTCAGTTCCTCGTGGACGATCTTGATGACCTGCTGGGCCGGGGTCAGGGACCGCATGACCTCTTCACCCACGGCCCGGTCCTTGATGCGCTCGATAAAGGACTTGGTGACCTTATAATTGACGTCAGCTTCCAAAAGCGCCAGGCGCACCTCGCGCAGGGCTTCCTGGACCTGGGCCTCATTCAGTTTGCCCCGGCCTTTCAGCTTCTTGAAGACCGCGTTTAATTTGTCGGAGAGTCGGTCAAACATAACATCAGACTTTTATATTGCGAATAATTTAATTGTTATATTTGGGCCTTAATATGCTCAAAATATAGTGTTCAAACCAGTTAATCAAATTTTCATCTGGTATTGTCACAAATTGAACAACACAATTTTGTCTTATCCAATCTTTTGTATGCTCCATATCTGGACATAGACCACCATTTACAAGTTTGCTCCTAAGATTGCCTATTTGGTTCCCCATTAGATGGTTTTGATATATCCTCTGACGCAATCCTTCTGTTCCTTTGGTTCTTCCTGCTATAAGATATTCACTTGGCTGAGCGGCGTTAAATGATATTGCATAAATGCCCGCATCCTCAGGGAGATTGGATCTTATTGATTTATCAAATGTGAATTTTTTAGAATTTATTAACTTATTCAAGATATTGTTAGCTTGTTCCTTCCTTTTTTCCAGCCAGTCCATAAAGTTTAAACCTCAATTTTAAAGCGATAATAATGCCAATTATTGACTACTAACAGCAAATATGAAAAGTACCATTTCTAAATCGTTTAGAATTTTGTGATAAAATTTGATATATATTATTTAAGG
>DZCR01000059.1 GCA_022736495.1 Desulfobacca acetoxidans
GACGTCATAGCCCACCACGCCCTTCATGGTCCGGGTCCCCGCGGTGATAATCTCCCCGGTGGGCAGCACCACTTCCAGCCCCAAAACGTAATCCCGGGTGACGCCGTACTGCACCGCCACCGCCCCGCCGGCGCACTCCGCCACGTTGCCGCCGATGGTGCAGAACTCGGCGCTGGCCGGGTCCGGTGGATAATAGAGCCCCTGGGCCTCCACCGCGGCCTTCAGTTTCCCCAGGACCACCCCGGGCTCCACCACGGCCACCAAGTCGCGTGTATTGATCTCGATAATGCGGTTCAACCGGGTCAAAACCAGCACCACCCCGCCCGCAATGGGCACCGCGCCGCCGCTCCGCCCGCTCCCCGCGCCCCGGGGCACCACCGGAAACCGGTGCTCATTGGCCAGCCGCACAATCGCCGCGACCTCCGCCGCCGACCCCGGAAACACCACCGCATCAGGCATCCGGGCCCGGTCCGTGGCATCAAAGGCATAGCACCAGCGCTCCTCCGGGGAGGTGAGCATATGCCCGGAGCCGACGATGGCTTTGAGTTCAGGAATGATATTTTTGTGCATCATAATCACCGCGTAAAACAAGATAAAGGTATCAGAAAATTATCATAAGGCTATATTTTACCCACACCCTGACCCCCCAAAGGGGGAGGGAATTATGAACTTTTTACAAAACTACCGATTATGGCCCAAGCAGGGGTTGGGCAAACTAAAGTACCGCCTCCCCCACCAGCATTTCTTCCTCCCGCGCCAGCAACCGTACTTTGACCAGACGGTTGCGCCAGGTCCGGGGGCCGGGCAAAACGATCCGCAGATAGTGTTCGCTGAGTCCCTGGAGATACCCGGTCTGAGGCGCCGGCCCTTCCACTAACACCTTCCGCACCTGGCCCAGTTGGGCATCAATGAACTGCTGCTTTTTCTGTTGGCCCAGTTCCCGCATGATCCGAGCCCGCTCCTGAATTATCCCCCCCGGCAGGGGCCGCAAGCTGGCCGCAGGGGTGCCGGGGCGAGGTGAATAGGGGAAGACGTGGAGGTAGGTCACGGGTAATTCGTCAACCAGGAGCCGAGTGGCTTCAAAGTCCGAGGCCGTCTCCCCCGGAAACCCCACCAAGACGTCCAGACCTAAACCTGCGCCGGGAAAGCGCCGAGTGATCTCGTAAACCAGATTGCGAAACTCCCCGGGACCGTAAGGCCGGCCCATGGCGGCCAACACCGGCGCGGCGCCGCTCTGGAGGGGCAGGTGAAAATGGGGACAGAAGTGAGGCCAGCCGGCCAGCTCATCCAGGAGTTCCGGCGTCACCATCTGGGGCTCCAGTGAAGAAAGGCGCACCCGGAAGGGCCAGGCGTCTTTCCTAAGGCGGCGGACCAGCGCTGCCAGGCTGGAAGGCGGCAGGTGATCCAACCCATACTGGCCCAGGTCCACCCCGGTGAGGACCAGCTCCCGGTAACCCAGGTCGGCCACCTCCTGCAACGCTGCCAGCACCGCGTCCTGGTCCAGGCTGCGGCGGGGTCCCCGCACCTGGGGAACGATGCAGTAGCGGCAGTGGTGGCTGCAGCCCTCCTGAATCTTGAGCCGGGCCCGGGTCTGGCCAGTGGCGCCGTGGATCCGGCAGGGCTGAAAGGATGGAGACGCACCGAAGGTTCCGACCAGGAGCCGCAGCCTCTTAAACGGCTCCGCCAAGTTTGACGGACTCTTTACGCCACCTCCTTCCTCGCTCTTCCCCAGCAAGGGGGTGGAAGAATCGGCTGCAAAACTCTGATTATCTCTGCGACCATTCAGTAAATGAGTCAGGCCGGCCTTTTCCTGGTTGCCGAAAACCGTCTGCACCCCCGGTAGGGCCGCCAGGGCGGCCGGAGCCCGTTGGGCATAACAACCGGTGACCCAAATAGGCACGCCGGGGTGCTCCCGGGCCAGGCGTCGTATAGTCTGGCGGGCCTGCTGGTCGGCCCGGGCGGTGACGGTGCAGGTATTCACCAGTACCAGGTCTGGGACCACCCCCGGAGCCGCAGCGCTCCAGTCCAGGGCCGTAAGCTCCTGAATCATGCCGGCGGTGTCGCACTGGTTTACCTTGCACCCGAAGGTCATAATGAGAAAGGTTTGCATTAGTCAGGAATATATTATCATAATGATGGGGGAGGGGACTAAGGGCGCGAGCCTGCATCCCTCTCCTTCCCATGCAGGGGGCTGGCAGGAGAGATGGAGGGAAAAAACGAAAAAATGTCCTTACGTTCTTACCCTCAAAATATCATTTTATTCGTGCCTCGATCCAGCCGCCGCCCAGAACCCGGTCGCGGTCGTAGAAGGCCACGGCTTGGCCTGGGGCCACCGCCGCTTGCGGAGTGGCGAATTTCACCTGGACGTCGCCAGGGCCCAAGAGGGTAATCCGGGCCCGCACCCCAGGGTGGCGGTAGCGGATCACGGCCAAGGCCTCCAACTCACCGGTAGGAGGTTCGCAGAGCCAGTTCATCTGCGAGGCCAGCAATCCGGAGGAAAAGAGTTCGTCATGATGGCCCAGCACCACCCGGTTGGACTCCGGCTGAATTTCGATCACGTAATAAGGTTCCGGGCCCGGGATGCCCAACCCCCGCCGTTGCCCTACGGTATAGCATTCCAGGCCGCGATGCCGGCCCAAAAGTCCCCCCTGGACACCGATAAAATCACCGGGAGGCCCGGCAACACCTCGCCGCGCCTGGAGGAATTCTTGGTAGTTCCCACCCGGGATGAAACACAGCTCCATGCTCTCCCGCTGATTTTCCCGTTCAAGTAATCCCCCGGCGTGATAGATCTGCCGCACCTCTTCTTTGGTCAAATCTCCCAGGGGAAAAAGGATATGCGGCAAGAGATTACGGGGCAAGCGACTGAGAAAATACGACTGGTCCTTGCGGCGGTCCGTCCCCCGGAGCAATGCCGGGATGCCCGCCTCAATCGGTTGCAGCCGGGCATAATGACCGGTGGCCAGGTGCGTGTAGCCATCTTCCCGAAGGCACTCCCAGAGTCGGCCGAACTTGATGGCCACATTGCACCGGACGCAGGGGTTGGGAGTGCGGCCCCGAGTATATTCCGAAACAAAATAATCCAAGATGTCTTTAGCAAATTCCCTTTGCAAATCGATAATCCGGAGGGGAATATCCAGGCGCTGGGCCAGAGCTTTCACCCAATTTTCCGATGAACCCCAGGGTACCAGGCGCAGGTGGACACCCTGAAGGTCCCAACCCTGACGACGTAAGAGCATGGCGGCCACCGCACTGTCTACTCCGCCGCTGAGAGCTATGGCTGCCTTATGCTGTGGAAACAATAATTGAAACCTTGAACCAGTTAAAAAGTTAATCTAACCACTTCTTAATATATAATCTATAATTATGTTCTTCGGAGAGATTAAATCAGAGAGGAGTCTGACGATTCAGTTCAGACTTTGAAACATTGTCGCGTCTTTGTTGGCCAAAAAGGTTGGGCCTTCCAGGAAGTTCAAGGCCACCCCGCCCAAAGGTCGGTCAGGCTCTGGGGGATCGAAACGTATTACCTCCCCGGTGGCCCGCAGGTGGGAGATGTCACTGCCTTCAAGATATTGCAGTGGGGCGAATATACTCAGGGAGAGGATCTGCCCCTGCTGAAAGGTAATAGCTGAATCTGTATGGAAGTAAATGCCGCTCAGACTGATGTCGCGGAGGCATCCTTGACCCTGACAGGGGGCATCGGTGTCAGGGAGGCGGGCTTGATATTCTACCGGCAGGGATACGAAAATCCGGCTAAATCGTCTTCTTTCCAGAAACGAGGTCATTAACTAGCCTTGCAAAGATAATTAAACTGATTTAGAAATCGCTTCAATATCTTTGCAGACTTTGTGCCAGATGATCAGTCAGTCCTGTGTTAACAATCTGGCACCTCCCGGCCAGATATTCCTTGACGGAATTTTACCTATCGCTTATCATAGCCAAAAAATTGCTGGAATAGCCACAGCGCTCACCGGCCCAAGTTCACCTCATGTCCCACATCGTAGCGGTTATCAACCAGAAGGGCGGAACGGGGAAAACCACGACCACCCTTAATCTGGGGGCCGCGCTGGCCTATCAAGGGTACCGCACCCTGATCGTTGACCTGGACCCCCAGGGCCACACCAGCATCGGCATCGGGATCGAACCGGACGCCATCGCCAAGTCCATGGCGGATATCCTGGTCGTTCCCAAGATGCGCATCGCCGACGTGGTGATTCCCACGTACATTCTGGGATTGGACATCGCTCCGGCCCACATCCATCTGGCCAGGGCCGCAGAGCAGGTCTATACCCGGGTCTTCCGTGAGGCAATTTTGGCCAACGCCCTGAAAGATGTTGATTATGACTTCGTCCTTATCGACTGTCCACCTTCTCTGGGGGTTCTGACTACCAATTCCCTCTATGCCTGTGATTTTCTTGTAATTCCCTGTCAAATCTCCCGCTATTCCTTGGATGGCCTGGCCGATTTGCTCACAACGGTGGAAACTGTCAAGAACCTGACTACGGAGGATCTTTTCCAGGAAGATCTGTTCCGCATTCTGCTCACTATGTATGACAAGCGGAACAGTGTCACGAATGAATACATTTTGGAACAGTTAAAACCTTATTGCGAGAAAACTTTCACCACGATTATTATGAAAAACGAAGCCTTGAACCAGGCCCAGATAGCTCAAAAAGCGATTTTCGATTACGAGCCCCGGAGTTCAGGATCCATGGATTATTTACAACTCTGTCTTGAATTTTTGGAGATATGGCGAAAAAGAAACAGTTTGCCGGTAAAAAGACCAAGCTTGCAAAGTTGCCTCTAACCCAGGCCTTGGCCAGCCAGGTCGAGGGTGTAGCACCCTCCACCGCGCCCCCTGCTTCCCCCCTATCCCCTATCGGACGACTGCCACTGATGGGGAATGAGGTCTTTGCCGGCCGCGGAGAACCGCTGGTCGCGGCTTTTCTCTTTCTGGTCCGCGAACTGGCCGATCTTACTTCACAATTACAGGCCAGGCCTAACTCTTCGCTGGCTAATCCTCCAATCTTCCTGCCTCAGCGAGTTCCCGGGCAGCCGCGCTTGGCACGCGCCCTGCGCGAGGCCCGAGAAAGCCTAAAAGACCTCAAGGTTCTGTTATCACCCCTCTAGGCCAGACAAGGTTTTATTTTGTTAACATTAACGCGGCTAAGACCACAGCGGCTGGAGAAATTTTCCGCCGCACAGGGAAAGGCGGGCTCTTGCGGTTGGCTTAGTGGCGTGACTGCTGGCCGGTACGTGGGTGTGGATGGCATTGAATAAGGGCCAGGGAGGGTCTTGCGACCCCTGGCCCCCGAAATGAGATTGGCAGAGGCAAAGCCCGGTCGTTTTTGCTGCTCATCATCCGATGGGGCCACCAAGAAGGAAAACGGGGCGGTAGGGGCCCGAAGGGGCCCCTATCTTTATTTCTGTTGCGTTTCCTTAGACTTCATCGGTGGCACCATCGGCGGGGGGCTTCCTGCTGGCGGCGCAGTCCCGGTTGCTTTGATCTTAGCCTCGAGTTTTGCGATATTCTCCTGAATAACCGGAGCAATGGAACTCTTTTCGCCTTTCTCGCGCAGGGGTTTTACCGCCAGGCAGCCGCCGCCGGCAAAGCAGGTTTGGGTCATTTTGTCTAGATACTGATCGGCATAAGTGGTGGCATCCTTCAGGTTAGCCAGAGCGTCGTTCAGTTTGCCTTCCCGCTCCTCCAGCACCGCCATGTTGTTCAGGGCAAACGGATTGTGACGATCCGCTTTTACCGCTTTGGCAAATTCGTTTTTAGCGGCCTCGTATTTGCCTTCCCGGACGAAATCATAGCCTTGGGCTATCGGGGTAAAGGCATCCATCGACATCAGCGCCCCGCCCTTGGGCTGGGCCAGCACCGGCAATGCCATGAAGAGGCAGAGAGCCGCTACCACGGTAAAAATGACATATTTTCGCATCATATCTCTCCTTAGAATTTAGAGCATTAAGCCAAACCCGCCCCGTTTGACCTGCATAAGATAATTAAGGATTTTTTCATCAATGTCAAGGAAAGTACTGTCGTAAACCGATTTTTGCCATTTTTCAGGTAAAAAATACTGCCGCTACGTTTGGACACCGATGCCTCTTTAGAAGCACTATCGGCAGAAGTTCTATTAAGATTTTGCTCTGAGGCTCGGAACTAAAGTTCCACGCAATTCGGAGGATGGGAAAAATGACAGGAAAGAAGATGAAATTCACCCGGCGCCGCAACTAATTCTTCCTGCTCGGAGAAAGGAAAGTGCTTGGGAAAACAAATCAAATCGGCATCCTGACCCTCCCAGCCCTCACCGGACCGGCGCTCTTTTAGGCGGAATTTATTAACCTTAATTTGATAATAATCCGAAAAATAAGGGGAGGCAGGAAAATAATACATTTCGGAGGCAAGATTGTTTCATTGGTTATGCGACGTTGGCTCTTGGCTGCAGGCGCATTATAACTTAGTTTTCCCGCTGCTTCTCAGTCTGGGAATGGCCGGGTGGGACCTCAAGTCCAGGCGAATTCCCAACTATCTCACTTTTGGAGGCGCCCTGGCGGGTTTAGGTTTTCAGTTGGGATTTCATGGCCTCCCCGGTCTCCTGGACGGTTTAACGGGATTGGGATTAGGGTTTATCCTGCTTCTGGTGCCTTATCTTTTGGGGGGCATGGGAGCCGGTGATGTCAAGGGCGCTGGGGCTTTGGGGGCCTGGCTGGGACTGAAACATACCTTCGTGCTCCTGGTTTATACGGGAATCTGCGGCGGGTTGATCATTCTGGTAGTTTGGGTGTGGCAGCGACGTCTCCTGGCCGGACTCAGGCAAGAATGGCATTTCTTTCTGAACTGGTTCCTCTGCAGTACCTATGATGCCAAACCCCCCTCACCGGTATCCCTCAGAACCGGCTCCATTCCCTATGGGGCAGCCATGGCCTTAGGAATGGCCCTTCTCTGTTGGCGTCCGGTTTGATGCCATTCTCGGGTTGCTCTCATAAAGACTCGAACTGGAGACTTTCAGCCCTTCCGGTTGCTTTTGGCCCTGATTCCTGCTAAAAAAACGGAGGGTGCCCCATGTCTTTCTGGCTTGATACCTTTGGCTTTGGTCACGCCTCAGATTGCCCTGATGACGGCTGACCCCGGCACCCTCATCTAAAAGTGGCCTTTAGCGGAGAGGAACCATGCTCATCGTAATGGACAAGGACGCTAATGAAGACCAGATCAAGGCGGTGGTGGCCAAGATCGAATCTCTGGGATATGAAGCCCAGCCCATGCCGGGCGGGGAACGCGTGGCCATCGCCATCTTACGCAATCCGGGACCGGTTAATGCAACCCTATTTGTCGATATGCCTGGAGTGATCCAGGCCATTCCGGTTTCCCGGCCCTATAAGCTGGTGAGTCGGGAAATGAAGCGGGAGGATACCATCATTCATCTTCCTGGCCTGGACTTAGGGCGGCGGCATTTTGTGGTTATCGCCGGGCCCTGCGCCATAGAAAGTGAAATTCAAGCCCTGACCATCGCCGAGCGTGTCAAAGCCGCGGGGGCCCGCATCTTTCGGGGGGGAGCCTATAAACCTCGTACCTCTCCTTATAGCTATCAGGGTCTGGGTAAAGCCGGCTTGAAAATTTTGAGGAAGGTGAAAGAAGAGACTGGACTGCTCACCGTCACCGAGGCCATTGACCATGATTCCTTGCGTCTGGTGGCCGAATACGCCGACATCATCCAGATCGGCGCCCGGAATATGCAGAATTTTAGCCTATTGCGCTGCGCCGGCCGCACGCGCAAGCCGGTTCTCCTCAAGCGGGGCATGTACGCCACTCTGGATGAATGGTTCATGGCGGCAGAATATGTCATGTCAGAGGGTAACACCCAGGTGATTCTCTGTGAGCGGGGTGTGCGGACCATCGGCGAGCATGCCCGGAATCTGTTGGACCTGGCCACCATCCCGGCAGTGCGCCGGGAGAGCCATCTGCCCATCATTGCGGACCCGAGCCACGCGGCCGGGCGCCGGGATCTGGTGGCCTCGTTGGCCCGGGCGGCAGTGGCCGCCGGCTGCGACGGGTTGATGATCGAAGTGCATCACGAGCCGGAAAAGGCCATGTCCGACGGGGCGCAATCCCTCTATCCCGACCAATTCCAGGTCTTGATGGAAGAAATCAAGGGTCTTAATCCCGGAGGCTGGTAATGCGGGAGATTCACCTCTCGCTCCCAGGCCGGGATGTGAGTTACCGGCTGGTGATCGAGTTGGGCCTGCGCCATCACTTGGGATCCTTGCTCAGTCCCCGACAATTTTCTCCCCAGCTTTTTGTGATTTCAGACCGACATGTGGCTCGTCTGCATGGCGCCCCCGTCCTTGCTTCTCTGAGCGCAGCTGGCTTTACCCCGGTGCTCCTGACCACGCCTCCCGGAGAGCGGGCCAAGACCTGGCCCGTGGTCCAGCGCTTGGCCCGCGAGCTTTTGAATCGGGGAGCCCATCGGCTCTGTTCCGTCGTTGCCCTGGGCGGCGGAGTGGTGGGGGACCTCTCGGGCTTTTTGGCCTCCATTTTTATGCGGGGTCTGCCCTTCATCCAAGTGCCCACCACCTTGCTGGCCATGGTGGACGCGGCCATCGGCGGCAAGACCGCCATTAATCTGCCCGAAGGCAAAAACTTGATAGGCACCTTCCACCAACCGCGCTTGGTAGCCATAGATCCAGAGTTTTTGCACACCCTACCGCAGGCCGAACGGCTTAATGGCCTGGCCGAAGTGCTCAAGGCCGGCTTTATCCTGGACCGGGAGCTGCTGACGCGAGTGGCCGCGGTCCGGACCAGGCTTTTTCATTATGAAACGGAATTGACGGAGACTATCCGCCGGGCCGCGGCCATCAAGGCCCAGGTGGTGTCGCACGACGAACGGGAAGGAGACCTGCGGCGCATCCTCAACTTCGGTCACACTCTGGGCCACGGCCTGGAGCAGGCTTCCCGCTTCCGCCTCCCCCATGGGCGGGCGGTGGCGTGGGGTATGATGGCCGCCCTGACCCTGTCGGAACACCTGACCGGCCTGGACCACGAAGAGGCGGAGTGGGGCCGAAAGCTCATCCGGGACTTCGGCCTCTGTCGCGTCCTCCCGAAACTCGACCCGAAAGCGGTGATGTCGGCTCTGCGCCTGGACAAGAAGCGCCATGAAACCGGCGTGCCTTTCGTGCTGCTGCGACGCGTGGGCCAAGCGGTGATTGCAGAAGACGTATCCCTGGACCTGGTGGCGGAGGTGCTGGAAAAAATGATTCAAGGAGGGGTTTAGGGAGTTACCATTGGCATCTCTCCTCTGACCCCCGCAATGGCAGCTCGAAGTCTGGCCTTCGGGACTAAACTTAGCGGAGAAAATATGCGGCTAGGGTTGATCGCAATCGGAATAGTGCTCTCATCATTTGCAGGTCGCGCCTTTGCTGAGAACCCGGGTCCAAAACCGCAACACCTCAGGAGAGAGACTATCAAAACCATTTGTCTAAATCCCGTCGGCGTGGTGAAAAAGCCGGGCGACCATGCCTATTTGGAGATTTATCCGGAATATGCCCCGGCCCTGGAAGGCCTCCGTGGTTTTTCCCACGTCTGGGTGTTCTACTGGTTCAATGAGAATGATAGCCCAGAACGGCGTCAAACTCTCCAGGTCCATCCTCGCCGAGATCAGGCCAATCCTTTGACCGGCGTCTTTGCCTGCCGGTCGCCGGAACGGCCCAACCTCATCGGCTTTATGGCCTGCCGCATTATCAACGTGAACGGCAACGTCGTGGAGGTGGCGGCACTAGACGCCAGGGACGGTTCCCCCATCCTGGACCTCAAACCCTATATCCCCGAAGGAGACGTCATTTCCGACGCCCGGACCCCTGAGTGGCTGAAGCGCCCCAAACCCCGGAAGGATTAAGCATGACGTGATTCAAGGGGTCTGGCGGCCCGGAGGCCGGGCCTACCCGATTTTAGCCAAAGATATCGCCCTGTACGCCTCCACGGCCTCCTGGTCTTTTTCCCGATATCGAAGCAATCTCGAATAAATTACCATACTCACTAAACCGTGGTAGCCCCCAAGCTGGCACGAGAAACGTTGGTCTGCTTAGCAACCCACCTACGTCAGGTCTTCGTCGGTCAGCTCTTCATCCGGAGGTTCGTCCGGAGTAACCGTGGCCCCCGAGGTGGGCCAGGTATCCAGATACTTGCGGAGATTGGTCCGCATGGTGAAAACGGACGCAGGGGGCAGGGAGGACCGGAGATTAGTTTGCCACCAGCGCGAGGTGGAGGGTTGCCCCAGCAAAGCCGTAGGTAATCCAGAGGTAGTTTGTTCGGTAAGCTCAGTTCGGTCCGGCGCCAGGTCGGATTTTTCGAAGTGGGCCGGCTCAGCCAATAAATTCTGAAAAACAACCTGCCGGTTTGCTTGGGCGTATGCCGAGGAGTAAAGCAGCAAAAAGCTGACCAGTCCCAGGAGAATAGATCGGAACCAGGTCGCTATCCCCGAGGTTTTTTCATATTGCCAGGTTCTCATATGATATCTCCAGTGCCAGTTATTTGCTAGCCCTATCGGAGGTTCTCCGAACTAACTTAAACGGATTTTTAATTTAATTAAGAAAAAAGGCGATGGAAGCAGTTCGGAGCAGGGCAAAGACGGCAACTCAGCCCTTATATAGGAAAATGGCTTGACTTTTTCCCTCAAATTTATTAAAAATATTTGTTGAGCGGGCATAGCTCAGTTGGTAGAGTACAAGCTTCCCAAGCTTGGTGTCGCGGGTTCGAATCCCGTTGCCCGCTCCAGCCCCGGGGGCGAGCGGTTGGCGATGCAGGCCAACCGGTCCACCGGGGAAACCCGCTTCCCCCATCGAGGTTGCCGACAGTAAGGGGCAGGATGGTCGGCTTACTTTGAGGGTGGAGATAAGTAGTTGCTCTGGGGTGCCCCGAGATTGACTTTTATCTTGGATTTTCCCGGAAGTGGGCTGCGGCCCGCTTTTTTTTATTTGGCTGCCATGGTTGGAAATGGCCAGTCATCGGATGATGAGCACTGGTGGCAAGAAGGGTATAGCCTAGGAGAAATTGCTCCGGAGGAAATCAAGGCCGGATGAATAGTCATGACGATATCTGGCATAGGGCAGTTCCTGGAATTCATCGCCCTGGGTTTTGGAGTCGGGGCGTACGGCACTTTGATCGGGGCCGGCGGCGGCTTTGTCCTGATGCCGATTTTGCTGCTGATGTATCCCGACGAGAATCCGGATCGGCTTACGGCCATATCCTTGGCGGTAGTATTTTTCAACGCCCTGTCCGGGTCTGCGGCGTATGCCCGGATGAAGCGGATCGACTACCGCTCTGGCTTGATGTTTGCGGCCGCGGCCACGCCGGGGGCGGTGGTCGGGGCCCTGCAAACGTCTTTAGTGTCCCGGGGCCTCTTTAATATTATTTTCAGCGTGGCGTTAGTCCTGGCGGCCGTGGCCATGCTTCTCAAACCGGGATTGGAGCATAACCCCCGGGGAAGCCATCCCCTATCGAAGTGGGAGACGACGCGGCATCTGGTGGAAGCTAACGGCGCCCAGCACGAATGGACTTTTTATCCGTTAATCGGGGTGGTGTTAAGCTTCTTTGTGGGATATTTCTCCAGTTTTTTGGGCATTGGCGGCGGTATCATTCATGTGCCGGCCTTAATCTGGTTGCTGCATTTCCCGGTGCACCTCGCTACGGCGACGTCACATTTCATCCTGGCCAACATGGCTCTGGCCGGAACCCTGGTGCATGTGTGGACCGGCGCCCTGGCCTATAACTGGCGGGAGACCGCGCTGCTGGCCGTGGGTGTGCTCTTGGGGGCTCAATTGGGGGCTTACTTTTCGAATCGCGTCAAGAGCGCCTGGATCATTCGCAGCCTGGCCCTGGCCCTGGGATTGGTGGGAGTGAGAATCCTGGTCAATTCCCTGAAATTCAGGGGATTTTAAAGTGATTCTCATAAAATTCCCTTGTCTCCCCTGAAGTAAGGGGAAAGAAACAGTAAACCTGTCATGCTCCTCAGGGTCCATGACGCCGCGTTAAGGTTATCGGCTATGGAAAATAAACAGGCAATAGCCGCCCGGTTGGAGGAGCTGGTCCTGCCGCTTTTGGAAGCCCAGGGGGTGGAACTGATAGACCTGCAATACAGTTTGCCGAAACGGGGGCGGGGTATTTTGCGCCTGTTTGTGGACCATCCCGGCGGGGGTATTACCCTGGAGGAGATCACCCGGATCAGCCGGATAGTCGGGGGCCTGTTGGAGGTCCACGACGTCATCCCCGGTTCCTACACCCTGGAGGTGTCGTCTCCGGGCCTGACCCGGGCCTTGAAAAAGCCCCAGGATTATCAGCGCTTCGTAGGCCGGCTGGTGCGGGTCACCACCCGGGCCCCCTGGGAAGGCCGCCAGGTGCACAGCGGCATCCTGCAGGGTCTGGAAGACGATCGGGTCTGCCTCAAGGAGGGAGATCGCGTCTTGTGCATCCCCCTAAGTGAGATCGCCCGGGCTCGGTTGGATATTGACCTGAAAAATACTGGCAAGGAGGGCTAGTACCTCACATGAATATAGAGTTAAAACGGATCATTGACCAGGTAAGCCGCGACAAAGGGATCGAAAAAGATCTGCTTGTCGGGGCCATTAAGGACGCCATCCGTTCCGCCGCCAAGAAGAAGTACGGCCCGCGTCTGGAAATCGAGGTGGAATACCGGGACGACACCGGGGAGATCGAGGTCTTTCAATATAAGGAAGTGGTGGAGAACGTCAGGGACTCCAACCTGGAAATTTCTTTGGAAGAGGGCCGGATAGAGGACCCGGAATGCGAAGTGGGCGACAGCCTGGGCTTTAAGATGGACGCCTCGGCCTTCGGGCGTATTGCGGCGCAGTCGGCCAAACAAGTGATCATGCAACGCATGAAGGACGCCGAGCGGGACTTGGTGTACGAAGATTACAAAGATCGCAAAGGCGAGATCATGAACGGCATCGTGCAGCGCCAGGACCCCGAAGGCATCATCGTCAATCTGGGGCGCACCGAAGCGTTGCTGCCTCCCATGGAACAGGTTCCTCGGGAAATCTACCATAAAGGCGAGCGCATCCGCGCCTACGTTCTGGACGTGAAACGCCAGACTCGGGGACCTCAGATCATCCTGTCCCGTACCCATCCCCAGTTTCTGGTGGTCCTGTTCGAAGCCGAGGTGCCGGAGATTTCCGAGGGTATCGTCCAGGTTCTGGGCTGTGCCCGTGAACCGGGCAGCCGTTCCAAGATCGCGGTATCCTCCCGGGATTCGGATGTAGACCCGGTGGGGGCTTGCGTCGGCATGAAAGGAGCCCGGGTCCAAAACATCGTGCAGGAATTGCGGGGGGAGAAGATCGATATCATCCCCTGGCATCCCGACTCGGCCAAATTTGCCACCAATGCCCTGGCCCCGGCCCAGGTGAGCCGCATCATTATGAGCAAGGAAAGCCAAACCATGGAAGTGATTGTGCCGGATGATCAGCTTTCCCTGGCCATTGGCAAACGGGGCCAAAATGTCAGACTGGCATCGCGCCTCGTAGGGTGGAAAATCGACGTCAAGAGCGAATCCAAGTATTCGAAATCGTTGAAAGAAGGTTATCTCTCGCTGTTGAGTATTCCCGGGGTGGGCGAAATCACTGCCAGTCTCTTGCATGAGGCCGGCTATTCGTCGGCCCGGGAGGTGGCGGAAACCGGTCTGGATGAGCTGCTCCAGTCCACCGGATTGACTGAAAAGAAGGCTGCGGCGCTCATTGCCGCGGCTCAGGAAATGATCCAAGGGGGCGGGCCGGAGGATGCGGCCGATCACCCAGAGAAGACGGCCGAGGTTCAGGAAAGCTAAAGAATGTTGCACCGCCAAGGGCGAAATCAGTTTCGGGGGTTAGGTTACGTATATGGGTAAGACCAGGATTGGAAATTTGGCCAAAGAATTAAAAATGGATGTGCGGGAGTTGATCCAGCGCCTCAGGGATGAACTGGGGCTGAAGGAAAAAATCACCTATCTCAGTCTCTTGGATGATGAGACGGTGGCTCGGGCGCGCCAGACGATCAGCGCCGTGGCGCCCCAAGTCCAGGAACTGCGGGTGGGTGATAAGGTCAAGCGCCGCCGGCGGGTGGCACCGCCGCCGCCGGTTATCCCGCCGGCACCGTCCCCGGAGGAAATCCCCGAGGCGGAAGCCGCGCCGCCACCTCATCCCAAGCCGGCGCCTAAGCCCCGCAGGCCCAAGGAAACCGTGGCTCGGGTGGTATCGCTCCCTCCCAAAGAGAATCTTGCGCCCGTTGAAGCGGTGCCGGAGATACCAAGCCCAGAAACTCCAGTAACACTGGAAGCTACAGCCGTACCGACCCCCGAGGTGACCCCCGAAACCCCGGAGGCAACAGCCGTGGCGCCTCCGCCTCCTACGCCACCCCAAGCAGCGCCTTCTACCCCCGCTCCTAAGCCCCCTCGGACGGCGGATTCAGGCGCGGCGTTAAAACGGCAGCGGGGTAAGGCCAAGAAGAAAGATGTGCCGGCCCGGATTATCAGCCTGCCTGTGGAAAAACCAGCTGCTCCCGCCCCGGCGGCTCCTGTGCAGCGCCCGGTGGCGGAACGTGCAGCACGGCCGACTGGGGCCAAAGCCGCACCCGCAGCGGTTCGGGCCGGGGCCGGACTGGTCAAGCCTCCCCCGGTGGTCGTGGAAGAGAAAAAAGATGCCAAGGGCAAGAAGAAGGTCAAGCGTCCGGAGACGGAAGCCGCCCGCGCCAAGCCCGTCAAAAAACGGGAAGTCCGGGAGCGGGCCGATCTGTATAGCAGCGCTGAAGGCGAGACCCGGGGATCAGGCCGTCGCAAAGGCATGAAAAAGACCATCAAGAAGGTCTCCAAGGGCGAACTTACGGTTCCCAAGGCCATCAAGCGTCGGGTCAAGGTGGGAGAATCCATCACCGTGGGCGAGCTGGCCAAGCGCATGGGCATCAAGTCCGGTGAAATCATCAAGCAGCTCATGCAAATGGGGGTAATCGCCACGATCAATTATCCCATTGATTTTGATTCTGCGACCATTGTGGCCGGAGAGTTTGGGTATGAAGTGGAACATGCCAGCATGCAGGAAGAAGATCTGCTGGCGGTAGCTCCCCGGCAAGAAGGCGAAGCCACATCCCGGCCGCCGGTGGTCACCATCATGGGGCATGTCGACCACGGCAAAACCTCGCTACTGGACGCCATCCGCCGGACCCGGGTAACTGAAGGGGAAGCCGGTGGCATTACCCAGCACATTGGCGCTTACTATGTCAAGCTGCCCGAAAAGCAAGGCGAAGTGGTCTTTCTGGATACTCCGGGCCATGAGGCCTTTACGGCGATGCGGGCCCGGGGCGCCAAGGTCACGGACCTGGTGGTGCTGGTGGTGGCCGCGGACGACGGCGTCATGGAGCAGACCACGGAGGCCATTAACCACGCCAGGGCCGCAGGAGTGCCCCTGGTGGTGGCTGTCAACAAGATTGACAAACCCAATGCCAACGCGGAGCGGGTGAAACGAGAACTGTCCACCGCGGGCGTGGTTTCCGAAGAATGGGGCGGTGACGTCCTATTTACCGAAGTGTCGGCCAAACAGCGCATCGGTATTAAGGAATTGCTGGAGAAGATTCTCCTCCAGGCGGAAATTTTGGATCTCAAGGCCGTGGCGAATGCGCCGGCCTCGGGCCGGATCATCGAATCCCGGCTGGATAAAGGGCGGGGTCCGGTGGGCACCGTGCTGGTCCAGGAAGGCACGTTGAAACCCGGGGATTATTTTGTGTGCGGCCCGCAGTACGGCCGCGTGCGGGCCCTGTTCGACGATCGGGGCGAAAAAGTGGAGGAGGTGCCTCCGGGACTGCCTGCGGAAGTCCAGGGGTTTAACGGCGTCCCCGAGGCCGGGGACGAATTCCTGGTACTGGAAGATGAGCGCAAGGCCAAGCAGATCGCCATGATGCGCCAGCAGAAGCAGCGAGAGGCCACTTTGGCCCGCATCAGCCGGGTAACCCTGGAAAAGCTCTACCAGCAGGTGCGGGATGGCGCGGTCAAGGAACTCAAGATGGTGCTCAAGGCCGACGTGCACGGCTCCATCGAGGCCCTGGCCAAGGCCCTGTCCGAACTGGGGACCAAGGACATCAAGGTCTCCCTCATCCATTCCGGTCTCGGCGAGGTCTCTGAGAGCGACATCATGTTGGCCTCGGCCTCCGATGCCATTGTGGTGGGGTTCAATGTCCGGGCCAACCCCAAAGCCATATCCCTGGCCGAGCAGGAGCAGGTGGATGTGCGTTATTACGACATCATCTATAACCTGTTGCAGGATATCCATGCGGCCCTGGAAGGGTTACTGGAGCCCATCGTGGAGGAAAAGGTCATGGGCCGCGCCGAAGTGCGCCAGGTCTTTTCCATCACCAAAGTGGGCAGTATTGCCGGCTGTATGGTCCTGGACGGCAAGATCGAACGCAACTCCCTGGCCCGGGTGTTGCGCCAGGGCAAGAAGGTGGCCGAAGGCGGCAAGGTCAATTCCCTGAAACGCTTCAAAGAAGACGTCAAAGAGGTGCTGGCGGGGTATGAATGCGGTATCGGCATTGACCGGTTCAACGACTTCAAAGAAGGCGATATCATTGAAGCCTATACCCAGGAAAAGGTGAAGGCCGTCCTGGAGGCCCCCACGGCCAGGCCCGAAACTCAAGCCGAATAAGCAGGCCCATGGGGAACCCCAGGTGAGTTGCTGAGAAGCGCCATGATTATCGCCGCAGCCCTGATTACGCTGATTATCCCGGAGAATGACTCCTTGAAGGGCAAGCGCCGGGTAGTCAAGAGCCTGGTCGAGAAAGTGCGGCATAAGTTCGAGGCGGCCGTAGCCGAAGTGGGCGACAACGATTTGTGGCAGAAAGCCAAGATCGGGATTGCCCTGGTGGGCAATGATTCCCAATTTTTGGCAAGCCGGTTGCAGCAAATTATGAAATATATGGAGAACCAGAACCTGGCTGAGATCATCGATTCCCAGGTGGAACTCTGTTATCTGGAGAAGTAAGACACGTGAAACATCGGACCCCCACGGGCCGGCCCCACCGGGTGGCGGAATTGCTCCGGGAACGGCTGGCGCTGATCTTGCTCAATAAGTGCGCCGACCCTCGCCTCAAGGAACTCACCCTCACCGAGGTGGAGATGAGCCCGGATTTGAAGCAGGCCCGAGTGTTTTACGTGATACGGGAAAACGTGGATGCCACCCTGGTGACTATGGCGCTGGACAAGGCCCTGGGCTTCATCAAACAGGAAGTGGCCAAAGAAAACCTGTTCCGCTTGATGCCGGAATTCTTCTTTTTGCCGGATTCCGGGCTGGACCGGGCGGCGCAGTTGGAGAAGTTATTTCA
>DZCR01000060.1 GCA_022736495.1 Desulfobacca acetoxidans
AGGGCCGCCTTGATGGCCTTGGGGGTGAGCTCCAGGAGCAGAACCCGGTGGAAGCGGTGGTTTTCCTCTCCCAGAACTTCGGCGATGTGCCAGGCGATGGCCTCCCCTTCCCGGTCCGGGTCAGGCCCGAGATAAATCTCTGGGACGTCCGCGGCCGCTTCCTTCAACTCCTTGATAACCTTGGCCTTGCCCAGGATGGTGACGTATTTGGGTTGAAAGTTGTGCTCCAGGTCCACGCCCAGCTCTTTTTGGGGGAGGTCCTTGATGTGCCCTTTGCTGGAGACCACCTGGATGTCGGGCCCCAGGTATTTTTGCAAGGTCTTGGCCTTGGTGGGTGATTCCACAATAAGTAATGATTTAGGCATAACTTCATATTATATATGACTTCGGGATTCCGGGTCAATCACGATGGTCTTTTTCAAAGCGTCTCCGTCCTGTCAGTCCGCAGCTTTTCCGTGAAAACGCCGGGGATCATGCTGCAAAATCTGAACCGGGGTCCGGGCCTCCATCTCCGGAGTAACCAGAAGGTCCCTCGGCCGGTGAGGTCGGGAAAATTTTTTTACCTGTCCAGCACATAACACTTCCCCGGCAGTTCTTTGACCAGCCCCTGGAGTTCCAGCAGCGTGAGGCGGGTCAGGATGTCCTTGACGGGGAGGTGGGAGGTCTGAACCAGTTCTTCCAACTGCACCGGCTCAGAGCCTAAAAGCGGCAACAGAGGGTCCTCCGGCAGGGTCCGGGAGAGGCCCGCAGCTTCGGCCACACGGGCGGCGGGGGTTGGGGCGAACAGGGGGCCGGGAGCCTTCCTGAGGCTGGGCAGTTCCTGGAAGATATCTTCCACGTCCTGGACCAGTTTGGCGCCTTCCTGGATGAGGCGGTGCGGCCCCAGGCTGGTGGGAGAGTCGATGGGGCCGGGCACCGCAAAGACCTCCCGGTTCTGATCCTGGGCGTAGCGCACCGTAATGGCGGTGCCGCTGCTCACCCCGGCCTCGATTACCACCACCCCCAGGGACAGGCCGCTGATGATCCGGTTGCGGATGGGAAAATTCCGGGCTTCAGGCGGCGCGCCCAGGGGAAATTCGCTTACCAGGGCGCCGTGCTCCGGGATCTCCTGGTAGAGCTTGCGGTTTTCCGGCGGATAAACCACGTCCAGACCGCAGCCCAGCACCGCCAAGGTGCGGCCGTTCATCTCCAGCGCGCCCTGGTGGGCAGCAGTGTCGATGCCTCGGGCCAGCCCGCTTACCACCGTCACGCCCCGGGCCGCCAGGCCTCCAGCCAGGCGGCGACAGGCCTTAAGCCCGTAATAAGACGCTCCCCGAGTCCCCACTATAGCCACTGCCAGACCGTCTTCAGGCGCCAGGTTCCCCTTGACGAAGAGATAAAGTGGTGGATAGGGGATCTCTTTGAGCCGGACGGAAAACCGGGGATCGTCTTGGGTGACCATTTCGACCCCGGCAGACTTCAAACGCGCCAGATGCTCCTCCAGTTTATCCCAATCCCGGAAACCCCGGATGGCTTGGGCGTGGGCGGCAGTGATACCTCTGATGGCCACCAGATCAGTAAACGAGGCTTGGAAAACCGCAGCGGGACTGCCGCAGCGCTGAATCAGCCTCTGCGCCAACACCAGCCCTACCCCGGGGATGCTCCGTAACCCCAGCCAGGAAAGTTTATCGGTCATATGGCTCTCTGCAGAATTTTTTTGGGTGATGGCCTCATTCCGGTTCTAATCGAATTGCCCTTGGAGTACAAGGAAAAAGCCACGAAGTCAGATCAATCTTTTCTCGGGGCCGACTCATCATTCTTGACCTCACCCTGTAGATGCTTAACTTCAGATGCAGGAAAACCCCTCTGCGGGGAAGCGGTGCTGCACCTCCTTATGCCTCAATGACCGGAGAAATATGGCGAAAATGTGCGCTTTGCAGGTCCCGTACCCAAAGTACCCTTTGAACTCGTTGCACACGACCTTCCAGAATCACCGGCCGGCTCGATACTCGGCGGGCAAAAATAGGGATGTTGCTCCTTTTTGCGGTCATAAATTTATCCGTTTAATGCGAATAATATAAAGAAGGGGGTGAAAAATCCCAAGGCGTTCGCCAATGGAAGACGCCTTTACGAAGCGCAATCACTCCAGCCCCTCCCTGCGGGGCGGTTCGCCGAATCCTACCCGGACTGTTGCAATCTTGCGGTCCATTTCCTTTTCAGCACTCAATGAGGGTGAAGATATGAACAAGTCCCGACTGGCGCTCCTGGCCCTCTGGCTAGTTTTCTTAATGGCCAACCTGGTTCAGGCGAAGGTTACTTATAAGATTTCCCCTGACCTGGATCCACTCTGGCCGGGAGAAGTGGAAGTCCTGAAACAGGTAGCGGCAGGCAACCCCGCAGATTTGAGGAAGCGATTCGGGGAAGACGAAAAAAAACGGGAAATCAGAGGGAAATTTCTCGAAGTCTTATTAACTGAGGGGTTTCAAGGGCTAAAAGTCCATCGCCATGGAGTCTATTTAAGAAACGCCATCATTAAAATCGAGGACCGGATCGATTTGCGCTCTGCGGTGGTCCCCTATGAGGTGAGGCTGGTAAGCTGCATTTTCCAAGGGGACGTGAACTTACAGGACAGCCTGTTTAAGTACAGCTTGCAGATTACCAAGTCGCGTTTTCTGGGGCAGGCCTATTTCCTGGGATTTGAGGTGACTAAGAATGCGTATTTCAACGAAACTACCTTTGATAAGGAACTAAATTGTAATTGGGCCAAAATTGGAAATGAATTTAGCTTGATAAAAGCACGGCTGCTAAGTAACGACCGGTCCTATTTCAACAGCATGCAGGTTGGCCAAAATCTTTTAGGTGATCACGCTGAGTTTCAAGGCCCCACGGAATTCAGGAATATGAACGTAGGCGGGAGTTTCGATATAACGGCGGCTATCTTTCACGGAGGGGCGTATTTTGCTGGATCAACTGTCAGACGGAGTTTCTGGGCAAAAAATACTCAATTTTTAAGTGAAAAAAATTACGCCAGTTTCCCCGGTCTGAAGGTGGGTAATGTGGCTATTTTTCAAGAAGCGCTGTTCAAAGGGCCGGTAGATTTTGACGATGCGCATATCGGCCTGGAATTACAATGTCAGAAAGCCAAATTTCTGGATGTCTCCGCAGGGCTGGAGGCCATTGGTTTGAAGGTGGGCACTTTCGCAAATTTTGAGGACGTGATTTTTGCGGGACCGGTAAATTTTGACGGGACTGACTGCGCCGGCCAGTTTAATGCCACCAGGGCTCAATTTAACAGCGACGGGGAAGCGAATTTCCGCAACCTCAAGGTGGGGTCGCTGCTGCAGTTCACCGACGCCCTGTTCAATGGCCCGGTTAGTCTGGCGGGGGCGAGGATCGGCGAATTGAAGGCTGATGTGCAGCAGGGGGCGGTTTTAACGGGGGGGGTCTTTCGCGGGCCGGTTGACTTAAAGGATGCTCACTTATCCGATCTTTCCATTATTGGCACATCGAGCCGGAAAAGTGTAACCTCACCGGGGATAGCAGCCATTTCTGACTTGAATCTGGAACGTGCGGTCGTGGATCGGGATATCCGCTTTGAAGACGTCAAATTAAATAGGTTAATGGCCAACGGTCTTCAAGCGAAAGGGCAGACCACGTTAAACGGTCTGAGTATCGAAACCGAAGCTGACTTGAGGAATAGCCATTTCGCCAACCTCAAGATACTGGGAGTTGTATGGCCCCCGGATAGAGACAAGGTACAGTTTTCCGGAATGACCTACAATTTCATTGCCGCGGCGGAAGGCCCGGTCAGGCCGCAGGATTGGCGCAAGTTAATCGCCTGGGTGCACCATAGCAGCTTTGATAACCGGAATTACCTGCAGCTCAGGTCATTCTTCGAGCAAAATGGGCACCAAGGCCTGGCGGATGAGGTGTTTATCGATATGCGGCGGCAGGAGACCTGGCCCAGTAGTTGGGTGGATTGGCTGAACCCGGCAGTATGGTTCAAGGTGGTGTTCTGGGATTTTCTGGCTGGCTACGGCCGCAAACCCTTCAGAATTTTCTGGGCGGCCCTGGCCATCGTCATTCTGGGGGCTTTTTACTACGACCCCCGTTATCTCACGGAAATTAACTGGCCTCAGAAAAGCCGATTCTATGGCCTCCTGGGAAGATTTTTAATCAGTTTCGAGCAATTCACCCCCATGGTGGACCTGGGGATGCAAAAAAAATGGCAACCGGCCAGCATTTCCGGCCGCTTCTCGGTGTTCATCTATTTTCAGAGGCTGGCGGGCTGGGTTCTGGTTCCCATCTTTTTGGCCGCTATTTATACAAAGTTTAGATGAGGAGGCCTTGGGATTATCCTGGACCTGACACCGGCTCAGGACGCCTGGTGCATCCTGCCCAGGAACCTTGCAAAGCTTCTTTATATTAATGTCCATCAACATCAAAAATGTCGATATCCTACTGGAAAGCTTGCTCTTTGATGCGGCTACATCAAGGTGTTTAAAGGGGTAGGATTGTCCGGGGATCACCTGAACGGTCGGGCGATGCGCTGCATTATCTTTGCGGTCCCGCCGTCAGCCGCGCCTCGATGCGGTGAGCCAGGGGGATGAGTTCCGCCAGGCGCTGGCGACAGGCCGCCCGTTCCTCTTCCGCCAGGTGCATGGCTTCCGCGGCGCCCTGGAGGCTGCCCAACAGTGACCCCAGGGTGTCATCCAGGCTGGCTTCCTGCAACTTCAGCCACTGGTCCACCAGGGGAAAGAAGTACCGGAATTTCAAACCCTCCCGGTAATCCAGCAGCTGCACCCGCACCTCCTCAATGAGCCAATCCTTTAGGGCGGCCAGGGCCCGCTCCAGGTCCCGAAGGAGTTGGCGGCGCGGGTCGGTTTCTCCCTTTAATCCCAGGCGGCGCTTGAGGTTATCCCAGGTCCGGCCCAAAAACCCCATGCCGGAGCGCACCCACACTTCCCGGGCAAAACGCCAGTCGGGGACCATTTCCAGGTTCAAGAGGGGCACTTCCAGACCCTGGGGCCGGGGGCTGGCCGCAGCTTCCAGGGTGGGGGGCGCGGCGGCCAGACCCAGCTCGGCAATTTCCCGATAATAGAGGCTCAGGGCTTCCTGGAGGGCCAGAAACAGGGGTTGCCACACATGGGCCAACTCCTGGCGCAGCCACTCTTCCTGTTCCCGGATGAATTCCACCAACATGATGTTGGCCTCACCGGTGATATGGTGGGCTAACGCCTTGGCGAACTCTTGAAACAGTTGATAAAGGACGGTGCGGAAGACTGGAGCGCCAGCGGCAGGGGCCAGTTGTTCCCAATCGGGCGTAAAATTCCGGATGAATTCGTCCAGGTCTTTTCCCACCTGCCCGGAATGCCGGTCTAACAGGCTGTCCACCCGGGAGCGCAGGGCTCTCTTCAGCCGGTTGGCCGCGCCCTCCATGGTCTGGCTTAAGGTGGCCATGGTGGCCTTCAGGGGCTGACGCCGGGCCTCCAGGCGGGTTTCCAACTCTTTGATCGCGTCCAAACCCCTGGTCAAAAGATCCTGGGTAAGTTCCAACTGCTCCCTTAAGCCCCGGGCCACCATCTGCACCTGCGCCAGGCTGCCCCCGGCGAACCGCCTGGTCCGCAAATCCGCCAGCGCCGCCTTCAGATCCTGGTCGAACCGGGCCGCCTCCTTATCCGAGAATGCCGCAGAGTCCGGAGCCAGGGCCCACATGTTGAGGACCGCGGCTTCACGGGGGTCCAGCGTCTCGCCCCTAGCCTGGCGGCGGTCCAAGAGCAGTTTCAGGGCGGAAAAGGCATAGATCCGCGGGTCCGGTTGCCAGGAGGACAGTTCCCGGGAGACCCGATCCCTGATCTTTTCTACCTCCTCAAAGGAAGCATGCTCGCCCAGGTCCAGGTTGAGCAGGGCCAGAATATGCGGCATCAGCCCCATCCTTTTGAGCTCCGCCAGGAACTGAAAGTCTGCTTGGCGCAGCCCCACCCGGGAGCTGATGACATAGAGCGCCAGGTCGCTCTTGATGAGATAGGCCAGGACATGGGCCAGGTGCTGGGGAAATGGCGAGTCGCTCCCCTGGCAGTCGCCTAACTCCACTCCCTGCGCCGGCCAGGGGAAGGAAATGGTGAGGAGCACGTCCTTGAGGTACACTGCGGTGGCCTCCCGGGTAACCAACTCCCGATGGCGGGCCAGGTCCGGGCCGGCCAGAGGCAGCACCCCGGTGGCGGGCATGAGGTCTTTAAGGAGGTCGTAGCCTTCCAGGTAGGATTTCAGCAACAGATAGTTCTGGTCCAGGCTGCCCCCGGTCCAGAGCTCGGCCTCCTGGGCCTCGGCCAGGACCTGGGCCAGGAGTTCCCGGTCTTCAGCCTCTTTGAGATCAAGAGGCTCAGCCCGGTCCACCAGGCGGGGATTAGGCAACAACCCTAAGGCCCGGCGGATTTCGCCGTTGATTTCGTCCCACCCCTTGAATTGGAGCACCGCACCCGGTTCCGGCCCGGGCTGAACCCTGGTGATCATGGCGGTGAGGATGCCGGCGCCCCGCTTTAACAGGTCCTGTCCCAGCAGGGCGTTGATCATGGTACTTTTGCCGGACTTGACCGCCCCTACCACCGCCAGGCGGCAAGTGTCTTCGGCCGCATGGGCCTGCACCTGGGACAACACCTTTTCCCAGTGCTGGCCCTGGGCCGCGGCCTGGGGGAAGAGACTGGTCCACTCCCGGGCCATTTCCTCAAGGCGGCCGATCTCATCCATAAAGGCCTGATGGGTCTGGGGCTCCGTCATGTCTGGGTTCCTGGACGATTTATCCCGATTACCAAAGCTTCCTTCCCATTGCTGAGTTTCTTATCCCACTAAGTCCCCATTATCAGAAGAATTCTGCTGAATTCCCCCCTTTGTAAAGAAGGGGTAGGGGGATTTATTGGATTATGTTCCGAATAGGAAAAATTTTGAAAAAAATTAAGTAGTAAGAACAGGTAGGGTGGGAAAGCGAAGCGCATCCCCCCTTAAGCATCTGCCGCAGCACCGACTCAGCCGCCCTTCTTGGGCGCGAACCCGGCGATATAGGGACGGCCCATCTCAATGCGCACCTTGTCGGCGATTTCCACATTGACAATCTGGTCGTCGATATTGACGATAGTGCCGATGATGCCGCCATTGGTAATGATGCGATCGCCCTTTTTCAAATTGTCCAAGAGCGCCTTGTGTTCCTTGGCCTTTTTCTGTTGGGGCCGAATTAAAAGAAAATAAAAGATCACGACCATAAAGATCATGGGAACCACAAAACTCCACATCGGGCTGGCCTCGGGGGCGCCTGCCGCCGCCGGGGCCGCTGCAAAGGCCCAATTAACCACGGGTATTACCTCCCTCGTCTCGATTTTGATAGAAAGCCTGGCGAAACGCGGCAAACTGCCCTTCGGCGATGGCCTGCCGCATGGTAAACATTAAATTTAGATAGTAATACAAATTATGCCAAGTTAAAAGGCGATAAGCCAGAATTTCTCTCGCTACATAAAGATGCCGCAGATAAGCCCGGGAGTAGTGGCGGCAGGTGTAGCAGTCGCAGTTAGCATCCAACGGCCCGGAATCGGTTCCATGCACTGCGTTCTTGATCACCACCTTGCCCGTCGTGGTAAAGGCCATGCCGTTCCGGGCGTTGCGGGTGGGCAGCACGCAGTCGAACATATCAATCCCCCGGGCCACCCCCTCCACCAGGTCCTCCGGGGTCCCCACCCCCATAAGATATCTGGGCCTATCTTCCGGCAGCATTGGGGTGGTCGCTTCCAGCATCGAAAGCATGAGTTCCTTGGGCTCGCCCACGCTCAAGCCGCCGATGGCATAACCGTCAAAGCCCATGGCTCCCATGGCCTGGGCCTGTTCCCGGCGCAACTCCGGGATCATCCCCCCCTGGACCACAGGAAACAGCGCCGATTCGGGCCGCGTCCGGGCGGCTTGGCAACGCGCCGCCCACTTCAGGGTCAAATCCGCGGCGGCCCTCACCTCGGCTTCGGGGGCCGGGTAGCCCGGGCACTCATCCAGGCAGATCATGATATCCACCCCCAACGCTTCCTGGAGGCCCACCACAGCCTCCGGAGTCAGGAAATGGCTGGAGCCGTTCAGGTGCGACCGGAAGGTCACCCCCTCTTCGCTCATGGTGCGGAACGGTGCCAGGCTGAAGATCTGGTAGCCGCCGGAGTCGGTGAGGATGGGGCCGTTCCAGTGCATAAAGCGATGCAGCCCCCCCAGAGCCGCGATGGCCTCAACCCCTGGCCTCAGATAGAGATGATAGGTGTTGCTCAGAATAATGGCGGCGCCGATCTCCTGCAAGTCCTCAGGTGTCAGAGTTTTGACGGTGGCATAGGTCCCCACAGGCATGAATACCGGCGTCTCTATGTTGCCCCGGGACGTGGCGATCTGCCCTAACCGCGGTGCCACCGGGCCGGCCGATTTTTTCAGATGGAATGAAAAGCCTTGACTCATCATAGGTTACGAAGAAATTAACTTGGTAATCGTAGGGGCGGGATCAAAGCCCGCCCCTACAGGAGGCCCTGCTTCGACCAAGGTCCTATAAAATCAACATACAATCCCCATAACTATAGAACCGATAACCTGCTTTCATGGCCTCGGCATACGCCTGCAAAATCAGGTCACGCCCTGCAAAGGCGCTCACCAGGAGCAGCAGGGTGGACTTAGGCAAATGAAAGTTGGTCAGCATCCGGTCAACGGCATTGAAACGATACCCCGGATAGATATAAAGGTCGCACCACCCTTGCTGCGCCTGAAAGCCCGCAGGCGAGGCGCAATACTCCAGTACCCTGACACTGGTGGTACCCACCGCCACCAGGCGTTTCCCCTGGGAGCGAGCCGTGTTGAGGCGCGCGGCCGTAGCTTCGGACAGCTCAAAGTATTCCGGCAGCATCCGGTGTCGGGTATAGTCCGCCACGCGCACCGGCATAAACGTCCCCGGCCCCACGTGCAGGGTGAGAGGCACGATCTCGATGCCCCGCTGGCCCAGTTCCTGCAAAACCGAATCGGTGAAGTGCAGCCCCGCGGTGGGGCAGGCCACGGCCCCGGCCTGGGCTGCAAAGACTGTCTGATAGGTGTCACGGTCAGCCGCCACCGCGGCGCGCTGGATATAAGGCGGCAAGGGAACCGCGCCCGCCGCCAGCACTGCGGCCACCGCGTCACCGCCGGGGCAGGTGAAACGAACCTCGGCCACCCCCGGCTGTGGCAAAGTCAAGACCGTTGCCGTAAGGCGCTCACTAAAATTCAGGGTCTGGCCGATCTTAAGATGCCCTCGGTGCGTGGCTCGGGCTCGGGCCGCGCCAGCAACAGCGCCGTTGTCTTCGACCTCCGGCAGGTAGTGGAGCAGCAACTCCACTTTGCCGCCGCTGTCTTTATGGCCCGTCAGCCGCGCCGGAAAGACTTGGGTGTCATTGACCACCAGGATGTCGCCGTCGTCCAGCCATCGCGGCAGATCCCGAAAGTGCCCATGAACGATCTTGTCCCCGTCCCGCCTCAGCACCAGCAGGCGCGAGGCATCCCGCTTCTCCAAAGGGTATTGAGCCACCAACTTCGGCGGCAGAACGTAATCATAATCTTCAATCAGGGGCATAGCGACGTCAACCCGGCCTCAATCCCAAAACCTAACTTAATCATCTGCGGCACGCTGGGGGACAAGCCACCGGGAATGTGGTATAATTGACTCAGACCAACGCATCTGATAAGTTTAACCCAGACTTTTTTTCCTGCAAGGACCGACACCTATCGTGACCCGCAAAAACTTGTTGACCATTGTGGCGCTGCTTGCCTGCCTCTGTCCCTTTGCCGCCGCCGCCGAAGTCACCCCGGAGGCGGTGATAACTCGGGTTCAGGCCCTCTATGACAAAGCCGGCGGTTTCCAGGCCCGTTTCCGCCAGGAATCGCGTATCAAGGCAGCCGGAGCCTCAGACTCCGCTGCCGGCTGGATGTATTTTATGAGACCCTGCCGCATGCGCTGGCAGTATGAGACCCCGCCGGAACAGAAAAAGGAAGTAGTCTCCGACGGCCGTCTGGTGTGGATGTACATGCCCGCTGACGGTGTGGTCATGGTCTATAAACTGGACAAGGTGCTGCGCTCGGACCTGGTGATGCGGTTTTTTTCCGGAATCGGTCTGGTCCAGAAGGATTTTAATATTTCCTGGCAGCGCCCGCCCCGGGAGGGGGCCAGCTATGTTATCGACCTGTTCCCTAAAAAAGACCAGCCCGAACTCAAACGCCTCACCCTGACCATCAACCCTGACACCTATCTGGTGGAAAAGCTCGATTTCACCAATGCGTTAGGCGAAGAGAGCCGTTTTACCTTTACCCAGGTGAAACTGGGAGCCCCTCTCGGTCCCTCGTTCTTTACCTTTACGCCGCCTCCAGGGGTTCAGGTGATCCGGGATACCCCGGGTGCTTGACTGCGGTCCGGGTGATGCAAACTGTCTGAAGTCTAGACTTCAAAAACTAAACCATGGAATATAATGAGCCGCAGCAAGAGGTGCGGCGCTGGTTGGAACGGCGCCGGGGGATTCTTCTGGCCCACAACTATCAGCCGGGAGAAATTCAGGATGTCGCCGATTTTTTGGGGGACTCCCTGGCCTTATCCCTGACCGCGGCCAAGACCCAGGCCGAGGTCATCGTGTTTTGCGGGGTCCATTTTATGGCGGAAACCGCCGCCATCCTCTGCCCGGACAAGACCGTATTGCTCCCCCGGGAAGACGTGGGCTGTTATATGGCCGACACCATCACCCCGGAGCAGCTCCGCGCCCGGAAAGCCGAACTCCCCGGAGTGCCGGTGGTCACCTACGTCAATACCACCGCCGCAGTTAAGGCCGAGAGCGATATCTGCTGTACTTCCGCCAATGCCGTCCAGGTTGTCAATTCTTTGACGCCCCCACGGGTTTTGATGGTCCCGGACCGCAACCTCGCCCTCTACACTGCCCGGCATACCAAAAAAGAAGTGCTCTATTGGGAAGGCTGCTGCAACGTGCACGAAGGCCTGGGCGCCGCTGAGGTCGCGGCCTGCCAGGCCGCCCACCCCGATGCCGTGTTCATTGCCCATCCCGAGTGCCGCCCTGAAGTCTTGGATTTGGCCCAGGTAATCCGCAGCACCACCGGCATGCTCCAGTACGTGCGCCAGTCTGTGGCCCGGGAGTTCATCATCGGCACGGAAATGGGCATTCTCCATACCTTGAGCAAAGAAAATCCCGACAAACTCTTTTATTCACCTGCTTCCCACCTGGTATGCCCGGATATGAAGCGCATCACTCTTCAAGACGTCATAGCTGCGCTCAAAGATAACCGCTACCAGATTACGGTGCCGGAAGAGACCCGGCGGCGGGCTTTACAAGCGGTGGAACGCATGCTGGCCGTCCCCCGGGATTAAGACGTCTCTTGAGAAAGGCGAATCCGGAAATTTAGCCCCCAATTCTTTTCAGGCCTTGGCCCGCTTCTTGCTTATCCATCAGTAAAGTGTCAAGTGAAGCGCAGAGAAGCCGCCATGCCCCCAAAAGAATCTGGATCGCCGCCTTACCACGATAACCTCCGATATTTTCTCCATGATTTGGCCCAGCCTTTGGCTACCATAACCGGCTTGGTAGATCTTTTGCTCCTGGAACTGGATAAACGAGATAAGATATTCCAGGAAGTCCAGTTGATAAGCGCACAACTTGAAAAAGTCATGACCATCATTGAGGAAATTCGCCAAATCGCCCGAGAGGTCTCAGAACGCGAGAAGGAAACCGTGAACCAGCCCCGGTCTCCGCTATCATAAAGGCCAGGCGCGGCCCGGCAAGGCCGCTGGTTTTTGGCCCCGGTTTTTGCAGGCGCTCCCGCCCACCCACCTTTCTACCTGTCTCCAGCTGTGCTGGACAAAAATTAAGTCAGGTGATAGCTTGCCTTACCAACGGCTGAACATTTCTGAAATCTGAATGCCGGCTGGCCCCAAGATCACAATTAAAATGGCCGGAAAAATGAAGAGCAGGAGAGGGAAGACCAGTTTAACCGGCGTTTTAGCTGCCAGTTCCTCCAGTTTTTTTTGTCGGGCCGTCCGGATAAAATCCGAATGGGTTCTGAGAGCCTGACCAATACTGGTTCCGAAGCGATCACTCTGGATGAGGATATTGCAGAGGGAGATCAAATCATCCACACCGGTTCGTTCTCCCAGATTTTTTAAGGCCTGCTCCCGTTCCAACCCGGCCATGATCTCAAGGTTCACCATGAGCAGTTCCTTGGCGATGATGGGGCTGCTTTCCATCAGATCATCCGACACCCTTTTGATGACGGCGTTCAACCCTTGACCAGCTTCGACGCAGACCACCATCAGATCTAATGCATCAGGCAGCGCGGCTTTGATTTTTTGGTGGCGTGTCTTGATCAGGTTACCCAGAATAAGGTCTGGGAGGATATAGCCCAAAAGAATGCTGACACTAGCGAACAGCAAGCCTCGATTATTGGCTAGACCCCACCAGAAAAACAGGACCAGCACAGGCAAGAGCAAGAGCATCCCTAGTTTGAACCCTAAAAAGAGGGTTGCGGCCCGCTCATTATAAATCCCGGCTTGGAGAAACCGTTTTTGTGTTTCTTTAATCCTGGAACTGTCTTTTCCCAAGTCTAACTGCTTTTCGAGTTTCTTGATCAGGTCGGCACTCAAAAACGCGGGTTTATCTTCCATTTGGGGCCGCAGTAAATCGGCTTTAGGGCGTGAATTAGCCTGGAGGCGCTGGCGCACAAAAGAAAAACGCTGCTGCAGAAAGAAACCCAGGAAGACGATAAAGCCGCCGATAAGAAGTCCAAAGAGAACAGCCTGAAAGATTAACATGACCTTACACCTTGATAGTGACAATTTTGCGAATCAGCAATATCCCCAAGAGCTGGAAGAACAAGGCAGCCCCCAATATGAGCCGGCCCGACGGATGCTGATACAGCACGGACATATATTTCGGGTTAACAAACATCATTCCGACCCCCAGTACCGGTGGGAGCAGGATGAGAATAAGCCCCGACAGCCGGCCTTCTGCGGTTAAGGCTTTAATTTGGTTACGCAGTTGAAAGCGTTCCCGAATAAGGACGGAAATCTTCTCCAAAATTTCCGTGAGATTGCCCCCGGTCTCCCGCTGGATCAGGACTGACGTCGTGAAGAAGTCCAAGTCCCGTAGGTCGATGCGTTTCCTAAGACCGAGTAAGGCGCTGCTCAAGTCCCGGCCATGGGAGAATTCCGAGTAAACTATGGCAAACTCCGGTCCTAAAGGGTTAGGCATCTCTTTGGCAACCTGCCGCAGCCCCGAGGGAAAGGCGTGCCCGGCTTTCAAACCCCGGGCCAGCAAGTCCAGAGCGTCAGGCAGTTGTTGTTCGAATTTTTGCAACCGCTTCTTACCCCTGCGGACTAGAAACTTATAAGGGATGAACACACCTATCCCTCCGCCAACCCCCCCCCCCCAGACGCCCCCTTTCACCATCCCCGCTGCCAATCCCACCAGACCGATCAAAGCGGTAATCACTAAAAAGGTCGAAATTTTCCAGGTCAAATCCGCCCGGACCATCAAGGTCTGCAAATGCTTAATGAGCTGGAATTTATCCAAGCTCTCATCCATAAAGGACTTTTTCAGGCTGGCTTTTTTCAGGAGAGTACCGGCGTTGACCGTCGATTCGAGCCCGTCTAATTCTTTGAGTCGCTCTTTAATACGTCGCGATTGACGTCGTTCCGGATTAGTCAGAAACAACAGGAGGGCACGAATGAGGAAGAAAATGCTGAAAAAAATAATGAGGGCGAGAATCAGCAAGGAAAAATCTTTGGATTGGATTAACTCATGGAGCATGAAAATCTCCTTGACGGAAACCTGCCCAGAGGCGGCAGAATAAGATGGAAGCTGGCGCCAGGTTTAGAAAAAGGGCAAGGCGCCTCTCCCATCAAGGGCCTGCTAATGATCTTTAAATAGACTACTGGGCAAAGTGATACCCATGCCTTCCATGCGTTTCATAAATTTGGGGCGTATGCCGCTGGCGATAAAACGGCCTTTCACTTTTCGATCTTCGGTAAGCCCCATCATATTGAAAGAGTAGATCTCCTGCATGGTAATCATTTCCCCTTCCATGCCGACAAGCTCATACAAATGCATCATCTTGCGGCTGCCGTCACTCAGACGAGCCAGTTGAATCACGACATTGATGGCGGAGGAAATCTGGTTCCTGGTGGCCTTGTCGGGAAGATTGAGGCCAGTCATGGAAACCATGGTTTCCAAGCGGGTCAGAGCATCCCGGGGAGAGTTAGCGTGAATGGTGGCCAGGGAACCGTCGTGGCCGGTATTCATGGCCTGGAGCATATCCAAAGCCTCACCGCCGCGCACCTCACCCAATATGATGCGCTCGGGCCGCATGCGCAGGGCATTCCGCACCAGGTCCCGTTGCGTAACTTCTCCCTGCCCCTCCAAGTTAGGAGGCCGGGTTTCCAGCCGCACCACGTGATCCTGCTGCAACTGAAGTTCAGCGGAATCTTCAATCGTGATGATGCGTTCATCGTTGGGGATGAAACTGGACAACACGTTGAGGAACGTGGTTTTGCCGCTGCCGGTGCCGCCGGAGATCAGAATGTTGAGGCGGGCCCGGACCATTGCCTGCAGGGCCTCGGCCATGTCTGCGGTGATGGCGCCGAATCCGATCAAGTCGTCCACGGTTATGGGAATCTGGGCAAATTTCCGGATGGAGAGGGCCGGTCCATCCAACGCCAGAGGAGGAATAATCGCGTTTACGCGGGAGCCGTCAGGCAGGCGGGCATCCACCATGGGACAGGATTCATCGATGCGGCGTCCCACTCCAGAAGCAATTTTTTCAATGATTTTGAGTAAATGAGCATTATCGGTAAATCGGATGGCAGAAGGTTCCAGCTTGCCGCGTCGTTCTATGTATACCTTATCAAAACGATTCACGAGGATATCGTTAATGCTGGAATCGGCCAGGAGGGGTTCTAAAGGCCCGTAACCCAAGAGCTCATTTCTGATTTCCCGACAGAGCCTGTCCTTTTCGGGCGAGGGGAGCGGTATCTTGTCTTCCGCCAAAATCATCTCGACCCCTCGGCGCAAATCCTCCTGGAGGGCGCTTTCTGAGGCTTCCGTCAGGCGGGTAAGGTCCAGCAAGTTGAGGAGCTTCAGGTGCACCTTGCCCTTCAATTCATTGAAGGTGTCATCCTTTCTTTGACGCTCCCTCTCTTGCTTCAGATCCGGCATGAAGCCCGGGGATAGGGAACCTTGCTCTTCTCCCTGCCGCTGGCGAATTTTGTCCAGGAGGCCCATGATTACTTCTTCCTCCAGAGACGTTGCAGCCAATTCCGTCCGGACCCATTGGCTTTCTCTGATGTTTCGTCCCTACTGATATTCCCGGCCATGAGTTTTAATTCCTCGAATATAGGATGGCGGCGATTGCCTTGCACCAACGGTTTGCCTCCATTGATACTAAACCCAACTTCCTTGTAATCACAGGCTATGGTGCCTGCGATCTTCTTTCCCAGAAAGCCTTCCACGTCAGCCTGGGTCAATTCACTTTGTCGGTCCCAGAAATTTACCCAGACCTCAATATCGAGATCCTTCAACTCTAAGAGGTTGAGGATTTCAAGCATTTTTTTGGCGTTGGACAGGGCCGGAACGGATTGCGCAGTTACCAGCATCAGAATATCAGAAAGCTCCAATGCTTTTAGGGTAATCTCATCAAATTGATGACAACAATCTATCAGGATCGAGCGAAAGCCCAGGTCCTCACCGATAACTTGGATAATCTTCTCCAGGTGGCTGGCGGTGATAATCTCGGCCTCTTCCAGACGATTCGGAGCCGGCAGAATATAACAATTATTGTCGACCCGGCAGAGGATATTTTGTAAATAAGCCTTATCCAGCCGTTCCAAATTTTCCACCAATTCGGTCATGGTGTGTCCAGGATGGATATCGAAAAGATAGTTGAGTTGACTGAATCCCAGGTCCAGGTCTACGGCCAGCACCTTGCCCTGGCGTTCCTGGGCCAGGAGGCTGGCTACGTTGGCAACCAGAAAGGAGGTGCCTACCCCCCCTTTGCATCCCAGAAAAGATACGATTTGGGTGGGCTTGACCTGGGCCCGTCTGACCTCGGTCCGAGCCTCGATGCGTCGGACGGCATTGTGGAAATCTTCCTCTTGAATAGGGAACGTGAAGCATTCTTTAGCTCCCAGGCGGAGGGCTTTCCACAAATTATTGGTAGATATTTCTTTAAAATAAAGAAAAATCGCCGGACTATGGGGATCGGATGCGGTAGTTTCGATCCAATGGTCCAATTGCGGATTGTTTTCCCGATACTCCAAAAAGAGCACATCGGTGCCGTTCACGCCCACGGCAGGAAGGTGGGAAAGATCTTCACTCTTCACCAATTGCCCGTTACCGGAACCGTCGATAACCTGGCGGAGGTATTCTTGGTTTTCCGGGGCGTGATAATAGATGCTGAAACGGATAGACATTGGCGGTTTCGGTCCTAATTATGAGTGGGTCCTCTGGTTAACTTTTTAATAATCCACCGGGGTCCGTTGGGTCCGTCGGATCACCTCCACGATGCGGCGAGGTGGCGGATCCGCCTTTTTTGCCGTTGCCGGTCTTCCCAGGAGGTCGGTGGTATCCACACCTGGACTGTCCACCAATTGTTGGTCCCCTGGGCCGCGCAGCACCAGGAAGATGCGACCTTCCTGGGCGGCCAGGGCCAGACGTTCTCCTTCTGGAGGGCTCACTTCCAACGTCACCGTGGGCACAACCTGGGGTTTATCGCCCGGGCGAGGTTCCATTCTTTGGCCGGTGCCCAAAACTTTTAGATTCTGAAAGACAATCTTGGCAAATGGGTCGTTACGGAATTCCCCTTTATCCGCAATGACCACCACGTCCACCCGGTCTCCGGGAACCAAGAAACCGGCCACCCCGGAGGCTTCATCCACCTTCACGGTCATGGCCCGTTGGTTGGGGCTCAATTGCGTAATAATCCCTACCCGTTTTTCCCCTGTGTTTTCCCTCGTAACGAGATCACCGGGGTTCAGAAGTGTCCGAGTCTCCCGCCCCACCACTTGATCGGTGTTGGAAAAGAAATCTTGCGGCGGGGTTGCTCGTTGCCAGATCTCAGTCTTGAGTTGCGGGGTGCCCAGAATGCTGCCCGGGCCTACTTTGGCACTGGCCACCACCACCATGAGCCTTGGTCTTTCCTGGGCTACCGGTGCGGCAGCCTGCCGTTTCAGCCACCCTAAGGCCATGTAAGAGGCCATGCCGGCAAATACGACGGCCAAGACCAGCCA
>DZCR01000061.1 GCA_022736495.1 Desulfobacca acetoxidans
ATACTATAATATTCAGGAATCAAAATGAACTACCATCCTGGCCAGGGCAATCGCAGGTAAAAATCAGGTGGTAAGCACTTTCAGGGGGCGGAGGATGGCCAAATTTTCCGGGCCATGGTCTTTGCGGAGGGGGGCAGTGGTCTTCCCGGAAAGAGATATCCAGGCCCAGTGCAATGTCAAAGGGGCTGTTGGCCGTCCTGTAATCCATTGACAAAGACTTTAGCAATGATAATATTATCTAGTTAAATGGAACAGGCGGATTATTTCCTTCAGCACCAAAAAGAGCTCTTGAAAGAGGCGACGGTCATCGCCGAGGAAGTGACCTCCGACTTTTTCAAGCTGTCGCCGAGTCATTGGCGGCGGGCTCGTTATGATATTCTGACCCTGGAGGCGCTGCGGGCCGAGGAAATCTCGCCGCACGCGCTGGCCCTGGTAGCCAAGTATGACGGGCGCCATCAGGATCGCCTTTTGCAGTCTGCGGTCTTTGATTTTTACCGGGTCTGCCTGCAGGACCACAATATCCTCAAGACTCTGAAACATTGTCATGAGTTAAGCCTGTTCCCCCTGTTCCTCTATATCGTCACGCACGAGCTGGTGCACATCGTGCGGTTCAGCCAGTTTTTGGCTCTGTTCGAGACCCCGGAGGACGGTAAGCAGGAAGAAGAGCGGCGGGTGCATCGGTTAACGCAAAAGATCCTGGCGCCCCTGACGGTTCGGGATTTGCCGCCAGTGATACAATATTATGATGACAAGCTTCAAGGAGGTTTGCAGTATGCCCATTTATGAGTATCAGTGCGCCGCGTGCGGCCAGGTGGTGGAGCGCTGGCAGAAAATTTCCGATGCTCCCCTGACGGAATGTGCGGCCTGCGGCGGTAGTCTTCATAAACTCATCAGCTCCTGCGCCTTTCACCTCAAAGGCAGCGGGTGGTATGTCACGGATTACGCCGGCAAGAATACGGCCGCCGGCGCCAGCGACAACAATAACGGGGCCAAGGCCCCGGGCGACAGCGGCGACAGCAAACCTGCGGACGCCACCAAGGCTGAGGCTACTCCTGCCCCCAAGATAAAATGACGCACCTGCTGAAACTCCCAGTTGGGAGAGAAAGAGAGCGATAGTTGGCAGAGATCAAGAGTGCCTTAGAGTTGGCCCTGGAAAAGGCCGAACGCTACGGCAAAGCCAGCGCCGAAGAAATGGCGGCCGCCCAGTATCAGGAACAGGGCCGCCTGCTTGCGGTGCAATACCTCAAGCGGGAAGGGGATCTGGCGGCAGACCTGAAAAATCTTCCCCCTGCGGCCCAGGCTGCGGCACGGCTGGCCATAAAAGAGGTTTTTTTGCGGAATATCGGCCTGCCCCGGGAAAATTCGGTGGACCCCCGCCAGGACCGGGCCCTGGAGGGACTGGTCCTGGTGGCCGACAACTCAAAAAACATGGCTCGCCTGCAGACGGAACTGGAGCAGCTCCTGCAACAATTTCTCCAGGTTCGCAGCAATGCCTTGCAGCAACTCAAAGGCCGGTTTGCCGCGGGCGCGGGGCAGATGCAGCGCAGCATGGAGGCTCAATACGGCCAAAAGGTCCGCGTCGAGGCAGAGAGCCTGCCGCAATTCCAGGAAGAGTGGCGCCGGTTCCTGAGTCAGCTTCAGGACCAAATCGAGCCCATGCTGGAAGGACTCAAGGAGAAGATGCGCCTGGCCTGATAAAATTTCTTACAGTTTATAACCTTATAAGGGGAGACCTCAGGGCCGCCCCTTTTTTGTTAGGCCCGGAAAATGGAAGAGGCCGGCCTTGCCTCTGAACACGATATCACTTAATCCAGCCGGCACAGGCGTCGGAAGTTATCCCCCAGGACCGCCTTGACCCGGTCTTCCGGCAGGTCCAGGCTGAAGATTTTGTCCAATTCGGAGGCCGGGCTACCGAAGGGGTAGTCGCTGCCGAACAGCAGGCGGTCGGTGCCGAAGCGGCGGATGAAGTCCTTGATTTCCGGCAGCGCGGCCACCGCCGTGTCGGCGTAGAGCTGGGGGCGGCGCCAGACCCCGGCCCGGTCCAGGGCCACGTACCCTCCGCTCAAGCCCCCTAGATGAGGGATGATTACTGGCAGGTCCGGGGCCAATTCTTCCAGGAAAAACAGGGTGTTTTCCAAAGACTCTTCCAGGAGGATAGGCAGGTTCCGATCCCGCACCACCTGCAGGAACTCCCGGCAGCGGGGGGAGTCGTAGTGGTAAATCGGTTCATCAACGTGGCGGTGCCACTTGATGGCCACGTACTCCGGGCCCAAATCCTCCCAGGCGAAATCATTCCACACGAAAAAATACGGATAAATGGAGATATCCGGGTCCTTAAGCTCAAGAAGATACTGATGGGCCCGGCGGCGGCAGGCCTGCCAGGCAGGCGTGTCGGTGAACTCGGGGTCATAGCGGTTGTAGATGTCCTCCACCGGCGCAATGGGCGCGGCGCCGGTGATGCCGGCTGTGAGCAGCAACGGCCGGATATGGTCCCAGGTCCAGTTAACGTGCTGCACTCCGGTGTGCAGGTGGCAATCGATGATGTTCAAGTCAGACATAAGCGGATGGTCTCGCGGTTTTAACAGGTGAGGTGCAGGGCCGCGGCCAGCCGGCGCTTAGGGCTCAAGTCGTTGATGATCCTATAGGCTTCCTTGGTGGGGAAGACCAGCAGATCAACCCCCTTATCCCGGAGGTAAGAGGCCAGGCTGGGGTCTACCTGCAGGTGCCCGGGATCGCCTTGTCCCACTACCAGCACCTGGGGAGCGCAGGCTAAAGCCTCGGCCACATCCTCCAGTTGCAGCAAATGGCCTTCCCGCCGCCACCAATCACTCTTAATCTGGCCCGGCCAGATCAGGACGTCGGCCTTATAGGTCTGGCCGTCGATCCGGATGAGCCCAAATTCATAGCAATCGATATGCATGGTTCCTCTTTAGAAATGGCCCCCGCGGTAGGGATTAAAATAGGGCGGCGTGTACCAGTACTCCAACTGCGGAGGGTACCACGATCGGGGTACGGGATAATAGTATTTTTCCCAGACCGGGTTTTCTAAGAGGGTGATTTGGCGCGCCCTGAGGAGCAGCAGGCCGTCCTTGGCGCCCTCCACCGCTCCAGCCACGACCACCTTACTTTTGGGCAGGTAATAATTAGAGTCGAGCCACTTTTCGCTTTCCACCAGGAAAGTCCCCCCGGAGGCGGTGCCGATGGGGAAGAGCCGCGCATCCAAGGTCCGCTGGTCCACGGTCAGGAGGCTGCCCTTTTGCCAGGGCTGCACCGTCATGACCAGGCCTCCCAGGATTTCCACTCGCCCCTTGTACTTATCCGGGTGTGCCGCCAATTCGGCAAAACCTACCCGGGGGCCGGCCTCCTGCTGCAAAGCGGGGGAGATGGCCGGCGTGCAACCAGCCAGATACAATCCCATTATCAGACAGAAAATCTGCACCATAGTCTCGGCCTCCTTGGTCACATCTGCTACCTCCAATATAAGAATCATAACCCTGGTAGCAAGGGATAGCCAGAAGGTGCCAGTTTTTCCGGCGCCTGACCGCCGCCTCTTGCCGGTCAGGTGGGATATGCTAAAGTAGTGGGCATGAAGGAACAACGGAGCCAAGCTGAGGCGGAAGCGCAGGTAGGTCTGGAGAAGGTGGCCATTGTCCTGTTTCGGCCGCAGTTGGCCGAAAACATCGGCGCCGCGGCCCGGGCCGCTTGCAACATGGGGATCAATCGCCTGGTGCTGGTGCAACCCGTAGAACTGCACCGGGAGCGCATGGCCATGATGGCCACCGGCCCCTCAGCACGACTTTTGGACACCATGGAAATCCACGATGACCTGGGCGTGGCCCTGAGCCCCTTTCAATATATCGTGGGCCTCACCGCCCGGCTGGGGGGTGTGCGTACCGACTATTATTCCCCCCGGGAGATGGCGGCCCGGCTGGTGGCAATCTCCGCCGCCAACGAGGTCGCCCTGCTCTTCGGGCCGGAAAACTGGGGCCTAACTAACGAGGAACTGCCTTTCTGCCATGCCCTGGTGACCATCCCCACGGGCGAGTGCTCGTCTTTAAACCTGGCCCAGGCCGTGATGGTCATGGTCTATGAACTCTTCACCGCCGTGAGCGTCAAGCCTCACGCGGTCCCGCGCCTGGCCAACTGCCGGGAACTGGAAACCATGTACGCTATGCTCCAGGAGACCTTGCTGAAGATCAACTTTATCAGCCACCAGAACCCGGAGCATTGGATGTTCAATGTCCGTCGCCTCTTTGCCCGCCATGGCCTCCGGGCCCGGGAAGCCCAGGTAATCAAAGGCATCTGCCGCCAGATCGACTGGTATGTGGGCAAGCGCTTGGAAGACAAACAGAAATAGACAAATTGTGATTCCTTCAGCAACGACAACCTCTGCATCACCTCTGTCGATCGTCGCAACCGGGGTTAATAGGCATGATGTAACTCAACTGGAAACCGTCTTGGATAACATTGTCATTAAGCGACCAGAGCCAGCGGTGGACAAGCTTCAACATCTTTGCGCCGACAAAGGCATACCAAAGCATAGTCGACCGGGACTATATCCCCCATGTACGGCGCCGCGGCGAGGGAATCGAGGCGAAAAAACTGTTCCCGGCGACCGGGCACGCCGATGGATCGTAGAAGTCTGCCATTCATGGCTTAATAGGTTTCGCAGAATCTTGATTCGTTATGAAAAAATCCTTTCCAGCTATATCGCCTTGGTCCACTTAGCAGCAGCCCTAATCTGCTGGCGAAAAGTTGGTATTATTAACGGATAAGCACTAAGTTGCTGCAAATCTCTGGCGGTTGGAAAGATGCAAAACCGAAACATATTCCATGCCAAGGCTACATGCGATTGCCCTGACTCCAGGACTTCCATGCCTTGACAAGCATGTCCCTAACCGGTTAAATTATGCAGATATTTTTATTTCCTAAAAGGAGAGGCGGGATGACTTTTCAGGAACTGTTGATGACCCTGGAGCATTTCTGGGCCGAGCGGGGTTGCGTCATCCAACAACCGTACGACATCGAGGTGGGGGCCGGCACCTTCAACCCCGCCACCCTGCTTCGGGTCCTGGGGCCGGAACCCTGGAACGTGGCCTATGTGGAGCCGAGCCGTCGGCCCACTGACGGGCGCTACGGCGAGAACCCCAACCGCCTGCAGCATTACTATCAGTACCAGGTGATCCTGAAACCCTCTCCCAAAAATATCCAGGAACTCTATCTCGACAGCTTGCGGGCCCTGGGGCTTGATCCCTTGGACCATGATATCCGGTTCGTGGAAGACGACTGGGAGTCCCCCACCCTGGGCGCCTGGGGTCTGGGCTGGGAGGTCTGGCTGGACGGCATGGAAATCACGCAGTTCACCTACTTCCAGCAGGCCGGCTCCATCGACCTGCATCCGGTGAGCGTGGAGCTGACTTACGGCCCGGAGCGCATCGCCATGTACATCCAGAAGGTGGCGAGCGTCTACGACCTGGAATGGACCAAAGGCGTGAAATACGGCGACGTGCACCACCGGGGCGAAGTGGAGCACTCCATCTATAATTTCGAACAGGCCGACGTGAATATGCTCTTCCGTCTCTTCGACATGTACGAAGCGGAGGCCGTGCGCATTATCGGCCTGAATTTAGTGCTCCCGGCCTACGACTACTGCCTGAAATGCTCCCATACCTTTAACCTCTTGAACGCCCGCGGGGCCATCAGCGTGGCCGAGCGCAGCAGCCTCATCGGCCGGGTGCGGCACATGGCTCGCCTGTGCGCCGAAGGCTACCTGAAACAACGGGAAGAAATGGGTTTTCCGTTGCTGAAAAAGTAGCTATCAGCCTAAAGCTGAAGTCATACGAGGATCACCATGGCGAAAGATTTGTTGTTGGAGATTGGCACTGAAGAGATTCCGGCCCGTTTTCTCCCGCCGGTGTTAGAGGAGATGACAGCGTCTTTCCGCAAGATGCTGGACGCCGAACGCATCGGGGTGGGGGAGATCCTTACCTGGGGCACGCCCCGGCGCCTGGCGCTGGTGGCCCGGGAGGTTGCCGCCTCCCAGGCCGAAGTCACCCAGGAGATCATCGGTCCTCCCAAGGCGGTGGCGGTGGACGCCGCCGGCAAACCTACCCCGGCGGCTGTGGGCTTCGCCCGGACCCAGGGCGTGGCAGTCTCCGACCTCGTCGAAGTGGATACGCCCCGAGGGATCTATCTGGCGGTGAGCAAGTCCACCACAGGGCGGCCCACCTTTGAGCGCCTGCCGGAACTTTTGCCCGGGTTTATCCTGGGACTGAGCTTCCCCAAGTCCATGCACTGGGGCGCCGAAACTATCACCTTTGCCCGGCCCATCCAGTGGATTTTGGCCCGCTTCGGCGGTGCGGTGATCCCCTTTGAACTGGGGGATGTGGTCAGCGGCGGGGTGACTTACGGCCACCGTTTTCTGGCCCCCCAGGCTATAGAGGTGGCCGACGCCCAGGCTTATGTCGCGGCCCTCAATCAGGCCAAGGTCATTGTGGATCCGGCCGAACGCCGGGCCTTGTTGGCGGAGGAGTTAACCCAAGCCGCCGCCGGGGTGAACGGTGAGGTGGTGCCCAATCCCGGCTTGCTGGAAGAAAACACCTTTCTGGTGGAATATCCTTCCGTGGTGGTGGGAAATTTCGAAGACAAATTTCTGGTTCTGCCCGACGAAGTCCTTATTACCTCCATGCGGGAGCACCAGCGCTATTTCTCTTTAAGAGGCGCCGATGGGCGCCTTTTGCCCCATTTCATCGCGGTAAACAACACCCTGACCCGGGACCCCAACGTGGTGCGCCAGGGGCATGAACGCGTTATCCGGGCCCGGCTCTCCGACGCCAAGTTTTTCTACCAGGAAGATGCCAAGGTGCCTCTGGGAAACCGGGTGGACGCCCTGAAAGGGGTGGTGTTCCACTCCCTCCTGGGAACCTCGTATGAGAAGATGGAGCGCTTCCGGCAACTGGCTGCGGCACTCGCCGGGCACCTGGCCCCGGAACTTACGGAGCGGGTGCAGCGGGCCGCCACCCTGTGCAAGGCCGACATCACCACGGAAATGGTAGGGGAATTCCCCAGCCTCCAGGGGGTGATGGGCCGCATCTATGCGGGCTTAAGCGGCGAGCCCCCGGAAGTGGCCGAGGCCTTGTTTACCCATTACCTGCCGCGCCATGCCGATGACGAGCTGCCGCCGGATCAGATTGGCGCCCTGGTCGGTCTGGCGGATCGCCTGGACACCATCTGCGGCTGCTTCGGGGTGGGCTTAAGCCCTACGGGCACCGCCGACCCCTATGGCCTGCGGCGCCATGCCTTGGCCGTCATCCGTATCCTGCGCAGCCAGAAATTGCACCTGGATCTGGTGGAAGCGGTGACATCGGCCCTGGAACTGTTAAATGGTAAGATCAACCGCACTAAGGAGGAAACGGCCCTGGAGGTCCTGGACTTCTTCCAGACCCGGTTGCAGCACCTCCTCTTAACGGAAGGTTTTGACCATGAGACCATCACCGCAGTTCTGGCTGCGGGCTGCCGGGATGTGGTGGACGCGGCAGACAAGGTGCGGGCCCTGCACGAATTCCGGCAGAGCCCGGAGTTTCCCTCCCTGGCCCTGGCCTTTAAACGGGTCATCAATATCGCCCAGGCAGCCGAGGCCGGCGAGGTTGATACCGCCATCTTCCAATATGGAGAAGAGAACATCCTGTTTCAGTCCACGAAATTGATGGAGGAGCAGGTGACCCAGGCCCTGGAGCAGCGGGATTATGCCGGGGTGTGTCGGGCTCTGGCCAGTCTTAAAGGTCCGGTGGACGCCTTCTTCGATAAAGTCCTGGTGATGGCTGAGGATCCTAATCTGCGCCGCAACCGCCTGGCCTTGCTGGTCCGTATCAGCCGGACTTTCCTGAAAATGGCCGATTTCTCTAAAATTACGGCGTCATAACGATGCGCCGCTGGTTTCGCCGCAAGGGCAAGGATCAAGACCGGGAGGAGGGGCTCGAAGAAGCTCCCGTGGAGGAGACTGCGCCGGAGTCCGAGGCACCCTCGGATTTACCGGAAGCCGGAGCCGAGGTGATCGGGGAGCCCGAACCGGAGGCCCCCGAGATTTCTCCTTTTGAGCCGGAAGTGGCAGCCGAGACTGAGGCTACGCCTGAACGCCGCGGTTTCTTCCGCCGCTTTCGTCGGGAAGCGCCAGAAGAAGCCCTCGCGCCGGAGGAAGCGGTTTCCCCTGGCGATCTTCCAGACGAGATGCCTTCCGAAGCCCTCACGACCCCAGAAGTCCCCATACCACCGCCCGTCCAGGCCGCTCCCGAAGAAGTGGAACCGATCTCCCAGGAAACCTTGGCAGCCGAGGACCTGGAACTCCCCGGGGAAGTGACCGAAGCCGTCCGCCGCCAGCGGTTTAAGCGTCTGCGGGAACGGCTGCAACGCACCCGGGAGGCGTTTAGCGGCAGGCTGGACCGGTTGTTCAAAGGTCGCAAGGTCGTCGACGCCGAACTTCTGGATGAACTTGAGGAATTGTTGATTACTGCCGATTTAGGGGTAGACACCAGCCTCTTTTTGATCCAGGCGTTGCAGGACAAACTGCGGCGTCGGGAACTGGGGGACGTGGAACGGCTCAAAGCCGCGCTCAAGGCGGAGATGATCACCCTGCTGACGGCCCCTGACCAAGAGGAAGTGAGGGCCCATCCCAGGGTGGTGCTGCTGGTGGGGGTCAACGGCGTGGGCAAGACCACCACCCTGGCCAAGCTGGCCTACCGGGACCGCCGCCAGGGGCTGATCCCCCTGTTGGTGGCCGGGGATACTTTCCGGGCCGCGGCGGTGGAGCAGTTGGAGATTTGGGGCGAGCGTGTGGGCGCCCCAGTGGTCAAACAAAAGACCGGGGCCGACCCGGCCGCAGTAGTTTTCGACGGCCTGGCCGCGGCCGCGGCCCGGGGGGTGGATACGGTTTACGTGGACACCGCGGGCCGGCTCCACACCAAGGTCAACCTGATGGAGGAGTTGAAAAAGATTCACCGCACCGCGGCCAAGAAAATTCCCGGCGCACCGCATGAGGTGCTCCTGGTCCTGGACGCCACCACCGGGCAGAACGCCTTGAATCAGGCCCGGTTATTTCACGAAGCCGTGGGGGTCACAGGCCTTATCCTCACCAAAATGGATGGCACCGCCAAGGGGGGGGTGGCCCTGGCAGTGGTCCATGAGACCGGCATACCGCTGCGCTTCATCGGGGTGGGGGAGGCCATGGAAGATCTGCGGCCTTTTGACGCCGAAGGCTTTGTGGAAGCAATCCTGGAATAAAGGAAGGGTCGCCGGGAAATCATGATCCATGGTCCAGGCAAGCGTAATGGATTGAGGTCTTGGCCGAGAAAATTTCAATGCTAGATATTTTATGTTAAAATATCAAGAGCTTATCTTTTTTGCTAGAATTACGTTTATCACTTCCTTAATAAAATCCCGAGAAAGTGAGTCTAATTAATTTTAGGGCAACCTCGACTTCCAGGTGGCCTCGGCAGCATTGAAGGAATTTTCCTTTGAAGATTTTTTGGCGGGACCCATACTTTTTGCATTACTGGCTGCCCCCTATTTTGTGGGGGTTGGCGATCATCGGCATGTCGGGAGATGTTGCTTCAGCCCAGCACACCTTTGGCCTGCTGAAATGGATCCTGTCATGGTTCGTGGCCCTGAAACCGGCTCAGATTAATGCGGTCAATTTTTATCTCCGGAAAACCGGCCATGCCCTGGCTTACGGCGTGATGTACTTTCTCTGGTTCCGGGCTTTTCGGGGACACCTGGGCGCCGGTCCGGGCCGCTCTTTTCTTTATGCCCTGGGACTTTGCCTCCTGGTGTCCATGACGGACGAGGGACACCAGGGCTTTACCAAGGCTCGAGGGGGAAGCGGTTATGATGTCCTTCTGGATCTATTCGGCGCCAGCCTGGCGGCCCTGATCACCTTTGCGGTCTGGACGCCCCGGCCTAAGGCCGCAACCATATCCGGGGCAGACAGACGACAAACCGCCGTGCCGGAATAATCTTTAGTCCGGCGCCCTTGAAATTTATCTGGGGAGAATTTAGGTTAACTAAATAATTATGCGCAATTTATTTTCTGACCCTTACCCTATTCCAAAGACAGAATCCTTATGACATTCACCACAAAACGTCTGAAATTTGGCGGGACCGGCCGCAGCGGGACAGGTTGGAAGCCCGGCAGGGTTGGCCTTGGGCTGATGGCGGCTCTCCTGGCCTTCTGCTGGCTAGGCTTGAGCGCCCTCCCCTTAAAAGCGGCGGAGAATGGCAATCTCTTTGACAAGGTAGTGGAGCACAAACTGGGCAATGGCCTTAAGGTGCTGCTCTTGCGTGAACCCCGGGCCCCCATTATTACCCTCCAGGTTTGGTATCGGGTGGGCTCCCGCAATGAATGTCTGGGTAAGACCGGCATCTCGCATCTGTGCGAGCACCTGATGTTCAAGGGAACAGCTAAGTACGGTCCCAAATATTTTTCTCAGGAAGTGCAAAAGGTAGGCGGCACGGATAACGCCTTTACTTCCAGAAATTATACCGCCTACTTTGAAACCGGCCCCAAGGACCAGTTGAAGCACTGGCTGGAGATGGAAGCAGACCGGATGCGAGGCATCAATGTGGACCAAAAGGCCTTCGATCTCGAAAAGAAGGTGGTTATCGAAGAGCGGCGGATGCGGACCGAAGACGATCCCGGCAGCTTCATGCAGGAAGCCGCCATGGCCGCTACGTTCCAAGCGCATCCCTACCAGTGGCCCGTGATCGGTTGGCTGCACGACATCGAAAGTATCTCCCTGGAAGATTATCAGAATTACTACCACCGCTACTACCTGCCCAATAACTGCACTCTGGTGGTGGTGGGCGATATCGACCCCAAAGAAGCTCTGGCCCAAATCGAAGCGACCTTCGGCCAACTCCCGGCGGGGCCGGAGCCTCCCAAGGTGACCGCCAAGGAGCCGAAACATTATGGCCCGACCCGAGTGGAAGTGCACCGGGAGGCGCAGTTTCCATCTATCCTCATAAATTATCATGTTCCCAACTGGGAGAGTAATGACGCCTATGCTTTGGAGCTATTGGCCCGGATTCTCTCCCAGGGTCGCAGCTCCCGTCTGTATCACAATCTGGTGTATAAGCAAAAACTGGCTCTGGAGGCGGGGGCGGACTATAGCTTCGACACCATCGACCCCTTTGTGTTTTTCCTTTATGGCCAACCCATGCCGGGAAAGACCGTGGCCCAGGTAGAGGCAGCCTTGGAGGGGGAGATCAAACGGTTACAAACCGAGTTGGTGGGGGCCAAGGAACTCCTGAAGGCCAAAAATCAAGTGGCCGCCTCTTTTTATATGGCCATGGATTCCATCTTTTACCGGGCTATGCTCTTGGGAAGGACCGAGACCGTGGCCCGTTGGACGTTGCTCAAAGAATTCGTTCCTAAGATGCAGCAGGTCACCAGTGAGCAGATCCGAGAGGTGGCCAAGAAATATTTGGTGGCCAATAACCGGGCCGTGGGGATTCTGGTCCCCATTAAGACCACTAAGGCTCCCACCGGACATTTTCGACCGGGACAAGAGATTCGCTGATCCCGGACGCTAGTTCGGGCTTACTCTATCAGGCGCAGGCGCGATGGTGACAAAAGTGTTCAAACGCTTTACCTGGGTGGTTATCGGAGTTTTCCTTTTAAGCAGTGCAGCTCTGGCGGCGCCGGAGACCCCGGTGCTGGGAAGCCGGGCGAAACTGCCCAACAATCTGGTGTGGCTCTTTTCCCAGCAGAGCGAACTTCCTCTGGTGACCCTGGAACTTATTATCAAGGCGGGGACGCTAGAAGAACCTCCAGGGAAAGAGGGTCTGGCCAACCTGACCGCCTCGCTGCTGCTCAACGGCACCAAATCCCGCCCCTCGGCCAAGATTGCCGAAGAACTGGATTTTATGGGGGCGCGTCTTGGAGCCGCGGGAGGTGATGATTTTGCCACGGTGAGTCTGACCGTTTTAAAGAAGGATTTGGGGCCGGCCCTGGACCTATTCAAGGATATTTTGCTGAACCCCACCTTTCCAGTGGCGGAAATGCAAAGGAAAGTGAGCCAGTTTAAGGCGGCGCTGGCCAGCGAAGAGGATGAGCCCATGGTGGTAGCCTCCCGGGCCTTTGCCAAGAATCTCTATGGCTCCTTTCCTTATGCCCATCCGGTGGTGGGCACGCCCCAGGGGCTGTCGGCCATCACCCGGAACGACCTGGTGGAATTCCACCGGAAATACTATCGCCCTAATAATGCTATACTTTCTCTGGTGGGGGACTTGACCCCGGCAGAGGCCCAGCAGTGGGTGACCAAAACCTTCGGGGCCTGGGCCGCGGCGCCGATCCCGGCGGCCAAACTGCCCCCCATTCCGCCCCTGACGCAGCGCCACGAGGTGGTAATCGATAAAGATATCAGCCAGGCCAATATCGTCCTGGGTAATCTGGGAATCGCCCGCGATAATCCGGATTTTTACGCCTTCCAGGTGATGAATTACATCCTGGGGGGTGGAGGGTTTTCCTCCCGGCTGATGGACGATATCCGGGTAAACCGCGGGTTGGCCTATAGCGTCTCCAGTTCCTTTGCGCCGGGGCTGGAACCCGGTCCCTTTGCGGTGACGCTGGAGACCAAGAACGCCACCGCCGGTGAGGCCATCAATCAGGTAGTTGGTCAGCTGCGGAGTATCAAGACGAAGCCGGTGACGGACGATGAGTTGAAAGATGCCAAGTCCTACCTGATTGGCAGTTTTTCTCGCAAGATGGACTCCATGTCCAAACGCGCCTGGCTCTTGGGTTATGTGGAGGTCTACGGCCTTGGTTTGGATTACCCCTGGCGCTACCCGGAACTCATCCAGCACCTGGCGCCCGCCGATATTCAGCAAGTTGCCGACAAGTATATCCATCCCGATAAATATCTTCTGGTAGTTGTGGGGAAAAAGTCTGCCATGACTTCCCTGCCGGGTCCAGCGCCCAGCCAGAAAAAAGAGGAGAAGAAAGATGAAAAAACGCAGCCTCATAATTAGCCTGATCTTGATTGGCGCCCTGTTGGGTCTGGGCCCCTTAAGTCCGACGGCGCAGCCGTCATGGGCCCAAGCACAGGCGCCAGTTCCAGCGCCAACCCCTACCTCTTTGGCCCCGGATACCTTTGCCAAATTGGCCAAACAGGTTTCGGGGGCCGTGGTCAATATCAGCACGGAGAAAGTGGTCAAGAACCAGATGCAGGAATATTTTGGCCCGGGCCAACAGCAACAGCAACAGGGACGGAGACCGGGACCGGGACCGCAGTTTGGACCGGAAGGTCCCTTTGGGCCCGAAGGGCCGTTCCGGGATTTCCGGGATTTCTTTGACAAATTCTTCGGGCAGATGCCCAAGAGCTTCAAGACCCGCAGCCTGGGTTCCGGCTTTATCATTGACCCCAAAGGCTATGTTGTGACCAATAACCACGTGGTGGAAGGCGCAGAAAAGATCAAGGTCATTTTAGTGGGCGGTAAAGAATACCAGGCCACCATCAAGGGTCGGGACCCCAAGACCGACCTGGCCTTGATCCAGATCGTCAATCCGCCTGCGGACCTGCCCTTTCTCAAGCTGGGAGATTCCGACGCCATGCAGGTGGGAGATTGGGTCTTGGCCGTGGGCAACCCCTTTGGCCTGGGGCATACTGTCACCCAGGGAATCATCAGCGCCAAAGGCCGGGTGATCGGCGCCGGCCCTTATGACAACTTCCTCCAGACCGACGCCTCCATCAACCCGGGGAATAGCGGCGGGCCACTGCTCAACCTGCAAGGCGAGGTGATCGGCATCAACACCGCGATTTTGGCCAGCGGCCAGGGCATCGGGTTTGCCACCCCCAGTAATATCGCCCAGTTCGTGATCCCTCAGTTACGGGAAAAGGGCAAAGTGATCCGGGGGATGATCGGGGTCCAGGTCCAGAATATCACCCCGGAATTGGCCAAATCCTTCGGCATGTCTGAACCGAAAGGCGCCTTGGTGGCCGAGGTCAACCCCGGATCACCGGCGGCCAAAGCCGGTATCGAACGGGGTGATATTATCATTGAGTTTAATGGCCATCCCATCCATGAAATGAATGAATTGCCCCGGATGGTGGCGGACACGGCCCCGGGAGCCAAGGCTACCCTCAAGGTCCTGCGCAATGGCCAGGAGAAAACTTTGCACTTGACCATCGTGGAACTTACCGAAGCACAACAGGCTCAGGGCAAAGAAGAGCATGGGGGTGAAAAAACTCCCTTGGGCTTAGAGGTCCAGAACCTGGATCCAAACCTGGCCCGGCAGTTCCGCCTCCGGGACAATCGGGGGGTGGTGGTGGTTCAGGTGGAGTCCGGGAGTCCGGCGGCTGAGGCCGGTATCCGCGCCGGAGACATGATCCTGGAAGTGGGCGGCAACGTGGTCAGCACGGTCAAAGACTATGGTGCAGCCATTGCCAAGGTGAAGAAAGGCAGTGTGGCCCGGTTCCTGATTAAGCGTATGGGCCGCACCCTCTACCTGACGGTGGAAGTGCCGAAATAACCGATTCCCCAGTCCGGGATGAGTGTTGCTAGTGATTAAGGGAGGGGCGGATGAACCGCCCCTCTTCTGCTTGGTGCGCCCGGCAGAGAAAAACTGTTAGCCGGTCTGCAAGGTGTTTATCGCGGGGAAGAATCTGAAGGAAGCCGCAGGCAAAGCGGAATGCCGGGGCCTTTTGTACCGCGGGGCCTTGCCGAAGCGGTTCTTTAGATTAAATGGGATAGTGTTGCGGCTCGATTATCTGCGCTGGTCTCAGGCTGCTTCAGGACCGCCGTATAAGGGACCTGCGCACGATGGTGTGAGAGGACGGAAACTCGATCTGCCGATGTAGATGATCCTCAGCGGTTCATGGCCCCCAGAAATTCGGTGTTGTTCTTGGTCCCCCGCAGTTTTTCCAGCAAGAATTCCATACTGTCCACCGGACTTAAAGGCGACAGCAGCTTGCGCAAGATCCAGATGCGGTTGAGGTCCTCCGGCGGCAGCAGCAATTCTTCCTTCCGAGTGCCGGAGCGGTTGATGTCGATGGACGGGAAGACGCGCTTTTCGGTGAGCTTGCGGTCCAGGTGAATCTCCATGTTGCCGGTGCCTTTGAATTCCTCGAAAATGACTTCGTCCATGCGACTGCCGGTCTCGATGAGGGCGGTGGCGATGATGGTGAGGCTGCCCCCTTCTTCGATGTTGCGGGCGGCGCCGAAAAAGCGCTTAGGGCGTTGCAGGGCGTTGGCGTCCAGACCGCCGGAAAGGATCTTGCCGCTGGCCGGCACCACCGTATTATAGGCCCGGGCCAGGCGGGTGATGGAATCAAGCAGGATGACCACCTCCCGCTTGTGCTCCACCAGGCGCTTGGCTTTTTCCAGGACCATCTCGGCCACCTGGATGTGGCGCTGGGGTGGCTCATCAAAGGTGGAGCTGACCACCTCGGCCTTGACGCTGCGCTGCATGTCCGTCACTTCTTCGGGGCGCTCGTCGATGAGCAGCACGATGAGCACGACCTCGGGGTGATTGGTAGCGATGCTGTTGGCCAGATTCTGGAGCAACATGGTTTTGCCGGTGCGGGGCGCGGCGACAATGAGACCCCGCTGACCCATGCCGATTGGGGTCATCAGGTCCATAATCCGGGCGGAGAAGTTGTCCAGGGTCGTTTCAAGTTTTAAACGCTGGTCGGGATAGAGGGGCGTTAAGTTATCAAAGAGAATCTTGTCCCGGGCCACGGCGGGGTCTTCGAAGTTGACCGTCTCCACCTTGAGGAGGGCGAAGTAGCGCTCCCCTTCTTTGGGTGGGCGAATCTGCCCGGAGATGGTGTCTCCGGTGCGCAGATTGAAGCGGCGGATTTGAGAAGGCGAGACATAGATGTCGTCGGGGCCGGGGAGATAATTATAATCTTGGGCCCGGAGGAACCCGAAGCCGTCCGGGAGGATTTCCAGCACGCCGCCGCCGGAGATGACCCCGTTTTTCTCTACCTGGGCTTGCAGGATGGCGAAGATCAGTTCTTGTTTGCGCATCCCGGCCGCGCCTTCCACGCTGAGGTCCCGGGCCAGTGAAGCTAAATCGTTTATTTTTTTGTGCTTTAAATCAGATAAATTCATTATTACCTCTTGTTTAGGCATATCAACGCATCCCACGCCAGGTGCTGTTTAATTGTAGCGACCTAAGAGAATTACCACTAAGAATTGTCGTTCGACAGTATATCTTTTGACCCGCGTCTGGACGGCTGCTACCTACGGCTTAAAGCCGCGATGAGGGATAGAAGGGCAGACAGGTTCCCACCAACGCCAAGGGGATGTACGGGATATTTCCTTAACTTTTACTTATAGGCCAGTAGATTGCTCTAGGGTAGGTTATTAAGGACGCTAACCTTTTTAGCATCTGCTGTCAAGCGGATTTTTTGTAATTTCTCCCAGAGGTTTTTTACCTGTTGTTGGGTGGAACTCAGCTCCCCGGAATTATCCACCACGTAGTCCGCCCGGGCCACCTTGTCGGCCAGCGGCCACTGCGCCTGCAGAATCCCCTCAATCTCCTCTTCCCCCCGGTGATCCCGGCTCCCAAGGCGCCGGATTTGATCGACTTTAGAGGCTGCGACCACGATGACCAGGTCGAAGCTGCGCTCCCGCCCCGTTTCAAACAGCAGCGGCACCTCCACCAGCACCAGGTTCACACCCTGGCGTTCCAATTCTGCCACCTGGTTTTGCAATCCTTGGGCCACCAGAGGATGGATGAGGGCATCCAGGCGGCGGCGGGCCTCCGGGTCGGTGAAGACCTTTTCTGCTAATCTAGATCGGTTCAGCGTGCCGTTAAGGTTAAAGAAATCTTCACCAAAGACGCGACGCAACTCCTGCCAGGCCGGGGTTCCCACCGCCACCGCGTCCCGGGCTATCTGGTCAGCATCCAGCACCTGCGCGCCAAGTTCCTTAAACATCCTGGCAACAGTGCTCTTGCCTGAGCCGGCCCCTCCGGTGATGGCGATTTTTAGCATATAGCTATCAGCAGTCAGCTTTCAGCTTTCAGCAAAAAAACAAATGCGAAAGCGACCAAAAATGTAGGGTGGGCACCGCCCACCGTCTCTTTCAAGCTGTTATTCATGGCGGGCAATGCCCGCCCTACATTGACTAAATCCAGATATCAAGTTCTCTCCGGAATTCTAAAAGTTTTATGGCAATTGCATTTCCAACATGCTCGAAATAATTCTGTTTGCTAATAATATTTA
>DZCR01000062.1 GCA_022736495.1 Desulfobacca acetoxidans
ATTTGCTGACATATTAATTAGTTATGGCTACCCACACTAAATAGCGAAGAGGCGTTTATTTTAGGGAGATGCAATAAAATTACTTATTACTCAGGCCATTTAATGGTTCCCATGCCAAAAGGCCACACAATGCATCTTCATAGATTTTGGTGCTCATGATGGGAACAATTTTGTGGCCTGAGTAATAAGACTATTGATAAAGAATCAGTTGATTTAGTTTTTGCTGAGAACCATGAACGTAGCGCAGCTTATGGCACGATGCCTGGAAAACGAGGGCGTGGAGTTCATTTTCGGCCTCCCCGGCGAAGAGATCATCCACCTGGTGGATGCCCTGAATAATACGTCCATTCGGTTTATCCTGGTGCGTTCCGAACAGGCGGCAGCCTTCATGGCGGACATGTACGGCAGGGTCACCGGCAAGGCCGGGGTCTGTCTCGCCACCTTGGGTCCCGGAGCCATTAACCTCCTGTTGGGGGTAGCCGACGCCCAGACGGACAGTGCGCCCCTGGTGGCCATCAGCGCCCAGGTGGGGTTAGGCCGGATCTACAAAGAAACCCACCAGGTGGTTGACTTGGTGAGCATGTTCAAGCCGGTGACCAAGTGGGCCGATACGCTCCTCACCCCGGAGGCGGCGCCCGAAATGATCCGCAACGCCTTTCATACCGCCCAGACGGAGCGGCCCGGTGCGGCCTATCTGGCCCTCCCCCAGGATGTCGAAGCCATGCCCGTCCCCCAGGAGATTAGGCCCCTGGTCGTGCATCCGGTTCATGCCCAGGCCCCGGCCTTGGACCAGATCGCCCAGGCGGCCAGGGTGCTGGAATCGGCCAAAGCGCCCATCATTCTGGCCGGACATGGAGCGGCGCGCCACCAGGCCCAGGAGGCTTTGATCCACTTTGCAGAAAAGCTGAGGATACCGGTGGCCACGACCTTCCACGGCAAAGGCGTGTTTCCCGACGACCACCCCAACGCCCTCGGGACCATGGGTTTCATGGTGCATGATTACGTCAATTTCGGATTTGACCAGGCGGATGTGATTGTCAGCGTCGGGTACGAACTGCAAGAATTCGCTCCCGCCTGGATGAATCCCCAGGGAGACAAGCAGATCATTCACCTGCATCGCTTTCCGGCCATGGTGGACGCCTATTACAACGTGACGGCGGAGGTGGTGGGAGACATTTCCGCCGCGCTTTCCGCCCTGGCTGCCCAGGTCTCCCCCAAGCCCGGCCTGGACGCCTTCGATCTGAAAATTCGCTGCCTGCTGCGCGAGGAACTGGAGCGCGGCCGGTACGATGCGTCCTATCCGATAAAGCCCCAACGCCTGGTGGCAGAAACCCGCGCCGCCCTGGGCCGGGAGGATATCGTCCTCGTTGATACCGGGGCGGTTAAGATGTGGATGGCTCGCCTTTATCCCACGTATCAGCCCAACACCTGCCTGGTTTCAAACGGCTTGGCCACCATGGGGTTTGCCGTGCCAGGCGCCTTGGGGGTCAAGCTGGCCCGCCCCCGGCGCAAGGTCTTGGCGGTTACGGGCGATGGCGGTTTTATGATGAACTCCCAGGAAATCGAAACGGCGCTGCGGGAAAGGATTCCTTTCGTCATCCTGGTCTGGGTGGACGACAGCTACGGCCTGATCAAATGGAAGATGGGAATGAGGCTGAAGCGCTCCTCGCACGTGGACTTCGGCAACCCGGATTTTGTCAAGTATGCCGAGAGTTTCGGGGCCAAGGGCTACTTGATTCAAGCTGCCGGCGAATTGTTGCCGACCCTTAAAAAAGCGTTGACTGACGACACAGTATCCGTGATCGCCTGTCCGGTGGATTATTCTGAGAACAGCAAACTCACCGAAAAGCTGGAACATCTGATCCAGCCGGCTGAGATTGACTGCCGGGACCAAGAGTAATTACTCATTATGACGGAGAGCCGCATGGGTCCTAAACAGGTGGGCACGAGACCGGAAAGTGACAGTTTAGGGGAAATTGCCGTCCCGGCGAACCGCTATTGGGGCGCCCAAACCCAGCGGGCGATCACCTACTTTGCCATCGGCGATGACCTGATGCCCCAGGAGGTGATCAGGGCCTTAGCCGTGATCAAGAAGGCTGCGGCCCTGGCTAATGATGCGCTGGGCAAACTGCCGCATGATAAAACTGGATTCATTCTGCGGGCTGCCGAGGAAGTCATGGAGGGCAAGTTGGAGGGCAATTTCCCGATCCCGGTCTGGATCTCCGGGAGCGGCACGCAGTGCAACATGAACGTCAATGAAGTGATCGCCAACCGGGCCATCGAGCTGGCCGGCGGCGTCTTGGGGAGTAAAGACCCTGTTCACCCCAATGATCACGTCAATATGTCACAATCCACCAACGACGTGTTTCCGGCGGCCATGTATGTTGCCGCAGCGACAGCGATTCAAGCCCAGCTTCTTCCCAAGGTTAAGAAGTTACGAGATGCCCTGGATGAAAAGGCCCAGAGTTGGGCGGAACTCGTCAAGATCGGGCGGACCCACCTGATGGATGCGGTGCCCCTGACTCTGGGCCAGGAGTTTTCCGGATATGTGGGGCTGCTGGACGACAACCTGGAGCGCATCTGGGGGGTCCTGCCCGGGCTATACCGCTTGCCCCTGGGCGGGACTGCGGTGGGTACGGGCCTCCACGCCCCCAAGGGCTTCGGGGATTTGACCATAAAGCACGTTGCCGACCTTACCGGTCTGCCCTTTGTGCCCGCGCCCAACAAATTTGCCGGACTGCAAGCCCACGATGCCCTTGTCATGGCCAGCTCCGGGCTGAAGACCCTGGCAGTGTCCCTGTACAAGATTGCCAATGACATCCGGCTGCTGGCGAGCGGCCCCCGGGCCGGACTGAGCGAGCTGCATCTACCGGCCAATGAACCGGGGTCCTCGATTATGCCCGGGAAAATCAACCCCACCCAGTGTGAAGCCCTGGCCATGGTAGCCGTGCAGGTCATGGGTTATGATGCGGCGGTGACCTTCGGCGGGGCCGGTGGCTACCTGGAGCTGAACGTCTATAAACCGCTGCTGATTTTTAACGTGATCCAGTCCATCAAGATTCTGGCCGACAGTTGTAATAACTTCACCGATTTTCTGGTGGCGGGCCTTAAACCCAATTACGAGCAGATCGACGCCTACCTGCACCGCTCCCTGATGCTGGTTACGGCCCTTTCTCCGGCCATCGGCTATGACAAGGCGGCGCAGATTGCCCATCTGGCCCAAGACGAGGGGTTGACGCTCAAGGAAGCGGCCTTGAAGCTCGGCTTCATCTCTGCGGAGGATTTCGATCGCCTGGTCGATCCCTACAAGATGGCCTATCCCGATGGCTGATCAGCCGGGCAGGCCCCAGGTCGTGGTGATCGGAACGGGCATCCTGGGCCGGAACAGAGGTAACCTAAACGTAACTGCGATACTGCGGCTCATACATCAGGGCCTTAATGGCGGCCAGAATATCGTCGGGTCTGGGCTTGGTGGCCAGATTGTGCTGGTAGGCCACTTCGGCCACCGCGGCGGCAATGGCGGCCGCGACCTCTTTGATCCGGGCCAGCGGCGGAAAGACCCGCCCCTGCTCCAGGTCTTCTGGTGATATGTGCGCGGCCAGGGACTTGGCCGCGGCAAAAAACATCTCATCAATGACATGCCGGGCCCCGGAGGCGATCACGCCCAGCCCGATCCCGGGGAAAATGTAGACGTTGTTCCCCTGACCCGGCACCAGGGTCTTGCCCTCAAAGGTTACGGGGTCAAAGGGACTGCCGCTGGCGAAGACGGCCCGTCCCCCGGTGGCGCTATAGGCTTCTTCTGCGGTGCATTCGGCTTTGGAGGTGGGATTGGACAGGGGGAAGATGATGGGCCGGCCATTAATCTTACCCATGGCCTCCAGGACCGGGCGCGCAAAGAGGTTGCGCTTGCCGGTAACCCCAATAATGGCGGTGGGTTTCAGGGCTGCCACCACCGCCGCCAAATCAAAGATGAACTCGTGGTCATGGGCATAGCGCAGTTTACGGCCGCTCAGATCGCTGCGGCTTTTGACCACCAGGCCTTTGGAATCCACAAACCAGCACCGCTGGCGGGCCTCCTCAACCGATAAGCCCGCATCGACCAAGGCGGCCACGGTCAGTTCGGCGATACCGATCCCGGCCTCCCCGGCCCCCGCGATGAGGATTTTTTGCTCCTGGAGCTTGCCATGGGTAATCCGCAAGGCTGAATATAATCCGGCCAGGGCCACGGCGGCGGTGCCCTGGATGTCATCGTTGAAGGTGCAGAGGCGCTCCCGATAGCGTTCCAAGAGTCGGAAGGCGTTGAGATTGCCAAAATCTTCAAACTGTACCAGGGTGCGAGGGAAGACCTCGGAGACCGCCACAATGAATTCTTCGATAAAATCATCGTAGGCCGCGCCGCGCAAGCGCCGTTGTTTGAGCCCGATGTATAAAGGGTCGTTCAGCAAGTCCTCGTTTTCGGTGCCCACGTCCAGCGTTATCGGGAGGCTATACGAGGGGTGGATGCCGGCGCAGGCGGTATAAAGCGCCAGCTTGCCCACGGGAATGCCCATGCCGTCCGCGCCCAGGTCTCCCAGGCCGAGAATGCGCTCCCCGTCAGTGACCACAATGATACGGATATCTTCATACGGCCAGTTGCGCAAGAGTTCCGGCATGCGTCCCCGGTCTTTCGCCGAAATGAAGATGCCCCGAGGGCGGCGAAAAATATGGCCATATTCCTGGCAGGCCTGCCCTACGGTAGGGGTATAGATAATGGGCATCATTTCTTCGATGTAATCCAGGACCACCCGGTAGAACAGGGTCCGGTTGCGGTTTTGCAGGCCGATCATAAAGATATATTTCTCGATATCCGTAGGCTTTTTCCGGATATTCTCCAGGGTCCGCATCACCTGCTCTTCCATGGTTTGGACCCGGGCGGGCAACAGACCCCGGAGCCCCAGGATTTCCCGCTCCTCTTCCGTGAAGGCCGCGTCTTTATTGAGGACGGGATTGCGGAGTATATCCACCCCGGTGGGAAACCCCAGCATGCGGGCCAGGATCTTTTCTTTGGCGTCGGCAAATCGGCTTTTTTCCAGCACCGCGGCCAGATTGATCAGGTCCAGGAATCTGGATACGGTTTCCTGGTCCATCAACTCCCGTCTGATCCGGACAACCGTGTCATGGTCTTCCAGGGTGACTTTGTACATAATTTTTCCTTCGGCAGTTTTGCCAAATAGATCTTTTCAACCCCATGAATATTATCTGTTGTGGTCAGTTGGGTCAAGCAGATACGCCTGGGCTCGATTAGGTCCCACCGCCGCACGGGCACGCTCAAACGGCCGTTGTGGCAATGTGCCCAAAGGAGCTGAGAGCGAAGCAGAGGGCCAACTTCACTTTTTTCCCTTGACAGGGAGGAACTTTCTTTTAAGATAGACTTCTAATAGCCTACAGGCGCCCTTCGGGGATTAAAAGGGAAGCCGGTGCAAAACCGGCGCGGTCCCGCCGCTGTAACCGGGGACGAAAGCTGCACAGAGCCACTATCCTTTCTTAAAAGGATGGGAAGGCGCAGGTAGTAGAAGGATCCGGGAGTCAGAAGACCTGCCTGTAAGCTTGCCGGTTTTCCCAACGAGGCCTTGGGGAAGTCGTGGTGTGCGGCGAGATGGCAAATCTCCGCAGCCAAACCAGGGATCAAGCAAACTGGGTGCAATCCTTGGGTCCACACGGGCTCAAGGATTTTTTTGTCCGCGTGGATCATGCCTCAGGGGGCCTGGCGCTCCCTTACCTTTTTTCTTGGAGGGCGTGATGACACAAGGAGTCATTGTTTATTTACTGGGGGAGGAGGAACCGCCGGAAGGCCTGAAAACCGCAACCCACTATCAGGGACTGATCCGGCCTGATGGTCCCTTGGAAGTCGTGGTTTCCCGGCAGGGCGGCCTGAATTTGGCTGAGGCCTGGCATTTTCTGTTGGGCCTGGGATGCGAACCGATCCATCTTTTAGTAACCATGGGGGAGCACGACCGCCTTCGTCCCCTCTATCCCCTGGTGCGCCTGACGGGCGTAGCTCGGGGACCGGAGGACCCCTCCAAGGCCTCTGCGCAGAGGAGGGTGCTCCATTGAAAAAGCAGGCGCTCTATGGTTGCTGTGGCTCGGTGCTCTGGATTTTCCTCACCTTTGTTCCCCTTTGGGGACAGGAAACTGACCAGCAGGGGGTGCAGGTGTTAAGTGAAATAGTGGTGACTGCCACCGGGACCGAAGTTCCGCTGAAAGAAACCAGCGTCTCCACCACCACCATAACCAAAAAACAGATGGAGGCCCGGCAAGATGCCCGGGTGGAGGAATTTCTTCGGGATGTCCCCGGGGCCATCATCTCGCAAGCCGGCAGCCGCGGTGGCCAGACCGCCCTCTTCATGAGAGGGGGCAACAGCAATATGAACCTGGTCATGATGAATGGCTTCCGGCTCAATGATATCGGCGGGGCCTTTGATTTCAATAACTTGACGGTGGACAACGTGAATCGCATCGAAGTGGTGCGGGGGCCCATGAGTTCTTTATATGGCAACGATGCCATGACCGGGGTGGTCAATCTGTTCACCCGTCAGGGCCAGGGGTCGCCAAAACTTACCCTGACCAGCCTGTGGGGCGGCCATGCTGAGGGTCACAGCAGCAACAACCTCATCGGTGAGCAGCGGGTCAATCTGGAAGGCGCCTGGAAAAAATTTTCCTATTCCATGGCCTACGGCCGTTATGATGATACCGGGATCTTGCCCATCAACAATCGCTACGCCAGCAATGTGGTGAACGCCCGCTTCGACCTGGAACCCTCGGATAAGCTGAAGCTCACCTTGACGAACTACTATGTCAATACTTATTTTGGGTTTCCCACCAGCTACGGCGACCGGTTTGATGCCAAATGTTTCGGCGGCAACGGCTTGGACCCCGACCAGAACCAAAAAACCTCCACGGTGTTAATAGGTTTGGGGGGGAACTATCAGCCCTTTTCCTGGTGGCAAAATGAGCTGCTGCTGGGATTCCTGAACCTGGATTCCCGGTATAACAATCCGGCCAACCCCTTCTTCGTAAACTTTCAAACCACCAATTATTACAGCCGGGACCTGGAAAAACAATGGACCTTAAATTATCGCTCCAATTTTACCTTCGGGTCCAAAGAGAACCTGGCCTCCACCACGACGGTGGGGGTGGAGATGCGGCATGCCCAGTATAAAGGCTGGAGCAACGGTTGGGACTGGACTACCTCTCATTACAGCGATAGCATGAATAAAGCCCGCCGGGGCAGTTATACCTGGTACCTCCAGCAGCAGACGGGTGTCTGGGACCGGCTCTTTCTGACCGTGGGCGGCAGCGTTGAGGACAACCGGGCCTTTCAGAAACTGGAATTCTGTCCCCGGGCCTCCGCCGCCCTGCGTATCCCGGAAACGGACACCACCTTGCGGGCTGCGGGCGGCAAAGCGGTGAAGGCGCCGTCCTTTTTGGAGACCAATTCGCTCAACCCATTTTTTCTCGGCAATGCAGCCCTGTTGCCGGAGAAGAATATCAGTTGGGAAGTGGGCTTTGACCAATGGCTCTGGAAGGACCGGGTGCAAGGCGGGCTGACGTATTTTGAAAACCATTTTACCGACATGATCCAATATGTCCAGACCGGCTGGACCACCGGCAGTTTTTTCAATATTGCCGCGGCCCGCACTAAGGGCTTTGAACTCTATCTACAGGCCAAACCTTTTAAAGGGTTTACGGCCCGCACCGCCTATACCTATCTGACCGAACTCAAGGTGCTTGATGATGGCGGCCTGGTGAATATCAATATCGTCACCGGTCAGAACCTCTTGCGCCGTCCCCGGCAGTCCTGGAATTTTGATTTAAATTATGTCTATGGTCCCGTGGAAGTGAATTTCCATGGCTTGTATATCGGCGCCCGGGCCGACCGGCGGCCGGACAACACGCCCCCCTACTGGGCCGCTCGGGTGGTCAACGGCGGGTTTTTCACCGCGGACCTGGCCGCCTACTACACGGTGAAGCAAAACTGGGGCCACATCAGGCGCGTGCAACTCATGGCCCGGGCCATGAATCTCTTCGATAAAAACTATGAAGAGGTGTTTGGGTCTTCCTCCCCCCGGTTTCAGATTATCGGGGGCCTCAGACTGGAGATATAAGGCGGCGCGGTTCGCAAGATGCAACTCTGCAAAGGTTTGGGGAAAGTTATCGTAGGGGGCGGTCTTGGGCTGCTGGCGGCATTTTTGCCCTGGCACGCCTTAGCTGAGGTCCATGTCGATCAATTGGGCCGGCAGGTAAATCTCCCGGCTGCTCCCCAGCGGCTGGTGACCATGGCTGCCAGTCTCACCGAGATGGTCTTCGCCCTGGGAGCCGGCTCCCGGGTGCGCGGGGTCGAGCAGTTTAGCGACTATCCCCCCGCCGCCCGGGAGTTGCCCAAAGTGGGTTCGTATATCTCCCCTGACCTGGAGAGGATCGTGGCCTTGCGGCCCGATCTCTGTCTGGCCATCAAGGACGGCAATCCTCGCCATGTGGTGGACCGCTTGCAAGGTTTAGGGATTCCGGTCTATGTGGTTGACCCCCATAACGTGCCGGGGGTGATTGCCACTATCGAGGAAATCGGCAAGCTCTTAGGGGCTGAGGCCAAAGCCAGGGAATTGGCCACGGACCTGAGCCGCCGCTATCAACGCATCAAAGATCTGGGGGCTCACGTTGTCCACCGGCCGCGGGTCTTTTTTCAGATCGGCATTTCCCCCATCGTCTCCGCCGGGTCACACACCTTTCTGGATGAATTGATCACCACCGCCGGAGGTCTGAACCTGGCCGCGGGCAAAGTTTCCTATCCCCGTTTTTCGCAAGAACAAATTTTGGCCCTGAAACCCGAGGTCATCATCATCACCTCCATGGACCGGGGAGGCGCCTTTGAGCAGGTCAAGGCCGGCTGGGAGCGCTGGGAGACTCTGCCCGCGGTCCGCAACCACCGCATCTTTCTCATTGATTCCGACCTGGTGGATCGCCCCTCTCCCCGGCTCCTTAACGGACTGGAAATGCTCTTTGGCCTGATCCATCCTGAATTGAAAGTGACTTTGCCATGAGTTGGAGCAACCTCTCTTTAGCGCGGCGTTTGCTGTGGACGGTCACACTGGGTGGCCTGCTTTTGGCCCTCAGTCTGGCCCTGGGGATGTGTCTGGGCTCCACTCCCGCCAGTTGGCGCCAAAACCTGGCGGCGCTTTTGGGCCAAAGTGGTCCCGATGACATCCTGACCACCATTATCTGGCGAATTCGTTGGCCCCGGGTGCTGTTGGCAGGTCTGGTGGGCGCCAGCCTGTCCCTGGGCGGCCTGGTGTTTCAAGCCCTGCTGCGCAATCCCCTGGCCGATCCCTATATCCTGGGAATCTCCGGCGGGTCCGCAGTGGGGGCCATTTTGGGGCTGTTGGCGGGGTTGGCCCCCTTCCCCGGCGTGGCGCTTTTGGCTTTTTTGGGAAGCATGGGCACCCTGCTGCTGGTCCTGGTGATCACCGCCGGCGAGCCTGGGGGCCGGAAAGGTTCATTGCTGCTCTCCGGCGTCATGGTGAACGCCTTCTGTTCCGCCGCGATCATCTTCCTGGTGTCCATCACCCAGGATGCGCGGTTACACAACATGCTCTACTGGCTGATGGGCGACCTTTCCATGTCCGCCCCCGACCAGACAACTTTTTTGATCTATTTCTTGCTGCCTTGTTTCCTGGTGGTACTCTGCCTGGCCCGGCCCCTGAACCTTTTGCTCATGGGAGAAGAGACGGCCCTGTACCTGGGCTTGAACGTGGCCCTAACCTCCCGGGTCCTGCTCATCGTCACCTCTTTGATGGTGAGTTTAGCGGTCTGCCAATCCGGCCTGGTGGGATTCGTCGGGCTGGTGGTCCCCCACCTCTTCCGGCTCCGGCTGGGGCCGGACCACCGGCTCCTCATTCCCGCCTGCCTCCTGGGAGGAGGGAGTTACCTGATAGTGTGCGATCTGGTCTCCCGAATACTGCCCTCACAGGGGGAGATGCCCGTGGGAGTGATTACCGCCATGGTAGGCGCGCCGCTGTTCGTTCTCCTGTTGATGAGGTCCAGATGACGCCTCCCGCGGTTCTGGCAAAACATCTCCACGTTTCTTACGGCCAGCAGCCGGTCCTCCGTGATCTCTCCATCGCGGTGCCGGAAGGGGCCTTTTTCATTATCATCGGACCTAACAGCTCGGGGAAAACCACGCTCTTACGAACCATGGCCGGGGCGGTGAAACCCCAGCAGGGGCAGGTGGAACTCTGGGGGACCCCGATAGGTCATTTTTCGAAAAAAGCCCTGGCCCGTCTGGTCGCGGTAGTGCCCCAACGGGTGGCCACGGATATTCCTTTTACCGTCCAGGAAGTGGTCCTCATGGGGCGCTCGCCCCACGTGGGATGGCTGGATCTGGAAAAGCCAAGAGACCTGGAATTGGCTGCAGAAGCCATGGCCTTTACCAACGTGTCTCACCTGGCCCAGCGGCCCTTGCCGCAACTCAGCGGCGGGGAATTGCAGCGGGTAATCATCGCCCGGGCTATCTGCCAGCAGTCGCGCCTTATTCTCCTGGACGAACCCACTGCGGCCTTGGACCCGGCCCATCAGGTGAGCATCATGGACCTGATGGCGCAATTGCAACAAGAACGGGGCCTGACGGTGGTTATGGTTTCCCATGACCTGAACCTGGCCGCCATGTACGCTGAACAACTGCTCCTGTTGAAAGAGGGGAAAGCCGTCCAAGCGGGGCCACCCGCCGAAGTTCTTACTTATGAGCAACTGGAGCGAGCTTACGGATGCCCTATGCTGGTGGATGAAAATCCTCTGGGCCGGGTGCCCCGGGTCAATCTGGTGCCCCAAAAATTCCTCCCGCCTCGCAACTCCTGACGCTTCCGGAAAAAATCCCCTGGGAGGCATTCCAAGGGGAGCATGGCGGTTCCGGGGGCCAGGAAAACCCGTTATTGCAAGCCGGCATTTCGGTTTAACCCCGGCGCTTGGTTGCGGCGTTGTGGTTCTGGCCATTGACATGATAAGATTGGCTTGGTTGGCCTCTTGCTATCGCGTTTGCCAAAAGTTTCTTCCTCTTAGGAAGTCGGAGACGATCATGTGGAGTAACCCATGAGGATTAAAAGATTATTCCAGATAATGTTCGGATTATTTTTCCTCTTCATTATCACGCTGGGGATATTGGCGGCGCTCCTTTTCATTAACCAGCGGAAGTTAGAAAAAAGCGAGAAGCTCCGTTATGACTCTTACGTGTTGGCCGAGCTTTTACGTCAGACTTCAAACGACCTGACGCGTTTTGCCAGAACTTATGTGGTAACTGGTGACCCTAAATATGAGCGATACTATTGGGATATTTTGGCAATTCGCGAGGGCGCCAAGCCGTGGCCCAAAGACTTTGGACGGATTTACTGGGATTTTGTGGCGGCAACCGGCAAAGCACCTCGACCGGAAGGGCCAACCATCTCCCTTTACCAGCTTTTGAAAAACGTCGGAACCACCCAGGAGGAATTCGCCAAACTGCTGAAGGCGGAAGGCAATTCAAATGCCTTGGTGAGAACTGAAGAGACCGCCATGAATGCGGTCAAAGGCCTCTATGACGACGGCTCCGGCGAGTTTACCAAACACGGCGAGCCCAATCGGACCTGGGCCATTAAAATTCTCTACGATGAGGCCTATCACCAGGAAAAGGCGAAAATCATGCGGCCCATCGATGATTTTTTCGTCATGATGGATGCCAGAACCTTGCAGGCCACCAAAAAGTACGAGCGGGCGGGTCGCCTCTATCTGCGTTTTATTCTCGGGGTGTTGGCCCTTTTATTCATCCTGACCCTTACTTCCTTTGCCTTCATTTCCTCCAAGGTGAACTCAAGCTTTGCTGCGTTCGGCGAATTTTTTCGACGCGCCGCGGCGGGAGACAGCCGGATTAAACCGGAGCAGGTGAATTTTCGGGAATTTCAAGACATGGCCGGAGCCGCTAACCAAATGGTGATAGAGCGGCAAAAGGCGGAAGAAGCGCTGCGGGATAGTAAGGAGCGCTTGAAGTTAACCCTGGGTGCTACGGGCATCGGCATCTGGGAGAGAGATTTGAGCCATAGTACCCTCACCTGGGATAAGGCCACCGAATCTATCCTGGGCTTAACCTCTGAGGAATTGTCAGATCAACGGGAAATTTTCTTGGAGCGCGTCCACGCGGATGACCTGGAGCGGATGCGGGAGGAAACCCGGCAGGCCATTGCAGGAGTCCGGGATTACAGCAGCGAATTTCGGGTAATTTGGCCGGATGCCAGTATGCACGTGGTGGCGACTCGCGCGGTGGTGTTGCGTGATGCACTTGGCGTCGCTACCCGGATGATCGGCACCTGCTGGGACATCACCGATGCCAAGCAGAGGGAACAACTGGCGCTTTTGGGCTCCGAAGTAGGCGATGCCTTGACCAGCCTTAAACCGATTCAGGAGAGGCTGCAACTGTGTGCTGCAGGTTTGGTGCGTCAGCTTGATGCAGCCCTGGCTCGGATTTGGATAGTAAATAAACAGGGTGACCTGCTGGAGATGCAAGCCAGTGCCGGGATCCACACCCAAACCGATGGCACCCGGAGTCGGATACCGGTGGGCAGCTATAAAATTGGCCGTATCGCCCAGGAAGTCCAGCCGCGCTTTACCAATAATGTGGGTATAGAGCCTGATATCGATGACAAGGAATGGGTGAAACAAAACGGTCTGGTGAGTTTTGTCGGTCATCCCCTGGTGGTGGAGGGCCGGGTGGTGGGCGTTATGGCGTTTTTTTCCCGGACGAAACTGAATCCCGATACGGTGCATGCCCTCAGCGGCATTGCCAAGACCATCGCCGTTTCGGTTGACCGGGACCGGGCCGAAAAGGAGTTACAGCAGGCGCGTGCTGCGGCTGAGGCCGCCACTCAGGCCAAGAGCAATTTTCTGGCCAACATGAGCCACGAGATCCGTACCCCGATGAACGCCATCATCGGTATGAGTTATTTAGCGCTTAAGACTGATTTGACCGCAAAACAACATGACTATATCAGTAAAATCCACACATCCGCCAATACCCTGTTAGGAATTATCAACGACATTCTGGATTTCTCCAAGATTGAAGCCGGCAAGCTCTCCATGGAGTCGGTGGACTTCAATCTGGATGAAGTGCTGGATAGCCTGGCCACCCTGCTCACGGTAAAAGCCCGGGAAAAAGAGCAGGTGGAGGTCTTGTTCGGTATTTCTTCCGACGTGCCGCGTTTCCTTGTGGGGGACCCCTTGCGGCTGGGGCAAGTGCTCTTAAACTTGACGAACAACGCCATCAAGTTTACCGAGTCCGGCGAAATCGTGGTTTCCACGGAAATGATTGCCCGGGACCAGGATCGGGTAACCCTGAAATTCTCGGTAAGTGACACCGGTATTGGCCTGACTCGGGAGCAAATCAACAAACTTTTCCAGGCCTTCTCCCAGGCCGACACTTCCACCACCCGGAAATACGGCGGCACCGGCTTAGGCCTGACCATCAGCAAACGTCTGGTGGACCTGATGGGCGGGGAGATCTGGGTGGAAAGCCAACCCGGCCAGGGCAGCACCTTCATCTTTAGCGCCAGCTTTGGCCTTGGCAAAGAAAAGGCGAAAAAGGGGTTGGTGCCTTCCCGGGACCTGCGAGGCATGAAGGTGTTGGTGGTGGATGACAATGCCACCTCCAGGCAGATTTTGCAGGAAATTTTGAAATCCTTTACCTTTGAGGTCACCCAGGCTGCTTCAGGAGAGGAGGGGCTAGCGGAGATCGAGAAAGCCTCGCCGGACCACCCCTTTGAGTTGGTGGTCATGGATTGGAAGATGCCGGGTATGGACGGCATCGAAGCCTCCAGGATCATTAAGACTCATCCCCATTTGAGCAAGATCCCCGCTATAATCATGGTCACCAATTATAGCCGGGAAGAGATCATGGGTCAGGCTGAAGACGCAGGACTGGACGGTTTCCTCATCAAGCCGGTGAGTCCCTCATTGCTCTTTGACACCATCATGCAGACATTCGGAGACCGTGTGGCCGACCGCGCTCCCGCCCCCCCCAAAGAAGTCGCATTGGAGGGCAGGGTGGGGCAAACCATCCAGGGAGCCAGGGTGCTGTTGGTCGAGGATAACGAGATCAATCAGCAGGTGGCGATGGAGATTTTGGCCGGAGCGGGCGTCAAGGTTTCCCTGGCCACGAACGGCCGGGAAGCGGTCAAAGCAGTCAGTGAAGACGATTTTGATGCGGTGCTCATGGACGTGCAGATGCCGGTCATGGACGGGTACGAGGCCACCCAGGTCATCCGCCGCGACCCCCGCCGCCAGGATTTGCCCATCATCGCCATGACCGCTCATGCCATGGCCGGGGATAAGGCAAAATCATTGGCAGCCGGCATGAATGATCATATCACCAAACCGATCGATCCGGACGAACTGTACCGCACCCTGGGACAATATCTTGGCAGGCCTGCAACTCAGGCGGAAGCGGAACCGGCGGCTGCAGAGCCCGCCAGACCCATTATGCCCGAGGAGGCCGAAGCGCTGCCTAAACTGGACGGCATCGACGTGGCCGCGGGTCTCAAGCGGCTCTTGGGCAACCAGAAAACTTATCTGAGAATTCTCCGGCAGTTCGGGAAGGACTCTCAGGGGGCGGCTGAGGCTATTAAAGCATATGCTTCCGCGGGTAAGGATCAAGAGGCGGCAATTCTGGCCCACACCCTGAAGGGCGCCGCCGGCAATATTGGCGCGTCAGGGCTGCAAGAGGCCGCCGCTGCGCTGGAAGGATGGTTCAAGGGGGGCGGCCAGGGATTGCCGGAGCCGGCCTATAGCGATTTTTCCAGGGAACTTCGAAGAGTGCTGGCATCGCTTCAGGCTTTGGAGGAAGTCAAGCCGCCAGGGCCGGCGGCGGGAGGGGATAAACCCGCTCCGTTGCCGCCGGAGTTGGCCAAGGAAGTGGCGCAGCATCTGCGAGACGCCGTTGCGGCTGGGGATGTGACGGAACTGGCCGACATCGCCGCGGCCTTGACGGCCCGGACTGACAGCGCCGCCGGGTACGGGGCGGAAATTCAGCAATTGACCCTGGAATTTGACTTCGAAGGCTTGTTGCAGCTAGCCAGCCGGCTGGACGAGATTGCCAGCAGTTAAAGGGAGAATAGCCATATGACCAATGAGTTGACCTCAGCGGCCACCAACCAACCACAACCGGAGCAATTATTGCTTGTAGATGACAATGTCACAAATCTGCAAGTATTGCATCAAACTCTGGATGGCCGGGGATACAAACTGCTCGTGGCCAAGAGTGGCGCCAGCGCCTTGGCCATTGCTGCAAAAGCGAAACCGTCCCTCATCCTGCTGGACATTATGATGCCAGAGATGGATGGGTACGAGGTGTGCCGGCATCTTAAAAGCGACCCGGAACTCAAAGATATTCCGGTTATTTTTCTTTCCGCCCTCACCGACACCAAGGATAAGGTGAAAGGGTTGGATCTGGGAGCGGTGGATTATATCTCCAAGCCTTTTCAACCGGAAGAGGTGATCGCCCGGGTCAACACGCATCTGACCATCAGCAGTTTGAAAAGGGACCTGGCAGAGAAAAACCAAGAACTGCAGACCGCCAACGAAATCCTGGAAGAGCGGGTTAGGCAGCGGACCGCCGAATTGACGGCGCTGAATGCCGTCTACGAGCGCTTTGTGCCCCGTGAGTTCCTGAGTCTCTTGGGAAAAAAGAGCATCCTGGAAATTAGCCTGGGCGACCAGATAAAGCAGAAAATGACCGTGATGTTCGCCGATGTGCGCGGGTGGACGACGTTATCGGAAACCATGTCGCCACGGGAAAATTTCAACTTTATCAATGCCTATCTGCAATGGGTCAGTCCGGTGATCAAAGAACACCATGGGTTTATCGATCAATATTACGGCGACGGGGTGATGGCCCTGTTCCCCGGAACCGCGGATGACGCGGTCCAGGCCGCTGTCGCCATGCACGCGGCCGTGAAAAAATTTAATAACCAGAGGGAACAGCAGGGGATGCCCCCCGTTGGCATCGGGGTGGGACTGCACATCGGCGACCTGATGCTCGGAATTATCGGGAGCGAAGACCGCCTGCAAGGGGCGGTAGTGGCAGATGTAGTGAACTCTGCGGCCCGCCTGGAAGGATTAACCCGGATATATGGCTCTTCGATTTCAATCAGCGAATCAATCCTGTCTTCCTTGAAAGAGCCGGATATCTATCACCATCGCTTCGTGGATCAGGTCAGGGTGAAAGGGAAAGACCTTCCCGTTACCGTCTATGAGATTTTTGATGGGGACCCGCCGGAAGTGGTGCGCTTAAAGGTCGAGACCAGGGCGAATTTTGAAGAGGGACTTCGCCTTTATTATGAGCGCAAATTCGCGGAGGCCAGCGTCCAATTCAACCAGGTTTTGGCAAAGTATCCGGAAGACAAGGCTGCCCGGATTTATCTGACCCGTTCCGCGACCTACATGGTGCAAGGTGTTCCTGAGGAATGGACGGGGGTGGAAAATTTAACGGTGAAATGATCCGGCCGTTGGGCGCCGCTGGCGTTAAAATATAGGTACGGTCCTGATCCATGCCGCACAGAAATGCGCCGGTCTTGGGGAGAATTTATTTTCCGTGGATAAAATGCAAGACTATTTATACCAAGTTGCGCTCATAGAAGTAAGGAAAGTTCACAGTCTATAGAGGCGCACCCAAGTGTGCGCAGAATCTGAGGGCGGACACATGGGTCCGCCCCTACAAAAATTAAATTGCTTCTTCGCTATTTGGTGTGGGTAAGCTGGAAATCAAGTTGCCCAGCGATGAGG
>DZCR01000063.1 GCA_022736495.1 Desulfobacca acetoxidans
TCGTTCCCACATTCACGTGCGGCTTCTTCCGCTCAAACTTCTTCTTGGCCATGAGGACTCTCCAAAATAGGATTACCCCCGAAGCCCGGCCTCCGGGCGGCGGGGTTTTTTTTCGTATCTTCGGTGTCTCTGCCGGGGCGGACCCATGTGTCCGCTCTCTTTTCTGTAGATCTAAAGGCTGAAAACCGCGGCTACCAATTCCAGCCCCTTGAAAGTATGGAGCCCACGACCGGGATCGAACCGGTGAACCTCATCCTTACCAAGGATGTGCTCTACCAACTGAGCTACGTGGGCCCAACGTTGGAGCGGGAAACGGGACTCGAACCCGCAACCCTCAGCTTGGAAGGCTGACGCTCTGGCCATTGAGCTATTCCCGCCGTTAGTCCAGTAATTCTTGGTCAGCAGCCAGTAAAACGGGGTTATTCGAGAACATTAACCTTCCACGCTAAACCTTGAGCTTTGAACCTCGAACTTTGACTGGTGGAGAGGGGAGGATTCGAACCTCCGTAGGCTACGCCAACGGGTTTACAGCCCGTCCCCTTTGGCCACTCGGGTACCTCTCCAAACCATAAAAAACGTGCCGCATCTTGGAGCTGGCGATGGGACTCGAACCCGCAACCCCCTGATTACAAATCAGGCGCTCTACCGTTGAGCTACGCCAGCCTCGCGCCCCACAACCCTAGGCCAGAACTGCCCAAATTTTAACTTTATAAGTGTATGAGACGGTGGTTAGAATGTCAATAAATTTTCTGAAAGATTCTCGCCTGCCGCGGCCCGGCTCGCCAAACCCGCCGGCGATCCTGATGCATGACAGAAAGGGCGGAGTATATTACTCCGCCCTTTTTACCCTTACCTTGCGCCGTATTCTTCCGGTGAATAAATTAATTTTTGCCTCGAGACAGGCTCAGAGAAATCAGCCATACCCTCCCAGCACCGTTCTCAGCTTGTCCAGCAGGTCGGCGGCATCCTTCCTGCCTGGTTCTTGCGGCACTCGCCCCAGAACCCCCAAGCCTTCACTTGCCTCGTGGAACTCCTCTTCGGTAAGAGGGCTCACCACCGCGCTATTCACCATGGCATTGACCACGAGCAGCTTCTGCACCAATTCCAAAGGCTCGTTGTCTGCAAGACCGGTGTCAATAATCACCAATTCAGGGGCAGCGCTACGTGTTGCTTCCAGGGCCTCGGCGCCGGAACCTACGATTTCGAGCTGCACCTTCGGGTTTGACGACAAAGCTTCGGCGAAAGCCTGGAAGGCTTGTGGGCGAGCGGTGGCGAGAACAATGCGCAGCATGGATTCACCTCTTATCGAAGACATAGCTCGGAGCCCTGAACCGGGCTCCGAGCTCCAAGTTTTTCGTTGGTCCTAGGCAGAACTGCTTGAACCCGAGAGAGAAGCCCGCCGGTAGTAATCGGCAATGGCTTCTCCCAAGGTATTTACCGCCAGGCGGGCACAATGCAGGTGGTCTTCCGGCAGGCCCCCCAAAGCATCAGCCACATGGTGAGGCTCTAACTCCAGCGCCTGATCCAAATCTCGCCCTTTGGCCAACTCGCTCATGGCGCTGGCACAGACCAGCGTATAGAGGCAGCCGTGCGGGAGCACCTTGATATCGGCGATGGCGCCGGACTCGATCTTGAGCGACACCTCGATGGAATCTCCGCATTGACCCAGCGCGGCGCCTTGTCCGCTGGGATTGTCGAGCGAGCCAATGTTTTTAGGATATCGGGCCACACGGAGGAATTGCTCCCCCACTTCAGCCGGTAAGGAAAGATCGCCATCAGACACGTGTTTCTCCTCCCGATGACCAGAATCTTTCCATTTAGTGAGCGCCACCGCCGCCGCCGCAAGTGAACTCGGTGGTAAACCGCGGCAAGGTTCCCTTCAAGAGAGCTTCCACCGCCTCGCCCACTGTTTGGGCGCCGTTGCCGTAAAGGACGTCGATCCCCACCTGATTAAACCCCATGAGCGGCCGCATGCCCATGCCGCCAGCGATAAGGATCTGGACGCCGTTTTGCGCCAAATGATTGACCGGGGCCATGCAGCCCCCCTGCTCATGAGGGACGTTGGGCAGGGTGACCACCTCCAACACTTTATCCTCGCCGATTTTTACCAAGGTATAAAGGTCACAGTGGCCAAAATGCGCCCCCAGCCCGGCTTCGAGTCCACCGGGATAGGATGAGGGAATTGCAACAATTGTACTCTTCATAGTGTTCTCCGTGTTCTCCTTTAGTTATATAATGTAGCCTCAGCGCCCTCATCGGCCTGACGACCGCGCAGGCGCCGATTCCACATCTTTCTCTCTGGTCCTGACCGCTCAATCTTTTAATTATACCGCTCGACGAACCGATTGGCAAAAGTTCTTTCTTTTTATCCCATCTCCCCTTTGGCGGAGCAGCTTAGGGCGAAGCGCCGCCCACAAACAGGTGGCCCAGGCTTTGCGGCCTCTACAGACGCAGGCTGGCAAGCTTTTGCCAAAAACCTTCTCTACCGGCCTAGCCCAGCCAGCTCCTCGATCCGGGTCCAGGCGTACCTCAACTCCCGGCTAAAATCCGATTCCGGCAGCTCGGTAATCACCAAGCCCTGGACCATAGCCTTAGTAACCAGCGGATCGTGGGGCAGTTGCGCCAGTACCGGGAAGCCGCCTGCACGGCAAAAGGCTTCAATACGGACGGTTTCGTCGTAATTGAGATCATGCTTGTTGATGATAACCGCCACGGGCGTCTGAAAGTGCTGGCACAACCCCGCCACCCGCTCCAAGTCGTGGCGCCCTGAAGGAGTGGGCTCCGTGACCACCACGGCCAGGTGCGCTCCCGACAACGAGCTGATAACCGGGCAGCCGATGCCCGGCGCCCCATCGCACAGCACCAGGTCGGCGCCCTGGGCTTTGGCCAATTCCCGAGCCTGTTGCTTCAAGACCATAACCAGTTTCCCCGAGTTTTCTTCGCCCGGAAAAAGCTGGGCATGGACTAGGGGACCGAAGCGGGTGATTGAGATATACCATTGGCCGCAGTGTTTCTCGGGAAACCGGATTGCTGCCATCGGACAAAACGCCACACAGACCTTACAGCCCTCGCAGCGAACCGGGTCAACCACAAAACCTGCCCCATTCTGCCGAATCGCGCCATACTGACACAGGGAAGCACAGAGACCACAGCTGTCGCAGAGGTCGCCGTCAATTTCGGCCTCATGTCCCGAGTAGAATTCCTCCGTACGTTCTTTCGTGGGCTGCAGCAGCAGGTGCAGGTCGGGGGCGTCCACATCCAGATCGCAGAGTATCTTGTTGGTGGCCAGGTGTGCGAAGGCCCCGGTTAGCGAGGTCTTGCCCGTGCCGCCCTTGCCGCTGATAATGATGATCTCACGCATGGGCGGCCTCCTGAGTCCGGTTCGGCTTGGCCAAAGCGTAGATCTTGTCCCGCAGGGAAACAAAGATCTGCTTGAGTTCGGGGGATACCGACGCGACGATCCGGCCATGAGAGTAAGCCTCGGCAATGGCCCGGTCGTAAGGTATCTCTGCCAGAATTGGCAGCCCCTTCTCGGCACAGAACTGGTAAATATCGTCATTACCCAGGCCGGCCCGGTTAATTACCGCGCCCAAAGTTTTCCCCAGCGGCGTAAAGGCCTCCCACGCCAGCTTAAAGTCATAGACGCCAAAGGGGGTGGGCTCGGTAACCAGGATAATCACATCGCTGTCCAGCACCGCGTTGACCGCGGGGCAGCTCACCCCCGGCGGCGCGTCGATGATGGCATCCCCCCCGTTGGTAGCCAGCATCTGATCCAGCCTGGCCTTCACCAAGCGCATCAGGGGGGGGCTCATGGCCTCGCCGACCCGCAGCCTCCCGGCCAAAAACCCCACCTCCCCGGCTTGCCCCCAGCTGATTTCGCCCAGCTCCCGTTGGCCAGCAGAAATGGCCTTTTCGGGGCAAACGGCCATACAGCCGCCACAGCCGTGACACATCTCAGGAAAGGTCAGGATCACCTGGCCCATGACGCTAATGGCCGCAAACTGGCAAAGATCGGAACAGGCGCCGCAGTAAGTGCATTTTGCCTCATCCACCGCCGGCACCGTCATATAGGCCGTTTCCTTCCCTGAAATGACCGGGTGGAGAAACAGATCCAGATTGGGTTCTTCCACATCAAGGTCTATGGCGCATACCGGCCCGTCCCAGACCGTAGCCAAAGAAGCCGCCACTGTGGTCTTGCCGGTGCCCCCCTTGCCGCTGGCCACTGCAACGATCATCGTCCGGCCCGGTTGGGGGTTTGCGCCATCTCGATTTGGCCGTTCTTGAAGCGCTCCACGGCCTGGCGCACCGTCATCCCTTGAAGATTCTGCCCAATTTTTATGCCCGCGGCTGTCAGGGCCTCAAAGGCATTGGGGCCAACATGGCCGGTAAGCAGACAGCTCACGCCAGACCGGGCCAGCAACTGCGCGGCCTGGATGCCGGCCCCCCGAGCCATCACCTGGCTCTGGCCATTATCAATATATTCAGTATTCATGGTCTCGATATCCACGACGACGAAACCGGCGGCCCGGCCAAAGCGCGGATCAACCTTATCGTCCAGGGTAGGACCTTCACTCGTTACCGCAATCTTGTTCATACGTAACCCCTTTTGGGCTCATCCACTTTAGAGAGCCGAAATAACCTTTAAAAAATCCTCAAAAAACTGACCAACCCTTGTCACCTGCCGAGGCTGGTAGACCAAGGTCAGCAAATATTTAAGCAAGGTCTGTGCCATCTAACCCCGCCCAGGTGAGAAATGCCAGGATACCCAACACGCACAGCCAAGCGATTCTCCCCTCAATAAAGTTATTATATCCTAAACGCAGAAATGAACAAGTGGTCGCAATAAATATTCCTTCCGGTTCTGTCGAGGCATCATTTTGTTCCCTTCCGGGAACTTAATAGTGCAACATACACCCATGCCTTCATGCCCGAAACATCCCTGGCGGAGCGCAGGCGCCCCCCTCCGGGGAAAGCGCCAGTCTGTCTCTCCAGGCGGTGCCCTCCGCCAAATCTAACACTAGTCCTGCGGATTCTTGCGGTTTTTGCTGCCAGATGCCGGGTGCTCGTGCTCATGGGCGCCGTGCTCTCCCGGGTGCTCATGGAGCACATGGGGATCACCGCCTTGGCTGGCCTCAGGGGAATGCTCATGCAGATGGGCGTGCGTGTGCTTATGGGAATGCTCGTGGCTATGGACTTCTTCCCCATGCCGGTGATCGTGGCTGTGGGAGTGGGCATGCTCATGGGCATGTAAGTGCTTATGTTCGGGGATTTCTTTCATGGACGCCTCCCTTTCCCAAAAAATCTGCTGTCCCTGGTTTCCTCAGATTCTTGAGCCGATTCATAATATAAATGCATGTAAACCAACCCAATCCGAATCGAGCCGGTGCGAACGCCTTGCTTAAAAGGAGGAATATTGAGGACCTACAAGATTAGATCTATCAAATTTTAGGCCCACCCCTAACCCCCCTAAACAAAACTTCTTAGCAGATGAATTTCATGCTGAGCGCGCCCTGCTCATCTTGCCTCTTCCCCTGCCAGGGAGAAGGAAATGCAAAGATCAGTCACAACTCCCCGGTGGGCAGACGTCCGGCTCGTAGTGTCTCGGTCTGTTCAGAAGTAAAAGGCGGCTCATGGAGGTCTGGCGCTTCCTGATAGCACCGGAACAGGTCGAGTATATAGTGTAGCCTTTCCGGGAGATCGGCCCAATCGACGGCGCCGGTGTCCCGGAGGCTGTCGGGGGTCGGGTCCAGGCGGGCCAACAGGGTCTGCAACTCCGGGTGGGTAATCTTTTCCAGGGAAGGCGGGAAACGGGCCGCCAGGTCCCGGCCCAGCCGCAGGCGCACTCCGTGGGGCAGGGTGAGGGTCATCAGGTGCTCGCTGATGATCCGGCGCACGTGTTCACGGGCGGCGCCCATAAGGGCCTCGGCGGCTTTCGTCAACGGCGTCAATTGGCCCAGCAGCCGCCTGAGGAACCTGCCAACCAGCGCGGTCAACCCGGTGCGGCCCGGAAAGGCTGCCTGCAGAAGGTGGTCGACAAATTCCCGGGGATCCACCAGGGCCGCGTCCAGGGCCGCGGCAATTTCCGGCTGCAGGCGGGTCTGCTCGTGATAGCCGATGTCAATGTTGGCCAGCAGCAAAAGTTCAGCGCGCCTTTTAGGATCACTCTCGAAAATAGACCGGTAATAGCTCTGGAAGGCCTGGTCCAGATAGCTCTGCCCATCAGGCGGCTCACCGGAACGCAAGGCTCCGCAAAAAGCTTCAATCCTCTGTTCTGCGAATCTCTCGTCTGCCAGGCACATTTCCTCAAAGCGGGCGAATTCCCGGCCTATTTCCGCAAACACCTTGAGATTGCCCCGGGCCACAGCCTCGCTGGCCCGCCGCAAAGCCGCGGCGGGATGCACGGCGTCCCACACCACGGCCTGGATCTCCGGCGTCGGTCGGCGCGTCCCGAGCTGCTTCAGGGCAGCGGCGACCTCATCCACCGCAGCGCTGACCGCGGGTACTGCAGGCAGGCCCGCCTTCAAAGCCTGGCTCAGATCTTCCTGGCGGATGGTCTGCCCGGCCTGCTTCGAGGCCCAGGTGGCGAAGGTGCACCAATTGGCGCTGGGGCCGGTGCGCGCTGCCAGGGTGGCCGACAATTCGTGGTAGCCCTGGGTGATCTGCAGGTTGCGCAGAACGGGATCGCGATTTTCTGCGATGCGCTCTACCTCGGAGACCGTGAGGCTGGGCGCCGGTTGCATTATGGGTACCTCCCCGAGAGACTCACTCCAATTAAAAGGCAATTTAGATAAATTTACAAGACATGGCCATTTATTCTTGGCATTGCTGCGGCACAGGTCTCGCTTCCAACCGGTTCCCCCACGTCCTTTCATTTGACAGGCCCTCGCCGGGGTGTCATATTTCTTGGCAAAGGAGCGAATTATGGACCCAAAGCACGCTGCTCTTCTGCGCCAACTGCCCCAGGTGGACGACCTGCTGCGGCATCCTGAACTGGCTCCGGCGGTGGCATCCCTCCCCAGGTCCCTGGCGGCCGCAGTGGTACGCCGGGGCCTGGCAGACCAGCGCCAGATCATCAGTACCACTCCTGCGGAATCGTTGCCGGAATCACTGGATGAGGCCGCACTGGTCCTGGTGCTGCGGGAGGCCCTGGTGGCCGCGGCCAAACCATCGCTGCGCCGAGTGATCAACGCCACCGGAGTGATCATCCACACCAACCTGGGCCGCTCGCCCCTGGGGGAAGCGTGTTTGGCGCAGTTGCTCGAGGTAGCCAGCCGCTACAACACCCTGGAATACGATCTGGCCCGGGGGGCGCGAGGTTCCCGCCAGGATCATCTGGAAGGGCTCCTGAAAGAATTGACCGGCGCCGACGGAGTCTTGGTGGTCAATAATAACGCTGCCGGCGTGCTCCTGGCCCTCAACACCCTGGCTAAGGGCAAAGAGGTGATTATCTCCCGGGGCCAGTTGGTGGAGATCGGCGGCTCTTTCCGCATGCCGGAGATCATGGCGGCCAGCGGCGCCATCCTCCGGGAGGTGGGCACCACCAACAAGACACATCTCAAGGATTTCGAGAAGGCCATCACCTCCGAAACCGCACTGATCCTCAAGGTCCACCCCAGTAATTACCGTATCATGGGTTTCACTCACGAAGTGCCCCTGGTAGAAATGGTAGCCCTGGCGAGGCGTTACAATCTTTTAACGGTGGAAGATCTGGGCAGCGGCTGTCTGGTGGATTTGGCGAAATACGGCCTGGAAAGGGAACCTACCGTGCAGGAGACCCTGAAAGCCGGCACCGACCTGGTGCTGTTTTCCGGCGATAAACTCCTGGGCGGCCCCCAGGCCGGATTGGTTTTGGGCAACCGAGAAGTGGTGGCAGCCTTGCGAAATAATCCCCTGACCCGGGCCCTGCGTCCCGATAAGATGACCCTAACCGCTCTGGAAGCCACGTTGCGCCTTTATCTGGAGGAGCCCCAGGCCGTGGCGAGTATCCCCACCCTGCGCATGTTGACCCGCCCGATTGCGGACCTTGATCGTCAGGCTCGGGGTTTGGCCAAAAAGATGAAGCGTCATTTCGGGTCCCGCCTCCAGGTGGAAGTGGTGACAAGCGAAGGCCGAGCCGGGGGCGGATCTCTGCCCCAGACTCCTTTGCCCAGCCGGGCCCTGGCCCTCGCTGTTGCCACCTTGTCCGCCCAGGACCTGGAAACTCGTCTACGGCACGCCAGTACGCCGGTCATCGGCCGGGTGGAACACGGGGTAGTGCTGCTGGACCTGCGCGCCATGCTGCCGGGAGATCAGGAGGTCATCATGGCCGTTCTGGAAGAAGTACTGGCTCCACAATAAGTAAGGGCGGGAGCCGGTGCTTTCCCGCCCTCACGTTCTTTCTAAGTCTCGATCGATGATGGGTCTCTGGGGGATTATGGATGTTTTGGATGGGTCAACAGCCCTCAGCTTTCACCCCTCTCTGATACATCCATAGCATGAATTGCCTGAGGCGCCCACTTTGCTCGTGGGTGAACCCAGCCTTGGTACCGTTTCCTGTTTCGGAGGTTATCTCTAGCCGACAAGCTCTCTTCTCGCCTGAGCAGCCGCGATATCCGAGACATCCGGGCATTCTTCACAGGGAGGCCAATCCAACCTTTCCGGGTCCGGACGGGGGGAGCCGACGGAAATCCGGTTTATATCTGCTTAGATAGGTTCTCCCAGGGATACGCTCGGAATCCCCTGTAGTTGCCTCTCTATTTAACTGAGTCTTTCAGTTGTTTCCCTGGTTTAAATTTTACTACCTTGGTGGCGGGAATCTTGATGGGGCTGCCGGTCTGAGGATTCCGGCCTTCCCGGGCCTTGCGCTCCGTCACCATAAAAGTGCCAAAGCCTGCCAAAGCCAAACGGCCCTGTGCTTTAAGGGCCTCTGAAACAATCCTGATCAAGCTGTTGATGGCTTTCTCCGCATCCACCTTCCTTACCTGAGCCTCTGCAGCCACTTGCGCAATCAATTCTGCCTTGGTCATAATTTCTCTCCCTTTCTCCTGGTTTGCGGTTGACTAACTAATTTCGAACGACGCGCCTGAAATTCGGAAAAATGGGTACCCCGACGCCCATCCCCCCTTTAAGTTATTTTTTTCCTCGGATAAAATGGGTGTGATTTATGATCAAAAACCCGCTCCATCTGAGGTTACAGATTCCCTTTGATAGCACAAATTCCCGGATGATGACAATAAAAAATATGAAAATTGCTGGTTTTATTATTACATTTTTAGATAAATCCTCACCTTGAATAAAACAGTGAAGTAAACACTTTTCCTAAATATAAGACCCATAGTCATATAACTAATTGATATTACGGTATTATTAAGATATAGCCGCTAATCCCGCGACCTTCGGAATGATATTTCCGGGCATAGTCACGCCAGGATAAAAAATCAATACTTTTATGATCAGGCAGAAAATAAGCGGGAGAATTATGGTGAGGCGGCGGATTATCTGGTCACTTGGCGCAACAACGCCAGGGCCAGCGCACCGAAGATTAGGTGGGGAGTGATTACGGCCAACAGCGGCGGCAGGTTCCCCGCCTGGCCGAAGGAGTCACAAAAGCCAAACAACAGCCAGTAACCGAACATGAGCCCCAGGCCTACCGCCACCATAGAGGTGATGTGGGTCTGCTCATGGCGCAAGGCCAGCCCCAGGCCCAGGATTACCAGGATCAAAGGCGTTATCGCCAGGGAAACGCGGCTATAGAGGTCCACCCGGTAGGGGGTGGATTTATAGCCGTCCCGTTCCAGGCGTTTCACATAGCGATAGAGTTCATATACATCCATTTCCGTGACTTTCTTTTCCAGTTCCGCAAAGTCCTTGGGCTGTTCCGTGAGCACCAGGTCCCGCTGCTGAAATTTCTCCCCGGTGACTGCGCCGCTTGCGTCAAAATTCTGAATATAACCCTGATAGAACCGCCAGTGGTTATCTTGCCATTGAGCCCGGGCCGCAGCTACGATCTCCACCAGGTGAAACTGGTGATCGAAGAGATAAATTTTTACTCCTTCCATGGTCTGGATATCTTTCCGGTACATAATAATGTTATATATGGTCTGATCGCCCTTATACCAGAAATTTTCCATGGTAAGCAGGTTGCGGGGCGGCTTCTTGTCCACCTGAGTCTGCCAGAACAGATTGAGTCGGCCCTGGCTCCAGGGTATCAGGTAGAGATTCAGGGTTAAGAGCAGCAGGGCCACCAGTCCCGAGTAAATAATGATCGGTCGGATGAGGGACAGGATGTTCAGGCCCGAAGTCCTGATGGCCATGGTTTCATGAGACCGGGACATGAGCCCGAAGGTCAGCATGACTCCCAGCAAGACTGCCGCAGGCAGGACTTGGCCGAGGGCAAAGGGCAGCTTGAGTACGAGGTAGGCCAGGAGTTCTCCCGCTCCCAATTGGGCCCGAACCAGGCGGTCAATCTTTTCGAAGAAATCTACGATGACAAAGAGGGATACAAAGGTCAGCAGGCTCAAACCCATGAGCTTGAGAAACTCCCGGCCCACGTAGTTTTCCAGGATGGGGGAGCGCAACAGAGAAGAACTGGGCATCGTTAATTTATATCAGAAAGATGTGGGATTTTCATCCGCTATGCGCTTAGGCTTTCATCTTTCCATTGCCGGGTCCTTGCGGCGGGCAGTCCTCCTGGCCCAGGTCCTGGGCTGCCAGGCCCTGCAGATCTTTGTCCAGAACCCCAGGGAATGGAAATGGCGGGCGGTGGCGTCCAAAGATATTGAGGATTTTGTCGCGGCCCGGAGTTTGGCCGGATTGGGCCCCCTCGTGGTGCATCTCGGCTATCTTCCCAACCTGGCCACCGCCGACCCGGCGCTGTACGACTTATCCACGGCGCGATTGTACCGGGAACTGGCTCTGGCCCGGAACCTGGCGGCCGACTACCTGGTGGTGCACCCCGGCCACGGCCCCCTGGGGGAGGCCAGTTTCCAGCGGGTGGCCCGGGCCCTGGCCCAGGCAGTATCTCAAATACCGCCGCCGCCTTTAATTCTCTTAGAAAATACCGCGGGCCAGGGCCAGGAACTGGGCTGGCGTTTTCAACACCTGGACCGGATCATCACTTTAAGCGGAGTACCCCTGGGACTATGCCTGGACACGGCCCACGCCTGGGGCGCGGGTTACGATCTGGGCAGTCCCCACGGGGTCGCCGGGCTGCTGGCGGATATCGCCCGAGGACCGGGACTGGAGGCTCTCAAGATTCTCCACCTCAACGACTCCCGGGTCCCCTGCAATGCCCGGCGGGACCGCCACTGGCACCTGGGCCAGGGAGCCATCGGGATGCTCGGTTTGCGTCATTTTTTGGGCCACCCCTGGCTCAAACCCGAGGCCGCGATTATGGAGACCCCCAAGCAGCATCAGGGCCATGAATGGGTCAATCTCCTGGTGGCTCGGAGCCTGGTGGCCGGGATGCCGCTCCTCCCGGCTGACTGAGCCGCGATCGGGAGTCCTGGGTACGATGATTATTTCTGGCCAACGGCGCGGCGGATTAAGGAAATTTCTCGGCCGAAGCCGGGCCACCTTGCCAGAAACCGGTAAACCCTTTATTATTGTTTAAGATTAGCTAAAGTCTACATCAAGGAGGAGTGTCATGCCCACCTATGAATACGTCTGCGTCAAGTGCGGGGAACAGTTTACGCGCATCATGAGCCTCAAGGAATTCGAGGCCGGGCAGGTTACCTGCCCCAAATGCAACTCCGGGGAAGTAAAGCAACAGTTGAGCCAGTTTATCCCCAAGACTTCCCGGAAAAGCTAAGGAGCGGACTCAATTCCGATAAAGCTCTGGAAACTGGTTTTTCCAGCGCCGGTGAAGCCAGAGCCACTGCGAAGGTTCGGCCCGCACCCAGGCCTCGATAACCCGGCTTTGCAACTCCAGGTGACGCTGGATGTCGGCCTGAGGATCGGAGGTTTTCGCAAGGGGCAGCGGCGGCAATATCACCATGAGGTGGCGACCATCTTCGAGGCGCCGGGATAAGGTAGGCAAGACCGGGATGCCCCGCCGGGCCAGGAGCGCCGCTACCGGGGTGGTGCGGGCCGGCTTGCCGAAGAAGTCCACCAACAGCCCCCCGGCGGTGGTGGTATTCTGGTCGATGACAATCCCCACCACCCGGTTCTGCCGCAGGTGATGCATGATCTCTTTCATGCCCTTTTGCTTGGCCACCATAAAGTTGCCGCCCCGTTCCCGAAGATACCGGGCCAGCCGGGCCGCCCAGGGGTGATCCAGTTCCCGGCCCACCACCGCCACAGGCCGGTATTTCAGCCCATAGCCCATGACGGTATACTCCCAGTTGCCGGCATGGGCGGCGATGGCCACCAGGCCCCGGCCCTGCGCCAGCGCCGCCTCCACATGCTCCTCCCCCACAATGATCACTTGCCGTTTGATCACGGGGAGGGGTGCCAGGAGCAGTTCCACCATCTCCCAGGCAAAGCGCACGAAGTGACAGAAGATCTGGCGGGCCAGGCGCTCTCGCGCTGCGGGGCTGAGAGTCGCACCATAGGCAAATTCCAGGTTGCCCAGGGTGATCTGCCGGTGACGTCGATCCAGGTGGTACCAAAACGCGGCCAGAGTCCGTTCTAACCAGTTACCGTAAAGCACTATTACCGCCATCACTGTTGACCCATGGGTAAGACGCCGGGCACCTCCGGAATGCCCTGGGTCCGAGCCGGCTCTTTCACGCCCAACCGGCCCCGCCGCCGCCCGTAAATCCGCACTGCCTCTTCCCCCACCAGGTCGGCAACCCGGGCCATGAGAAGGCGCGCCGCCACCTCTTTGCCTCCGTGATAGGCGGCCTTGCGCCCCCAGTGCCAGGGATTGGCGTAATTAAAAGCGCTCCAGCCCCAGCGCGCTATTTGGTCCAGGTGGTGTTTTTTAATGAAGGCGAAGCCCCAATGTCTCTTGAGGTTTAGATACATCTCGTGATAGCGCAGCACCGTCGCCAGTTCCACATCCTTGAAAGGGCGCATGGGCATGGTCTCTAACCAGGCGGCCAGCCGGGTGCCCACCCGGTTGTGCAAGGCCACCAGGTCCGCCAGCGAGGCCTTGAGTTCCGGCCGGTCTTCCCCGGGATAATAGACCCGGGCGATCTCCTTGATCAACTCCACAGACATCTCGTTGATAACCTTGAAGGAGATGGCGGTGCCCGGCCACCATTTCAACAGGTAACGGCGGCGGTAACTACGGATGAGTTCCAGAGCCGCCTGGTCTGCGGGCCGGAGGTCCGGCAGGCAGAGTCTGACCTCTTCCGGCGCCCCTTGCTGCAGCAAGGCATGGATCACCTGATGCCTGGTCCAGAGACGCACCGTGAGCAGGGACAAACCCCAAAGCGCCAGCAGCGCGCCAACCGCGAGGAATAACCAGTGGTACTCCATATAAAAATTCATAATGTCGAGAACAGGGCTCCAGGTCTCATGGGCATGGGAAGAAGAGGATGGTCATGGAGGCGCAAGACTGACGGCGCTCACCCCCCACCCAGATCTCCCCTGTAAGTGGCCAAAACTTTGTAGACCGCCTCAACTTCTGCGGCCATCTGTTCCAGGGAAAACCGTTCCACCACTAACTCCCGCCCCCGGCGCCCCAACGCTCGGCGCAGGTCTGCGTCCGCCCACAGCCGGGCCATGGCCGCGACCAGAGCCTGGGGGTCCCGGGGAGGCACCAGCAGGCCGGTTTCGGCGTCAATGATTACTTCGGGAATACCTCCCACTGTAGTCCCCACCACCGGCCGGGCCATGGCCTGGGCCTGCAAAAGGGACTGGGGCACTCCTTCATTGGCGTAGGAGGCCAGGACCACCACGTCCATCAGAGCAAACCACGGGGCTACCTGATCCCGAAAACCTGCCAGGCGCACCCAATGCTGCAACCCCAATTGGGCGATTTTCTCTTGGATCACCACCCGATAGGGACCTTCCCCCACGAGGAGGAGAAAGGCCCGGACGCCATCGGCAATGAGCTTTTGGAACGCCTCCAAAAGATAGAGGTGGCCTTTCCAGGACCGCAAAACCGCCACGCTCCCAAAGATGAAGGCATCAGGGGGAATCTTGATCTGGGCCAGCAACTCCCGGTTTTTTCCCTGGGGAACAAACTCCGTCAACTCTACCCCGGTGGGAATGGAAAAGATCCGCCGGGCCGGCACTCCCAGCCGCTCCATGAGCAACTCCTTGGTAACCTCCCCGGTGGTGATGATGGCTGCGGGATTCTGGTAAAGCCAGCGGGTGCGCCGGTTGATTTTGACCCGGGTGGACAGATGCCGGGTCCGCACCAGCAGGGGCCGGTTACGCAGGCTCCGCCAGGCCAGGGAGCCTACCCAGGAATCGAGAGAACTGTGGGTGTTCAGGATGTCGATCTCACCTGTCCTCAAGAGCTGGCGAAGTTTGAACCAGGCTAAGAGATTGCGCCGGCCACCGAAGACCAGAGGCATCACGGGAAAGTCTCTCAGCCGGACCCTGCGGTACAACTCCCCCCGGTGATCGACGGCAAAAAACAATCGGTGGCCGCGTTCCCGCAAGGCCAGGGCTTCCACGAGAATACGCCGCTCCTGTCCCCCCCAGCCCAGGGAGGCTTCGGTGTGGAGGATGGATAAAGTCTTGGTCGCTGACTTACCGGCCATGGCGGCATCTTATCCTGTTAGCGTCAGCCAAGCCAGCACCCATCAAGCCTCCCAAAGCCCGCCGTGTCGGCGCCAAAGGTCCAAATAGAGTTCTTCCAATTGCCACAGCATGGCCTCCAGGGAATACCGTGCTGCCACGGTGCGGCGGGCCGCGTCTGCCAGGCGCCAACGCTCTTCCGGATGCTGGGAGAGTTCCAGGATGGCCCGGGCCAGGGCCTGGGGGTTACCCGGCGACACCAGCCGGCCGTTGACGCCGTCCTCAATGGCCTCAGTCGAGCCGCTCACTTGGGTGGCCACCACCGGCAAACCCGCGCCCATGGCCTTCAACAGGGCCAGGGGAAGACCTTCCCAGAGAGAAGGCTGCACGTAGAGGTCCAGGGCGCGATAAATTTCGGGCAAATCCCGGCGAGTGCCCAGAAACCTGACCGTATCCTGCAAGCCCAGGGTCTGGACCTGGCGCCTCAGGTCTTCCTGGCGTCGGCCTTCTCCCACCAGCAGCACGACCAGTTCAGGAATCTCCCGGCGCAGTCCCGGCAACGCCGCCAACAGGTGGGCATGCCCTTTCTGTTCTTCCAACCGGCCCACGGCCCCAACGACCAGACCCTTCACTCCTAACCGTTTCCGGGCCGCCCTCCGGCTCAATGGCGTATCCAACTCAGCCAGGGAAATTCCATAAGGCAGAAGCAGCAAACGCGAGGCGGGCACGCCGTCGTACCGCCGCACGTCCTGCCACACCTGGGGGCTCCCCACCACGATCCGGTCCGTGGCCCACGATAGGAGAAAGTTCCACACCCGGCGGTGAAACTTGACCCGAGTGTAGGAATTGTGTATCGCCGCCACCACCCTGGGAAACCTCAGTCCCAGCGCTCCCAGGCGACCGTAGAGATTAGGATGGTAGAGATGGGTATGGAGAATATCTGGGCGGCGGGCTTTCAGGAAGCACCGCGCCGCACCCGCCGCTCGCCAGACTGAGGTGCGCTTGATATCCAGCCCCAAACCGGCCACATCATAGCCTTGGCCCCGGAGTTCCCGACCCACGGGGCCAAGGGGACCTAACGTGGCGACGGAAACCAAGAAGCGCTGGGGGTCGAGGCCCCGCACTATGGCCGCCACCAGATCCTCCGCCCCGCCCACCGGCATAGTCATCAAGAGATGCAGCACCCGGATGCGTTTGCCAGGTGGCGACAAGCCGCCGGCTTTGCCATTGCGATTGAGCTGCGCCGCGACACCAAAATCCTGATTCTTTTCTGCGCCTGCGACCGCCATCTACAGACTGGGAGATCCCGCCGCCCTTCCCGCAATTTTGCCCCGCCCCACGAAGATTGTGTAGGGTTTTTGTCATTATATCAGAACTTCCACAAATATGGATAACTCCGTGCGTTTGTTGGCCTCGACCTTTGGCGCAGGGAGATGCAGCCTGATTCAGGCAAAAGGAACTGAATCTGTGGATTGACAAGGCTATGATCCCAAAAGAAGCCTTCAGGTGATCCCGAGCCCGGCCCCAACCTCCAAGGGTCAAACAGGTTCTTTGCGGCGGCATGAGAAATTTGCCGGTACAGGGCTTGACAGCCAGCCAGGGTTTTGTTAACTAATCAAAAGAACGTGGGGCTGTAGCTCAGCTGGAAGAGCACTTGAATGGCATTCAAGGGGTCAGGGGTTCAAATCCCCTCAGCTCCACCAGAGATTTCAAGGGGTTAGCGATAGGGCGCTAACCTCTTATTTATTGGGTGTGCATTAGTGTGCAATTTTTGGGATTTAGGTGGGAAAATGCGGGGTTGTTTCAGGGCTACTAACCCTTGCCTACCCCCTCAATCGCCCTTCCTGGGGCTTCTCAGGGGGTCGTATAGGTTTAAATCCTCTTAATTAAAATTAGTTCCCATCCAGAGATGCCCGGATTTTGGTCCAGGACCAGGGAAATGGCCTCCAGTTCCCGGGCCACTTTATTCCTCGCCATCAGATACAAAAGGTTCTGTTGCGGGTCCCGTTTTCGGCGCATGTACCAACCTCGGAAAGATATTTTGCTAAATTAAATCAAGCTGTTACTCCAAATAAGATAACATCTTCCGAGTCAAAACGCGATGGGAAAATTGCCCTTTATCAAATTATTTCACCAAGATATCGTTTCCGGATGAGAACTAGTGGTATGTTTCGCAATTAACTACCGTTAACAGCGTTT
>DZCR01000064.1 GCA_022736495.1 Desulfobacca acetoxidans
GCGGGTTGGAACCCCGCCCCTACACCAGCTTCCCCGGAAACCATCGACTGCACCAGCCCCGCCGGGGCGGTGGAGGCCAGGGGCAGGATGAACTGGGTTTGGGGGATGGCTTGATGAATAAGGAGCGCGGCTTTAAGCATGATAGGCAAATGCCGCTCGATTTCGCCGGCCCGGCTGCCGGGGAGCAGGGCGATGGTGAGGCGGTCCGGGTCCAGGTTATGCACGGCCAGGAAGCTTTGGCGGTCCGGCAAGGGCGGCAGGGTTTCCCGAAAGGGGTGGCCCACGTACTCCACGGCCACGCCCCGCGCCCGGTAGAAGTCGGCCTCAAAGGGAAAGATGACCACCATGCGGTCGGTGAGGCGAGCGATGGTCCGCACCCGATAGGTCCGCCAGGCCCAGACCTGGGGGCTGATGTAGTAGAGCACCGGCACCCGCCAATATTTGGCCAGGCGGGCCACCCAAAAGTTGAAGTCGGGAAAATCAACCAGGATGGCCAGTTCAGGGCGTTCGTTCTTCAGGGCCCGGCCGATGGCCGCCAGCGCCCGCCAGATCGACGGCAGGTGCCGTATCACTTCCAGGAGACCCACCACGGCCAGTTCCGAAGCCGGGCACAAGATGCGGACCCTTTGGGCGGCCATTTCCTCGCCCCCCACCCCGAAAAAATCCGCCTGAGGCGCCGACTCCCGGATGGCCGCCACCAGACGGGCCGCATGTTCGTCGCCAGAGGCCTCCCCCGCGACGACAAGGATTCGGGGAGAAGAGCTTTTTGAAGGGTCATTGGGGGGAGGGGTCAGTCGCCAACAGCTACCGGCCTTCCCAAAATCCCGATCATGTAATGAAATCATTTAGTGAATTAATCCATTAACCCGCCGCATCATCGGGAACGCACCGCCAACGCCAGTCTGCCGTAGCCGTAGTTCATGCTGTGCCAGCCCTCCAGGTTGTTGTAGAAGGCCAATCCCCAGGCCGACCAGGCGTGCCACTTTTAACCCTCCAGATGCAAATTGAGCAAAAATAATCCCTAGCCGTCTTTTCTTTTCGCCCCATAGCTAAGCTTTGAAAACAGACCATAAGAGGGTCTCTTCGCTCCTCCCCTCTTCGCTTTCTTCCCTTTTCACTCAAATCTTCATCCCTTCGCCAATTTCATGGCGGCGTTGATTTCCAATGCCAGGTCCAGGGCGGCCCGGCCGGCCTCGCCGGGGATGGTGGCTTCGCCGCCAGTTTGGATGGCTTCGACAAAGGCCACGATCTCTTTTAGCAGCACGTCTTCCTGGGAAAAGCGCCGGGTTTCCAGGGCCACCCCCGGCAGTGGTCCGATGGCCCCGTCCTTGCGGGAGGCCGCGGTAAGTTCCCGGTTTTCAAAATCCACCGCCAGGTAGGCGTCAGACTGGAAGAGGCGGAACTTGCGCATGCTCTTGAAGGACATGCGGGACGCGGTGAGGTTGGCAATACAGCCGTCGCCGAACTCCAACCGGACGTTGGCCAGGTCCACCCGGTCGGTGAGGACTGAGATGCCGGCGGCGCGAATCTCGGTGACCGACGTTGGCACTAAATTCAGGACGTGGTCCAGGTCGTGGATCATCAAATCTAAGACCACGTCCACGTCAGTGCCCCGTTCCTTGAAGAACGACAAGCGGTGGCTCTCGATAAACCGGGGGGAGGTCGCCCGCCGTTTTAATTCCTCCATGGCGGAGTTGAAGCGCTCCAGGTGGCCCACCATGAGGATGAGGCCCTGCTGCCGGGAAAGATGCACCAGTTCGTCGGCTTCGGCCACGGTCACGGTGATAGGCTTTTCCACCAGCACCTGGCAACCCGCCAAGAGTGCATCCCGGACCACCTCGAAATGTAGGGAGGTGGGAACCGCCACGCTCACCGCCGAGACCTGGGGCAAGAGGTCATGGTAATCGCTAAATTCTTGGGTATGCAGGGCGTGGGCCACCTTATGGGCCTGATCATGGTTCAGGTCCGCCACCCCCACCAGTTCCGTTTCCGTAAGCCCAGCGTATTTTTCCGCGTGGAAACGGCCCAAATAACCCACGCCAATTACACCAACTTTTACCGGTTCAGTCATGAAGTCACTCGCGCCCAGGGATGCGGCAGCCAGAGATGGCTCACCGTTTTGCCCATGATACCGGAAAAGGGGTTTCCAAGGCAATGAAAACCAGGGGAAATTCCGTTTGACAACTGCGCCTCGAAAAGATAAAAATTTTCAGTGAGTTTTCTGGAGGTATGATTAATGGTGGAGAAGGCCAAATTTATCTGGTTCGATGGCAAAATGGTTCCCTGGGATCAGGCCCAGGTGCACGTCCTCACCCACACCCTGCATTATGGGCTGGGAGTCTTTGAGGGTATTCGGGCTTATCACTGCGCTGATGGCCGCACCGCCATTTTTCGCCTCAAGGAGCACATCCGGCGCCTGTTCGATTCGGCCCACGTTATGCTGATCGACATTCCCTTTACGCAGTCCGACCTTACGGCTGCGTGCTGCGAAATTCTCCGGGTCAACGCCCAGAAGGAGGCCTACATTAGGCCCCTGGTGTTTCTGGGGGAAGGGGTCATGGGGCTCAATCCCAAGGGCAGCCCCATCCAGGTGACCATCATCAGTTGGGTCTGGGGGGCTTACCTGGGTGACGAGGGCCTGCGCAAAGGCATACGGGTCAAGACGTCGTCCTTCATCCGCCACCACGTCAACATCATGATGACCAAGACCAAGACCGTGGGAAACTATGTGAATTCCATCATGGCCAAACAGGAGGCCATCCAGACCGGGTATGACGAGGCCTTGTTGCTGGATACGGCCGGCTATGTCTGTGAGGCCTCCGGGGAAAACATTTTCATTGTCAAAGACGGCGAGCTCAAGACGCCGCCCTTGACGTCGATCTTGCCGGGCATCACCCGGGACTGCATTATCACGATAGCCGGGGACCTGGGTCTGAAAGTGAGAGAAGACCGATTCTCCCGGGACGAACTGTACCTGGCGGACGAGGCCTTCTTCACCGGGACTGCTGCGGAAGTCACTCCTATCCGGGAGGTGGACGCCCGGATCATCGGCCCGGGGCAGCCCGGCCCCATCACCAAGCAAATCCAGGCGGCTTATTTTGCCGCGGTCAAGGGCGAAAATGCCCGCTACGAGTCCTGGCTGACCCACATTTAGCCGTTCCGCCAACTTGATGCTGGTTATTAAAAAGAGGCGAGTCCCATGACCCGCCTCTTTCATATCGCAATCGATTTTTCCTTATAATGCCTACAGCAGTTCTTCGGCAACGCCCTTTAACAGAAAACCGGCAACGTCTTTACCCCTTGCCGCATTCCTTCACATACTGCATCAGGATATCGGTCTCGGTGATCAGCCCCACCAACAGGCTATCCTCCACCACTGGCAGGCAGCCGATTTTTTCTTCCATCATAATCTTCGTGGCTTCGCAGAGTTCCGTATCCGGAGGAATGGTAATCACGCCGGTCACCATAACATCTTTGATGCGCAACTTTTTCATCAAATCCCGGGTGTCTTTGCTGGCGTAACCCAGGGCCTGGGCCAGGGAGCTGCGAAAGAGGTCCCGCTCCGAGATGATCCCCACCAGCCGGGTGCCTTCCACCACCGGGAGGTGGCGAATCCGGCCCAATCGCATGATATCGTTGGCCAGGCTGAGTTCGTCGTTGACGTCCAGGGTGGCTACCTCTTTTACCATGATTTCTTTAACTTTCATCGGATTTCCTTCCCCGTAACTTGCTTTGATATGAGGTTAAAAGCCGCCGCAGCTTTTTGCACTCCTGGTGCGCTGCCCGTTTTCTCCTAAATGGAGGCCAGCCACTCCTGGCCCCGGCCGCTCAGTTCGGCCAGAGTGGTCAACACCCGGCGGGCGTCTTCTACGCTCATGAAGCCCATGCCGCAGGCAGGAGTAAGGATTGATTGGGACAGGATTCCTTTGGGCGTCAGGCGCAGGTCCGCGGCCAGGCGGGTGACCTGCTCCTGGAAGCGCTGCCATATGGTGTCCGCGGTCTCGTGCTGGAAATCCTCATTAGTGGGGATCAGGCCCCAGGCCAGCCAGCTGCCCCGGGCCAGAAAAGCCGACAGCGCCTGCTCATAAAGACGGAGGCTCTCAAAGTAGCCGTAGGAATCGAAACTGAGGATGTCCAGGGGAGCGCTGAGCAACAGGGACCAATCGGTATTGCCGCAGCAATGCGTCCCCAGGGTGACGGGGCCGCTGGCGGCAGCCCTCACCTCTTCCAGGGTTTGCCCCAGGATGCCCGTCACTTCTTCGCGAGAAATGGGAAGGTAGGCGGAACCGAAACCCGTCAAGGATGGCTCATCCAGAAAAACGATGGGCTCCTTCCCTAATTCTCTAAACTTCTCGGCCTGCCAGGCCGCCTTGCGGGCCAGACCGGAGCACACGGCCTGGGTCAGCTCGCGGTCGTAAAGGATGGGTTTGCCTTCGGCATCTTTAATGACCACGGCGAAGGTCACCGGACCGGACAACTGGCCTTTGAGAACCGGGCAGGCACAGTCCTTTGCAGCCACCGCGTCCAGGAGGGCGAAGAAACCTTGGGCATCCTGTTCCGCAAAGGCAAAAGGAGTGAGATCCCCGGAGAGAATCGCTTCATAAAATTGCGCCAGGGCCTCATCCCGGGGCAGGGCCGGGTCCATCTGGACGGTGCGATTTTCCGCGTCCAGTTTCAAGGCGGGTAATGCCCGGGCCGATTGGGCGGTCATGTCTTCGAGAAAGCCCAGTTGGACCATCTGGGGCCAATAGGGTATCTGGGGCAGGGTCTCTAAAATCAGGGCCACAGTTTCCCGAGCGTCGGTGAAGGGCACCGACCCGATACCGGTAGCGGCCAGGGGGGCGAGGCCGGACATAGCCACCTCCATTGTTTGCCTAAACCCTATTATGTTTCCCGGACCTTGTCAATAGTAGCAATAGGGGGGTAACTGTGCACTGCTTATTGTGTATTTTAATAAGCTGGCAGCCGCAAAGATGCATTCTGCCTGGACCTCCTGATTCAGTAAAATTTAACTTTTTTATTCAAAAAACCGAAAACGCTACAAGTAAGGGGGGACCAAGAGAACCTCGACCCGCCTCAGAGGTCGCCGAACTTGACGATACCACGGGGTTTTGGTTTTTTTTACCGTTAGACGTTGGGATCGTAGCAATTTTATTGCATCCCTGGAGATTTTCAGGCAATATCTTATGGAGAAGTCTTGTGGGGGGAGACATGACTTCACCGAGTGCGTCAGTTGAGACCCAAAAGGGCCGGGGAGGCTATAAGTTCCTGGGGTGGATTGTCTTGCCCCTGGGAGTGGTCATGGTTCTGGTGGTCTTGTTCAGCCACCGGGGCCTGTACCAGACCATCCTGTTCCGGCATGAGCGAATTCGGCTGGAGCAGGAAAACGTCCGCTTGGCCGCAGAGAATGCCCGGTTGGCCCGCACCATTGACCGTCTGCAACACGACCCGGTATTGATACAGGACCTCATTCGTCAGGAACTCAATTTTGTCAAGAGAAACGAAATTATTTTCCAGTTCCCGCCGGAAAAGCCAGTCGCGGCGCCGGAGGACCCGGCCAGCGGCAACCCCGATCCGGCGTTGACTCGGGGTCAGGCTATTTCTGCCAGAAAAGTCGATAAGTCTCAATGGGTTGCTCCCGTAACGGCCGGTCCTGGAAACAAGCGGGCCAGCCACCGACGGGAATGAGCCCTCCCTGATCGAGCACCTGAAACCATCAGTTAAAGATGCCTGAAGGTCCCTGACTCGGGGCGGTAGAGAACTGGCCCCGGCTCCCGGGAGTTCACTTTAATGAGACAAGGAAAGCTAGACGTATGTATTCAACTGCTGAATTCAAAAAAGGTTTGAAGGTCGAACTGGACGGCGTGCCGTATACGATTGTGGATTTTCAGCACGTCAAGCCCGGCAAAGGCGGGGCTTTTGTGCGCACCAAGCTGAAGAGCCTGCTCACCGGCCGGGTATTGGATCAGACGTTCCGTTCCGGCGAGAAAGTCAAAAAGCCCGACCTCATGGAACGGGAGATGCAATATCTCTACCGTGAGGGTGACAGGTTCTGCATGATGGATAATGAGACTTATGAGCAGATCATGCTCACCGAGGAGCAGGTGGGGGAGGCGCGGCTTTATTTAACGGATAATTTGGACGTCAAGATCCTCTTTTTCAACCAGCAGCCGGTAGGGGTGGAGATTCCGCTCTTCGTGGAACTGGAGGTGGCCCAGACCGAGCCCGGGGTGAAGGGTGATACCGCCGCGGGGGGCACCAAGCCCGCAACCCTGGAAAGCGGGGTGACCATCCAGGTGCCGCTGTTTATCAATGAGGGTGACCGGGTGAAAGTAGACACCCGCACCGGCAACTATATTGAGCGTGTCAAGTAAGCCGCCGGATCAGACCAGTTTGACCAGGACCACGTAGCGCTTAACTCCGAAGCGCCTGGCCTTCTGTTGGCTGTCCAGGTAGACGTCCACTTTTTTATGCCACCGGGAGGCCATGCGATCTTGAAATTCATAGACCCCCATGCCATGCAGCAATATCCGGTCGCCAAAGGTTAAATGCAAATTTCTTTCCAAATCTTGGCTCACGGCCAGTATCCCCCGCTTCACCCGCTGCCCTGAGGAAGTGATGCCTCTGCTACCCGGACAATGATGATAGGCCGTTACCGTAACGATGGACATGGTAACGCACAAGGTAGGTCGGGGCCAGGACAGGACCGCCACCGCTAAAAGACAAATTATCGTTAGCGCCATTCTTTTCATGGTTTTCCCTCGCTTTAGGAGACACTGATAGGGTCTTACGGTTGATTTGGGGGATGGTGAGAAGGAACTGCCGGGAAACTAGTAGGGCCGCAGCCCCGGGATTGCTTCGATAGTTTACAGCGCCTGCGCCTCGGGCGGACACCTCAAGGAAACGTTCCCCTTTGGCTTTAACCGCCGCCCAATCTCAGGTTTCCATCCCCATCATCCAATGGTGAAGTGCACTATCTTCTGCACACCCAAGTGAGCTGATCTGATTTTTCAGTATCTATACCTTGGTTAAAACAGGCTGTCAAGCAATTTTTTTAAAATTATCATCAACTATTTGATTTATCTAAATAATTAAATTAATCTATGTTGTCCCTTTTTTCTCAATGGCGAGTAGCAAATAATATAGAGTCTATTTCAGCGGCAAGTGGATCGCTACTCCAAGTTTTAGCCTTTTTCCTCTTTCAAGTGGGGGATTTCAGCACGCCAGGAGACTATTTGGGTAATTGCGTTTATATTTGATACTTTAATTTGTTAATTCAATAATTTAATCAACTTTAATTAATCAGTCCTTCCCCTGTTTTTGCATGGCAGAGTCCTTCCATCCCCTATTATGACCCGAGGGCTCGTGGTCCCCCATGACCCCGGAATTTTGCATGACCAAAAGTCAAATGGATTGAGAGGCGTCCAGCAATTGCCCAGAGTCGTTCCCCTTTATCCCCCTATCCCCTACGCAGGTATGGCGGGGGAGGGAGTGCGTAAGAAAACCTTTCGGTAATGAATATATTTTGAAGCTGGGCCAAGGGATAGGGGCAAAAAAAGGAGAGTCAAGGCCCTGCCCGACTCTCCCCCGAATATTTTGTAGGGCCCGCAACCTGCGGGTGATTTAGACTTTTCAGGAACCTCCAAACCCGATGCTGATCTTCTCACCCTCCACCATGACCGGCACCCGGCGGTTGCCGTGGGTGAGCTCCAGCATCTCGGCCAGAGCCTGCTCGTCCTCTTTGACGTCCCGATAAATGACCGTCAAGCCTTCCTTAGTCTTGGCCTCCCGGGCCTGCTGGGTGAAAGGTCAGGTTGTTTTGCCGAAAATGGTGATTTCCTGGGTCATCGCTCATCTCCTTAATGGGAACTGTCCACATAATAAACCTTTATGTAGAGAAAATCCACCAGATTTAAGAATATCAGGGGTCTTTCCGACACAGTGAACTGCACCCCTTCAAACCGGGGACTTACCTTTGCCTTGATATGCTTCATGACCTTATCAATTACCTGGGGGTCCGAGGGAGAGGCGAGCTTCAGGAAGTTCTGGAACACCGCCGCATCGCGCAGCGCCAGGGCTTGAGTCTCTTGCCGCAGCTTCACCCGCAGGGGTTTGAGCGCATCGTCAAAGAAATCGCCGATGTCCTCGAATTTCGTCTTGATTTTAGCGAAACTCCACTGGCGCAGGGACTGGTATTCGCTGGCGGCTTGGCTTTTAATGTTGTCCGTAGTCAACATGATGATGGAGATATTGGGCGTATTGGGGACATTGGCCGGCAGGTAGGCGATCTTCACCGATAACTCCGGATACCTGCTATTGGTGAGGATGAAGTCGCGGCTGAAGCGCGTCCCCGGCCGATCATACCGGTGGGAATCAGACATCCGCCAGCCCTCGGTTTCCAAACCTTGGAACAGGTTGGCGGCCTTGGGCATTAAACTGCACAGTTCGCCGAAGCTGCCAGGGGCCACGTTGCCCTGGGGGGCCCGATAACCGTAATCGCTGCTTGGGGGCTCCCGCGGCTCGGGAACCGTTGGCGGCTCAGGGGGCGTTTCTCTCTGCTGAACCTCTTCCCGTGGTGCGAGCTCTGGCGCAGGTGGCGCGGGGGCCGATGGCGCGACAACCCGGGCCTGGGGCGGCCCCTTGGGATCGGGGTTCAATCCCAAAATAAAAAACGTCTGTCCCGCCGAGCCCGGCCGGCTCTTCTGCCAATAGACGTAGGGCCTCTCAGGGAAGAGTTCCAGAATGATGCGCACCCCGCCTTGAGCCGAGGTGGTTTCGGTCACAATCTGCCGGACTAAAGACTCATCGCCCTCCAAGCGGGTGGGTAGCTGTCCCGCCCGGGCTTGAGGGAAGTCCACCACCAGTTGCGGTTTGCCCGAGACCTCCCGGGTGGTCACCAGGGGCGAAGCGGCCCGGTCCAGCACCACCGTGAGCAGGGTATTCGGCCCCACTTTGCTTAAACCTAGACGGCGCACCTCCACCGCGCCGCTGGCCCCCCAGGCGTAATGGGCGCAACACAAGAGCACTACGAGCAATCCCAACAGACTCCTGCCCGGCTTCACAGACGAGATCGGCATACCGGTAATGCTGTTACCCTCCTTCCCCGACCCGCCTGAAGCTCACACAGGAGCCGGGTGGACATCCAGGGTGCCACTCACCGCTCATATCCGCGGACAATATTTTGCCGCCCTCACTGGGGGTGACGACCAGGATGGCGCCGGTTTTGGTGTAAATAAAAATCTTCCCGTCGTTTATTAGCCAAGTGAACTCAACGGTCTTACCCGCCAGTGTCCAGGTCCCCCGGCCGTCCTCTTTGAGATCCAGGGTGACGTTACCTTTACCGGCAAAGGTATCCACGGATTTATACGTTCCGGCGAGGCTTGAGCGCGATTCCCCACAACCTGACAGGACCAGAACCATTAGGACCAGAACCAGGACTGCCGCTAGCCTTACGAAGTCTTTTTTCATATCTTTCTATCCCGTAAGATGAACCCTCCCCGATCCAACACAAATAAGCGATCGTAGAGGAAAATTTGGATACACATGACCACCATGGCGAAATTCTTCATAACTTTCAGCCAGTTGACTGGTTCACCCACTTCTCCGACACAGCCGCAGTTAATGGGCATTTGATGCAAAATGGCATTCACCAGTCCCACAATAAAGATGATGTTCATGGCGGCGATGAGCGTAGCCGCAGCCCTGGTGCGGATGCCCAGGATCAGGAAGAGGCCGCAGACCAGTTCGGCCCACGGCAGGGCCAAGGCCCAGAGGTTAACGCCCCACCATGGCATCATATCGTAATCCACCACGTTGAGGGCAAAGACCGCGGGGCGCAAGATTTTACTCAAGGCGAACGAAATAAAGATGGCCCCCAAAAGCACCCGGCAGAACACCGACAGGTAAGGACTGCGGCGGATGGGCGGAATCAGGATAAGTAAAAAGATGCTCACCGGAATCCACTCCAGGAAGCCAGGCAGGCCCAGCGGCATGGCGGGAGGTTCTTTGGGAGTCCGTTTTTCCAGGGGAAAAACCTTCGTCCAGGCATCGTAGTCTTTCATCACCACCACGTGCTTTAAACCTTTTTGGATCAACAAGCGAGCCAGATCGACGTCCATGCGACGACTGAAGGTGCCCCCATAGACAATGAGGGTTTTGTCCTTGTCCCCCGGCGTCTGGTCCAAGGTAAACTGGAACATGGGATACATAATGTCGAACAGAATTTCCGGCAGATTCTGGGAGCCCTTGATGTGTTCCTGCTCGAAGAAGGCGCTTTTCCGGGCATCAACGAAAATGGCCTTATGATCTCGGGCCAAGGCTACGGCCTGGTCAGTGGTAATCTCGGGGACGCCGGGTTGGCCCCAACCTTGAATCAGGGGAATCCGGTTGTCGTTGTAAATGTTAAAAACCAGGGCGAGAATGAGGCTCAGCCCCCCCATGAGGACATAGTCGAACCAGGAAACTTGCCGGAGCTTGACCTGGTGGACCACCTCGGTCTCCAGGCGGCTGTCCCCGGCCACTAGCCAGTCGGACAACTGCCGGATGATGTGCCGGGCCAACTGGGGATTTTGGTCCAAGAGGCGGTCGAATTCTTCTTTGGAGACCTTGATAAGTTTTGAATCGACCGCAGCCTCAACCGAAGCGGTACGGGGGCGCCCCGTCACCAGGGCCACTTCTCCGAAATAGCTGCCGGCCGGCAATTCGGTCAACTCGGTCCGAATCCCTTCGGCAGTTTCCCGGAAGACCCGCACTGAACCGCTTTGGATGACGTAGAAAAATTCCGGTGTCTCTCCCTGGCTGACGAGGCGTGTGCCCGCCGGCACGCTCACCTCCTGCCCCAAGCGGTTAAGCTTGAGGCCTGCGGCCTCCGCCGCCCCTGTGGGTTTTTCTGTTGCCTCCATGCGTTGTTTCCTATGGGTTGATGAGTTTAGTTGCCGGGCCGACCTGGGAACACTTACGAAAAATCCAAAAATCCTGCCTTCTGTCTTTTACCATAAGATGATGGGGATGTGAACTCCGCCTGAACCTTCAAGGCGCAAATAATTGCCGCGCAACTGCATGGTGACTTCGGCGATGTCCTCTTTAACCGAATAAAAAGGATAAAAATAATTCAAGTCAGATTGTTTTCTCAATTTGAGAAATTTTTATTAAGCATCCTGACCATTCTCTCAAGGAGAGAAATTTGCTGCCGGTCTCTGGAGTAGGATTTTTGTTGTAAATAAATTACTTGTAAATTCATATAGTTATAACGTATCTTTTTCGGGAGGCTTGGCAAGCCAATTGCATTAGTACCCTATGCGCTAGGAGTGCGCTAGCTTTATTTCGCCGATACGTGAGGAACTGACCTATATGCGAACCACCATCTCTGCCTTTCCCTGGACTCAGGTGAAATGGCGCTCCAAAGAGGAACAGCGAGTCCAGGCCATTGACTTGACCCTCAAGATTTTAGTGCCGCTCATCTTGTCGGTTTGTCTGGTAGTTGCCCTGAAGGTGGGCTCTTTTAATGGTTATCTCAATTTGTTGAGCCGCCAGAGCTTCGGTTCTCCCCTGATGGCCCTGGGGGCGGGCTTCACCCTGATCTACCTGGCCTTCCAACTGGTGCGCACCGTCCTGTGGCTGCGCTATAAAGCTTATCCCGTACCTCCGGGCCCCTTGCCTCGGGTCACCGTCATTATTCCGGCTTATAACGAAGGCGCCATGGTGGAGAAATCCATCTACGCCGCAGTCGCCTCGGACTATCCCGCCGACCGGCTGGAAATTATCTGCATTGACGACGGTTCCAAGGACGACACCTGGTCCTACATTGACCGGGCCCGCAAACGCTACCCTAAACTGATCAAGGCCATACGTTTTCCCAAAAACCGGGGTAAGAAAGAAGGCCTATATGCCGGCTTCACCCGGGGCAAGGGCGATTTCTTTGTCACCATCGACTCCGACAGCGTGATTGCCCCCGATACCGTCAAACAGGTCATTGCACCCATGCTCAACGATCCCCGGATTGGCGCGGTAGCGGGCAACGTCAAGGTCTACAACCGGCTCCACAGCGTCATGGCCCGGATGCTGGCGGTGCGCTTCGTTCTGGCCTTTGATTTCCTCCGGGCTTCACAATCCATGTACGGCTGCGTCACCTGCACCCCCGGGGCCTTGTCCGCCTACCGGGCCGCGGTGCTCAAACCCGTACTCAAGGAATGGCGCTCCCAGACCTTTATGGGCCTGCCCGCCAACATCGGCGAAGATCGGGCCCTGACCAACTTCGTGCTGCGCCGGGGCTATTATACCTCGTACCAGCGCAGCGCCCTGGTTCACACCATGGTGCCCGAAACCTATCGCGGCCTGTGTCGTATGTACCTGCGCTGGGATCGCAGCAATTTCCGGGAAAACTGGGTCCAGCTCAAGTTCATTTTCAGCAAGTACCGGTCGCAACACCGGCTGTTGCCCATCCTGGATTTTTTCGTCACCCAGATCGAGTTTCCCCTGACCTACCTCTTTCTGGGCCTGCTGCTCGTTTCCTTCTGGCTTTATCCCATCGTGGCGCTGAAATTCTTCGCCGGCCTGGGCGTCCTCACCCTGGTCTGGATGTACCACTACATCCACCAGGAACGGGACATGGATTTCGTCTACGGCATCCTCTATTCCTACTTCGCCTTTTTCGCCCTCAACTGGGTGCAACCCTGGGCCTTCCTCACCGTCCGCAACGACCGCTGGCTGACGCGCTAAAGCGTGATTATAGAGAAGAAGAATAGAGGGAGGGGCAGAGCCTGAACTAGAGCCCCTCCCGTTGCTCATAAAAGTTTTGCAAAAGAGATAGAGGTGTGGAATGAGACGGTCACAAAGGAGACTTGCTGCCCTCGTGATTTTTCTGGTGGTCGCCTGGGGGGCCGCAGCTTGGGCAGAATCGCCTGATGCACCGCTCCTGGAAACTTACTGGAAGGCAATGAAAATCGGCGAAGCCCCTGTCACCGTGCCATCCGGCCAGCGGGAACCGCACCTGGTACTTACCACGAAGGGCAACCGGGTACGCGGATTTACAGGCTGCAACCGACTCATGGGGGTATTCGCACAGGATGGCGACAGCATCAGTTTTAAGGGATTAGCCACAACTAAAATGGCCTGCTCTCCGCCGTTAAACAACCAAGAGTCCGCGTTTTTGCGCGCCTTGGAGGCCACCACAAGGCTGCACATCGCGGGGGACTCACTGGAACTGAGGGATGCCTCGGGCAAGGTGCTGATGCGACTTGAGGCTCGCTACTTGCGTTGATTTTCAACGCTGCCCATAGAGTCCGGCTGATTACAGGGGTCAGCCTTAACCGTCATGCTTTCTTTTCGGGTTGGCGAGGGCTCCTATTGAGTGCGACGCCAGGCTTTAGCCTAAAATTACCATTTTTAGTCCTGCATATCAGGCGCGAAAATCTGCAACTCCTTCGACAGGGAGATCGGCCTCGCGCCGAACTTCCTTGACAGTATCAGCCTGCTCATAGCAGTGTATTAAGAGGCTCAGGGCGATTTCTTTTAAATCCAGGGCTGCCGGGCTGTTCTGGCGATTTAGGGGGAAAGGCACCATTTGGTTGACCGCCTTTTCTATCGCGGGATCGAAGGAGAGATGCCCTAATATCTGTGGCGTCACGCTGAGAAAAGAGCCACAGACTTTTTCAATTATCCGGGCCGCCTGTAGGTCTGAGTCTTGCCTCACCATATTGACCACGAGAAAGAGTTGGAAATTTTTCAAAAGGTTCAGCAACCGGTTGACACGGTCCTCTCCCCCGGTCGGCAGTTGGAGAAGCAGTTCCTCAACGGAGTCGATCTTGCTCTCCGAGGGGGGCGTTTCGGTTTGGAGTACCAGGCGCAACATATCGTGATCTTTGGAAAATTCTCGGGTGATTTGGCGATACAAGGCGCTTTTGATGAAGCCGTAGACATTTTGCAAGGAAGTGGCCTGATTGGTCATGATGCAAATCCGGCCGTGGGAGTAATTGAAGAAATCCAGGATATTAAATGAAGTCCCAGCTCCCAGATCCAGGAGAACCAGATCGGCCGGCAAGTTTTCAATTTGCCTTAAAATGCGGATCTTCTGGTTGAAGGTGGGGTTGGCCGCCCCCAGAATATCATCCGCCCCGCAGATCAGACCAATCCCCTCCACCTGCGTGTCAATGACGACATCTTCCAGGCGGTCTACCCGGTGTAACAGGAAATCTTCCAGGGTGACCGGAGGGAAACGTACACCCATGAGGGTGTGCAGGTTGGCCCCCCCTAAATCCGCGTCCACCAGGATGATCTTTTTACCCATGCGGGAAAGAGAAATTCCCAGCCCCAGGGTGAAGACGCTTTTACCGATGCCGCCTTTGCCTCCGCCGATGCTCCATAGTTTTTTGCTTAACTCCACCGACATCTCCTTTGCCTCCCGCCCGGAGGCGAAATTGCTTGAAAAGCCATGCAGGGCTCGCCGTCCGTTAGTTTTTAGGTTTCCCTGGGAATACTCCGGCCGCGCCACCAATTCCACAGACATTTGCCGGCAATAACGTATATCCCGGACAAAGTCAGGACCATGGGCAGGGGGTTATTCGAATCGGGTAGAGCAACTTTGAGCGCCAGCCCTCCCAAAAATGATCCAAAACCCACGTAAAAGATGCTCCGGCCATTATTGGCGGCCGGTTTGGCCTGGACCTGGTCCCAATAGTTCCAGAGGTCTGAAATATCCTTGGGGCGAGCTATTAAATTTTCCAAGGAGCGGCGAGCGCGAAATTCGGCCTCTCCCAGGTCCAGCCCCACCAGGTAATGGGAAGACCCCTGTTCCCCTTGGCGAATCCACACCACTTTACTGCGCAATTGGGTCTCCTTGGTAAATCCATCCGGGACCATATGGATTACGCCTTCTTGGTGCAATAAAGATTCAGCCTGCAATCCGGGGGGCAGACCGATTACTTCCAGAATGACCCCTTCGGCTGCCAGACCTTTCACGTGGACCGGCAATCGGAAGGACTGATCTTGCCCCTGGGACTCAATCTCCAGGGAAAGCTCGGCGTTGACCCAGGGCCTCCCCAAGTTGTCATTTGGCATAGTGTCGTTGCTTATTTTCGCTTTCATGAGAGCGGCTGCCTCCGATCGTTCCCCAACCGACTGGCTAGGGATTTTTCTTGAGTAAATTGCGCAGATAATCCACCTCGTGGGCCAATTGAGCCTCTAATTTCTTGTTGAGTCTCTTGTTTTCGCGGCGCTCCTGTTGACCAATCTCTTGCCATACCTGAAGTTTTCCCAGCTCATAGATCATGGCTTCATAGCGATGGCGCTCAATTATCAGGTTTTCCTGGGAAGCTCTGAACAATTCCCGCCAGCTCTCGCCAAATTCGCCGGTGCCCTGCCACGGGCCGCCTGCTTTGAAGTTTGTCGACGGTTGCTCCTCACTGCGCCAATCAGGGGATAGGGAGTCCCGCCTGCCATAATCTCCCTTAGCGGGCTGGGAACCAGGCCGGGAATCGACGAGGCGCCCGGTTTCACCACTGATGGCCTGGATCTGCGACCTGGCCGCCGTCGCCTGGTTCACCCCTTCATCATGAGAATGCTCCTCGCTAAGCTCTCCTGCCAGGCCCCTTCCATTGAGCAATTGCTGGAGATAATGCCATCCTTGAGGCCGCTCCCGGGCATCCCCCAAAGGGGCGTGCCACAGGAGGCCCAGCAATAATTGCGGCTCTTCCAGCCCTCCAGCCCGAGCTGCTTCCAGTAAACGTTGATAATAGCTTTCCGGAGTAGGAGCAGGGCTCATCAGAGCTTGCAATACGCCGGGATGAGGAGCGATGGCAGGGTAGATCTTTTCCCAGGCGGGAATTACCGGGGCCGGCAGACATGAGGCCGGTTCAGGAGCGGCAACCTTGATGATTTTTCTGAGGATGGGAGGAGGTTGGCTGAGCGCACTATCCCAGGGGGGCTTGCGCCAGCGCCAGTTGGCTTGAGTCCGAGGTTCCAGCGAGGGCGGCGCCAGTACCAGGTCTCCTTCCCCAAATACCTTGACCTCAAAAGGTTCCAGGAAAAAAGAGGGAGGGAGCCGCCACCCTTCAGGAAGTTCATAATAATGCTGCTCTAAGTGGACTCCCGCCTCAGCGACGCAATCGGAAGACCAATCTTCGCGCCTGAAAGGCAGTACCCGCCCTTGCTTAGGCACCTCCAGGATAAACAGACCGGACGCGGAGCCGGTGCGCACCCCGACATTTATGTCGACGCCATCCAGGCCGAGCTCGATCAATTTTTCGGACCAGGACTCCTTGGGTTCCTGGAAATTTATCATCTGATGGACCCGGCTCTGAGCATTAACCACCGCCAGATGCCAACCCAGGCTTAGATAATTGCTCAAATGATTGATTAAAACATCGCTGAATTGCAGGCTTTTTCTTAGGTCCAAAATTCGGCAGAATTCTTCTTCCTGAATTTTTCCACAGGTTCGGGTGAGGCAATCTTCCTGGACCTCACTTTTGAACGTATTAGTCTTCATGCCGATCCCTCTAATTCAGGCGGAGTTTGCCCTTGCATCCGTAATAATACTTATCGGCATCTTTGCTGAAACCTTAATTTTGATCCGCCAGACTCTGTTGCCTGGACCAGTCCTTAGGATTTATCGGACAAAAGCTGCTTTCCCGCCGTATCGCTTGCACCTCGGGCATAGCCAGAAACCCCGGGGCAGAAGCCTGGTTGCTGCCAGGGTGCGGCACTGGTCAGGACAGAATGTATCTAAAATAGTGCAATTAATTTAGAGGGTTATTGTATGCCAACGGATTTGTCATAATTGTTAAAT
>DZCR01000065.1 GCA_022736495.1 Desulfobacca acetoxidans
CTTGCTATTGACTATTACATCCGGCAATTTTTATGAATTTTGCAAGAGGCTCATATGAAAGGAAAATGGCGTTACACAACCATGGTTCTAGTGATGGCGGTTTTGCTGCTTTCCCAGGTAACCGGTGCCGCCCCCTGGCATGATTACGGACCAAGAGTTAAGGGAGAATGGATAAGCGGCGATTTCCACCAACACACTAAGCTGACCGATGGCAGCTGGTCCATGCCGGAGGACATGCAGAAAGAAAACGCATATGGCCTGGACTGGTGGGCCAACTCGGAGCATGGCGGAGCGTTTTCCCGGGATACCTTGAAGAATTTTTTTGACGAACTGAACCCTCCGCCGCAATTCCTAGGCAACCCTCTGCCGCCGGATTATTCCGGTCATAAATCCCTGTGGCGCTGGCAGTCCCTGCTGCAATATTCTTTTCCGGTACTATTGACCCAAAGGAAACTCTACCAGGATAAACTTATCGCCCAGGGATTGGAGTGGAACGTACCGTCCCATGAACATTGCAGTGTCGGAATTATCGCAAAGGATGCCTTCCCCATTGCTCAATTCGAGTATTTATTTGATCAAAATGACAAAGACACTTCAAATGGTGGCGGGACCTACAACTTCGACCCCAATGGCTTAAAGAGCCTGACCAACGACCACGCCAAAGCCGTAAACGCGGTGAAGTGGCTACAAGAAAACTATCGCAAGACTAGTTGGGTGGTTTTTGCTCATCCGGAGCGCAAAAGCAAATACAAGATCAGTGACTTCCGGGATTTTAATAACGCAGCTCCCGATGTGGCCTTTGGCTTTGAGGGCCTTCCCGGCCATCAAAAAGCCGAAAATCGCGGCGAATATTCTTCAAGTTGTCCTGCTGTGGGTGATGGGACCTATGGCGGCGCCGGGTTTTATATCGCCAATGTGGGCGGCCTGTGGGATGCACTCCTGGGGGAAGGTCGCCATTGGTGGACTTTCGTGAGTTCTGATTTTCATGATACTCCGAACGACTTCTGGCCAGGGGAATATGCCAAAACTTGGACTTTTATCCAGCAAAAAAATCCCCACGACCGCGTAACGCTGGAAGATGTCGTCGAGGGTCTACGCTCAGGCAATTCTTTCTGTGTCCACGGGGACCTTATAAATGCTCTTGATTTCCATGTGCAGTATCTTTCTGACCGTGCGACTCTGGGCCAGGAACTCCAGATTTCCAAGACCAACAAAGGCAGCATGGTGAAACTCACCATAAAATTTAAATCTCCCTCGGTCAACAACCATGGGGACAAGCCTGTTGTGGATCACATCGACTTGATTGCCGGAGATGTCAACGGGAAGGTTGAGCCTGGAACTCCTGAATACAACAATGATACCAATCCTTCCACCAAGGTTGTTGCAACCTTTCATGCCAGTGATTGGGAGAAGGATAATAACGGCTGGAATGTAATCCACACTCCCTTGATGGTCAAAAATGACATGTACCTGCGGCTGCGGGGAACCAATGTGCCAGTGAGTACACCAGGAATGACTGACGCACAGGGCAACCCGTTGCTTGACCTGGTGCCTAATTCAGAGAATCTTGTCTGGAAAAACCTGTGGTTTTACACCAACCCAATTTTTATCAAGGCAAGTAAATAGCAGAAATGGCCCCCCGAAGCTTTAAGGTCATAAACATACCAGGCTGAATAATTCTCCCAACCCTACCCCGATAAGTCGCTCGCCTCTTAAACCCTCATTCGCTGATTCATAGCTATTCAAATGTTTACCTGACCCTCATAAATCTCTAACAATACTTGCTTACAATTGATATGCCGTTCCCTCGAAGAGACCCGATCCACAGGTGCGGTAAAGCCCTCTTCGATCCTCTGAAGGCTCTTGCTTATATTACTCAGGCCACAAAATTGTTCTCATCATGAGCACCAAAATCTATGAAGATGCATTGTGTGGCCTTTTGGCATGGGAACCATTAAATGGCCTGAGTAATAAAACCCTCTCCTTTCGCCGGGGAAAGAGAAGAACATGGATTCCATTACGGCAGACTCAGCTCTTTTTCCTCTCGCCGGCGCCACAGATGAGGAATCTACGGGAGCCTATTCAGGTTCGAAAAGCTCCATTAAGATTATCGCTCGCCAGGTGAACCTTTACGAATGCCAACAGGCATTATTTGACAATAATATGGAAGTTGCCCGCAACCGGGTGACAGCCATTATCGGCCCTCCGGCTGCGGCAAGTCCACCCATCTCAGGGTTTATAACCGCATTTATGAACTCTATCAGGGCCATCGTGCCACTGGTGAGATATTGCTTGACGGGAAAAATATCCTGGTCCCATCCTATGACCTCATGGACCTGCGCCGTAAGGTAGGGATGATCTTCCAGAAGCCCACGCCCTTCCCGATGAGCATCCTTGACAACGTGGCCTATGGTTTCAAGATGCACTATCGCCCTGGCCGGGGTGAAATGAGGGACCGGGTGGAAGAGGCCTTAACGCGGGGGCCCTCTGGGATGAAGTGAAGGACAACTTGTACGCCCGGGAACAGCATTGTCTGGAGGCCAGCAGCAGCGTCTGTGCCTCGCCCGGGCCTTGGCGATGGAACCGGAAGTGTTATTGATGGATGAGCCCACCTCTGCCATAGATCCCATCGCCACAGCCAAAATTGAGGAATTAATCCATACTTTAAAGTTGGACTATACCATTGTCATCGTTACTCATAATATGGAGCAGGCGGCCCGAGTTTCCGATTATACGGCTTTCTTCTGGCAGGGGAGGATCTTCGAGTCCGGCCCGACCCATAAAATCTTTAGCAACCCTTCGCATAAAAAAACCCAAGACTATATAACCGGCCGTTTTGGTTAAACCCCGCAAAATTTGAAAACTGCAAGTGAGGGAGATCTAAAACCCCCGGGGAGCAATAACATGGAGGAAGTACTGATTAGCGTGGCCTTGATCATCATCATCTATGCCTTCCTGGGCATCGCCTACAAGAAAGGGTGGTAGGTTCGGGAAGCGAATTTTTAATATTTCGGAAGCCAAAAGGAAACAATGGCATGAGACAATGCCTCAAAGGCTTGGGCTAAGAAAGGTTCCGCTCAAAGGGAGATATTGTGAACAACGCAGATTATCTGGCCGAGGCGGCAGAGGCGCTGGATGCTCCGGGAGAGATTTGGCTCTTCCGCCACAAAATCTTATTCGATCCGGCCAGTCAGGAATGGCGTCTTGTCGGCTCTGGTTTCACGGAATTGAAGTCTGTGGGAGAAACCAGGCATTGGATTCTCAAAATTTGCGGCTGGCTCCAGTCCAAGTATCCGGAAGGGCCGGTTTACTCCATTTGACGAATCGGGCATTAACTTTTTCACAGGAGGTTGAAGTTCATGAATACTGGCATTAACGAGTTCACCTCCCGGGAAAGGGAGGCCATAAAGAATGTTCGTGATGAGCTATACGAGCTATATCGGAAAGCTCTAGGCAAAGAGCCGAACCCGGAAGTATTGTGGGCTGAGGCGGAATATTTTGTGACCAAGTATGGACCTGATGCTACCCTGAAAGAATTATTTTAAAGATTTTCCACCCAAATCACGAGTAACATCTCTGATTCAATCCTCGTGAGGGACAATGAGCTGCAAGAACAGACGAGTTACGAATGCAGGGCCAGATTAATCAAGCAGCCCTGTTTGCTTATGAGGGGGAAATGGTTTTATGCCGGTTTATGAGTATCAATGTGTGGACTGTGGGGATTTGGACCAGAGAGTTGGCGGTCTCGATGACCAGACGGCTATTTGCACTCAATGCGGTAGCCTAATGCTACGCCTGGATGAAGATGCCTTCCAGCGGTATTTCGATAATAATGGTGAATTATCAGATATCAGCCTCGTAGTTGAACTTGGAGAATCCTTTGGAGAAAAGAGAGCTTGTCGCCATGTTTATGGAAAGCCCCTTTTACTTCGAACTGCGGCTTCGAGAGCGGCTGGCGCTTGTGCAACAGCACCAGCAGCGGTTTTCCATAGGTCTAAAGGCGGGTCAAGTCAAACCTGGTAGAGAAAGTCAGGTTTAGCAGGACCGACGGAGCCAATACCGGTGAAATGATAGCCATTGCAGGGTTTATCCTCCCAGTAACGCGGCCGATGCATGCCCGAGGCCGAGAATTTTAGACGTCGGGGGTCCTTTCGACAGGCGTCGCCTTCTATTTGGCCATTAGCCAGACAGCCGGCAGGGCCAGAGCCACCCCGGCCAACTGGCGCAGGCTGAAGCCCTCGCGGAGCAAAATCCAACTCAGGATCACCGTAACCAGGGGGATATAGGGCGGTTAGAGGCACCACCACGCCGGCGGGTGGCCCCGCCGCCAGGGCCTTAAAAAAGTAGAGCAAGCCTAAGGCCATGCAGATTCCGGCTCCCAAAGCCGCGGCCAGACCTCCGGGATGCCAGCAGACGCCCAACTCTCCGGTCCCCGCCAGATAACTGATGACCGCCAAGTGCCCGACTATAAATAAACGGTGCTGGCGGGCAGTTGCAGGGTGGCTAGCTTGCTCAGAAACCCCCAAAGCCCCCAGAGGCATGCGGCCATCAAGGAAAAACCAAGCCAATTCAAGTCGCTCCATCCTCCCTGTTCGCCAGCTAACTAACTTATCGGGGAAATGCGACCATGATCCTGCCTCTATTGAATCTTATAAGTCGGCCCTTTCCTCGTACATCTTCCAGGAGGCCTGGAAGGCCGTCGCAAAGGAGCGCTGCTTGACGTGATTCCGAGCCGCCTGACCCATCTTTCTTAACCTTTCCGGATCGGCCAACAACAGATTGATGGCATTGCGGAGGCCTTCTTCATCATCCCCCGGAACGATAATCCCGCTTTCACCGGCGAGGATATTCTCTTTAGGCCCCCCGGAGTCAGTGACGATGACCGGAAGGCCTGAAGCCTGCGCTTCCAGCACCACATTGCCGAAGGTATCAGTGGTGCTGGGAAAGATGAACAAGTCGCAAGAGGCGTAGACCTCAGCGAGTTCCTCTCCCGCCAGGTAACCGGTGAAGATGCAGGGAGTGCCGGCCATCTCCCGGCGCATCTCTGCCAGATAAGGACCATCTCCCACGATGAACAATGTGAGCTCAGGATGGCTACGGACCAAAACCTTGAAGGCCTTTGCCAGAAGTTGCAGGTTCTTCTCCTTGGATACCCGACCGACATAGAGGAGCTTCAGCCCGTCTTTGACATGATAGCGCTTTTCCAAAACGCCGTTACGTTTGGCCGGATGGAACAGCGCGACATCCACCCCCCGGGGGTAGATGCGGAGCTTATGAGGATCGATGCCTTTCTGAGCCAATTCTTCAGCGGTGTCGCCGGAAGGGGTAAAAATGAAATCCATTTGGTTATAAAACCAGACGATGTACTTCCACATCAGCTCTTCCATGGCGGCATCACCCGTCAGATATTGGGCATATTGGGGCAGGGCGGTATGATAGGTGCCCCAAATAGGCAGCCGCAGCAGACGGGCGACCCCCAAGGCCGCCAGTCCCATGGGGCCGGGCGTGGCGGTCTTGATGTGGGTGAAGTTATTCTCGTAGCAATAGTTGAGGATCTCCAGGAATGGCGGATGGAAGAGCTTCTGCTCCGGGTATTCCGGCAGATGGAAGACCCCGATGGGGACAAAGTTGTGCACCCCCGGCCGTTGCGGCCGCGCCGCTTCATCGCAGGTGATGATGGTGTATTTTTTATTGGCGCTGACCGCGGCCTCTACCTGACGCCGGAGGGTGAGCCCCACCCCGTTGACTTCATAAAAGGTGTCGGTAAAGTGGGCCAGGTTAAACTTGAGGTGGTCTTTCAAATTAGCGGTGCTCTTTGACTGCCGCTCCGTGGAATGGCGAATGATTTCTGATCCGAGGCTGCGGTCCTTGGAGAAGGAAGAAAAGGCCGCCAGATATGGAGTCAGCCCCAAATAAATTATCCCGGAAGAAGTAATGGAATTGATCAGATCAAGGAGATTGGCTCCAGCCACCGCCTTGCGGAAATGTTCATTAAACTGCGTCAGAATATTGGTGGAGATGTCATTGAGTATCTGGAACCACTGCATCCCGGGCTTGTTGGGTGATTTACCGGGAGCCTTGATCGTTTCATTAACGATTAATGACAAGAGTGGATCGGTTTGCTTACTTTTCGGAGAACTCTTAAAGAAGTATTTAATCTTATTGCGGTAATATTGATATCTGGTGGGGATACTTTTGGGTTCTAAATTTGTCTGCAAAAATCTTTCGAAAAAATTAATAAAGATACTGGAATCGGCATATTTACCCAAGTCATATTTTTTTTTATAGAACTGGTAGGCGATACTATAAAGATTGTAACCCAGGGTCAAGGGCGTGGAGGCCTGCCCCTGGGGCTTGGCCTGGCCAGAATTGAGGGCATGGAAGAAATGTTTTAGGTCAATTGCCCCCTCTACTTGGGTGTACATCCGGGCAATATTGAGAGAACTGTGGTCATCGGAACCGCCGGTAAGATTCTTTTGCCAGGGGTTATGGATGCAGGGGGCTATCCCGTGCTTATCCGCCAGGGAGTCTATATCTGCCGGGGTGAGTTGCGACAGCAAGGCCTTTAACCAGTCGTTCAACCGGGCGTCGCGCGCCCCATTCAGTTCCAAATTTTTAAAAAGCAGCAAGAATTTTTCGAAATGTTCAGGGGTCAAGCGATCGTTCACAGACCAGCAAGGATGAGCCAGGCTGTGGGGAATATTGCTTTTTTGCAGATAATGGACCAGGTCGAAGATATTTTCCCGGGCCTTTTGAATCTCTTGATGTTGGGTCTGGTCGATATCATAGACCAGGACATGGGCCTTGCAGCCGTCCTCCGGGAAATAGGTGGTCACTTCCTCACTGACAAAGGTATCGGGGAGCCCGGCGATTTCCAGACAGCCGTCGATGACATTGTGGTCCGTAATGGTCACCTGGGACATGCCTCGCTTTTTGGCCAGCCGATAAAGGGTCTGGGGCTCAGTGTAGCACTCCTGACAACCCAATTTCTGCAGGACCCATTGGGAGGGTCGAGTGGAGTATTTGGAATGGACGTGCAGATCGATCTTCATCATTCCCCCCTATCTTATTAAGATTTAAACAATTAAATTGGTTTCTCCAGCCCGGACCTTGTCCCCCGGCCGTACCATGATATTCATCCCGGGCCTGAACGGTACCACCAGGTCCACTTGGGAGCCGATGCGGATCATGCCGAAGACCTCGCCTTTGGTGACTCGCTCTCCCGGCGAAAAATAGCTATCAATACCGCTCACGCTTTTACCGGCAATCTGGACGATATAGTAAGGGAGGGTCTCCCCTTTGAACCGGCCCTCCACCTTGGTTACCGTCCGCTCATTGTGGACGATATGCCTGGAGTTCTCATAAAGGGGAAGCCGCTTCAGGATGGTGCGCCAGTGCATCGGCGCCATACAATAGTTCTTAACCTTGGCGGGGTGGTGCCGGATAAAGTCGATCTTTCCGGGAAGCGGGGCCCGGTTATAGTGGACGCTGAAGGGGCTCATAAAGATGCCGATCAAGATTTTGGGAGAGGCCAGGTCTTCCCGGACGATTTCGGTGAGAGTTGCCGCCAGTCCCTGCTTGATCATAATTACCTCGTGCTGGGGCGCTACCTTGGTAACATAGACCACGGTACCATCAGCGGGACTGACAATGCTTTCTCCCGGAGGCGGAATCCGTTGGGGATTGCGGAAGAACCAGACATACCGCCAATAGCAGTAGGCTACGCCTGCCGCCGAAACCATTACCAATAAGACGATTCCATAAGTCAATGGAGTTTCTTCCACACCGAGGGATCCAAGACTCGCACCAGGGCAACGCCCGAAGAAAAGGGAAAATCGATCACTTCAAAATATTCCTCCTGGCCTTTGATGAACTTCAGCCATTTCTTCACGCCCGCATGCTTGATCAATTCCCGGACGTAGATATTGGTATCGTGCAGGAAGATATAAGTATTCTTGTGGGACTGCTCCAAAACTTTGAGGAAATCGTACTTGACGTCCTTATAGGCATGGCTGCCGTCGATGAAAGCAATATCTATGGGCGGCAGATTAAGATCCTGATAGGCCGGAAAAAACTCATCACTCCGCATCTTGTAATGGGAAACAATGTCTCCCACCCCGAAGCGCCCAAAATGGCCTTTGACCGTGGCTTCATCGCTCCACAGGCCGCGTCCGCCCACGGTGCTGAAGGGACCATCCTTTAAGAGAGAGTACGCCGGATCAATGAAACTCAATTTACCGCGGGCATTATCTTTGAGACCCAAGGCCAGGCATACAACACTGAACCCGTATCCTGAGCCGATTACTACAACATGCTTAGGTCTTAATCCCCTTACCACCCCGTAATAAATAAATCCGAAACCTAAATTAAGCTCTTTGGTCTTCTCATTATGGCCGAATGGCTTGGCAACCTTTAGAATGTCCTTAACCAGAGTCTGACTTAGGCTGAAATCTCCCATCCACCGGTACCCCCATATGTTGTTTTCTATCAAAGGAAATGGCCTGTAAAAATCTTAAGCAATTAGTACCTGCTGAATATTTAAAGAGTATGTCAATTACGTTTTTTTCTGGTTAATGCCTATCCCTGGCTTTGGTGCTGCCTTATCTTTATCGGGAGTGGGCGCGCCAGAAAAGCGGACCGGACAAACGGTTGGCTAAGTTTAAGGAGGAATGCGAAGTAGAACAGGAAAAGCTGAAGGCGGATGGTTAAAGGGCAGGGAGGTTCCGACGGGCGGTGCACTCCGGGGAAAAATCTGCAATGGCGTCCGGCATGTCAGCCTAAGATCACTTCCCGGACTATTGCTCCCAGTTCTTGGCGCAAAGCCTCCAGACAGTCTTGGCCTTCAGGGGTCAGCTCATAATATTTGCGAGCCCGCCCTCTGAAGATCCTGATCCGGCTATGCAAAAAACTGGCCTTTTCCAGGGAGTGCAACAGCGGGTACAGGCTCCCCGGGCTGATCTCATGACCCAGGCTGCGGAAATATTTGCTCAACCGGCCCCCATACACCGGGCCCAGATTTGCCTGGTGCAGGACGATGAGTCTCACCAGGCCCTGCCAGAATGTTTGGGATATCTGCTTCTTCAGATCCATGTATCCGATACTGATATATATCGGTTAGGAAATTATTAAAGTTTCATTGATTTATAGTTAATTAATCACTATTTTCAAACTTCAAATACTACCGTTTTGAAAAGGAGGAAGACCATGGCCGTGTTGGATAATGGTTTGAAGGGTGCGGTTCCTAGCATTCTGGTGATTTTAGGGGTGGCGCTCGCCGCCCCGATCGTTCTTCCCGCGGTAGCGGCGGTGTCTCGTCCCCTGGCCAAAACCCTGATCAAGGGCTATTTAACCTTGTCAGACATGGCCAAGGAATTCGCCGCCGAAACCGGCGAGCAGATCAGTGACTTGGTGGCCGAAGTCAAGGCAGAACGGGAAGCGAGCGCAGCAGCCGAACCCGAAGTTAAAGCAGCCGGTTGATCTCGGGGCACAGAATGGAACTCGAAGGCCTCAAAATCGTCCATGCCCTGCCCGGTAGGGTGCGTCTCAGGGTCGCCAAGGTCAAGGGCAACCCGGCCATGGCCCGGCGGGCCCAGGAGAAGCTCGCCAAGGTGCCGGGAATTAAGCAGGTCGAAGCCAAAGCCGACACCGGCAGCCTCTTGATCCTTTATGACCTGGCTGATCTATTCTCCGAAGAGTCTTTGGATACCTTGTCGGTGACCTTAGAAGAACTCTTCCCCGAGATCGAGGTCGCCACCCTGATGGCTGGGCTCATGTCCCTGACGGAAAACCCCGGCGCCGGTTCGGCGGTTGCCCAGGGGATCACCGATTCTTTTGGAGCCATCAATACGGGGATAAGGAAAATTACCGGAGGTCTCGACCTCAAAGTCCTGGCGCCCCTGGCCCTGATCTTTTTGGGATTGCGCACGCTGTGGACCTCTGAGAAGATAACCGCCCCATCCTGGTCTAACTTGCTCTGGTTTGGCTTTTCCGCCTTTGTCATGCTGAATCGCGGCTTGGTAGAAGGGGATAGTGGGCTTCCTTCAGGAAAGCAAGCCCCGATCAGCTCAGATAAGCAGGCTTTACTGGAGGGTTAAAGGCGGGACATTAACGAGGCTAAAGACCTGGTAAGAACCCAGGGACAGAAACCTTTGCTTTTTTTTATCAAGGAAGCGGTGATCAGGTCTGGCATAGTCGCAGAAATCCAGCGGCAGGAGATCTCCCTGCGCCCTCCGAACTCTGCCAACCCTTTGGCGCCTCAGGGATATTCCAGATATTCTGTGCCACAGTTCCGGCATTTCACCTCCACATCGCTCCCTCCTGGTGCGTCCTCCTCCTTAAACCAGGGCGCCGACCAACCGGCTCAGGGCGACTTCCATCAGGGTGGCCGCCACAGTAGCAGTCACCTTTTCCACCACCCCGTTTTGAGTCAAATGCGAGCTATTTCTCCCACTATCCAGCGGGATGGCTTGAGATAAATACCCCCACTCCTTTAAGGAAGAGATGATGCCACTTTGGTCAATGAGGCGGGAATTATAAAGGATCAGGACATTTCCGGTCGTGGGATTGGCGGAGACGTACTCAATCCCGGCAGACTGCCGTAAGTGCCCCTCAACTTCCTGAGCCTTCTTGGCCACCCCTTTAACCTTGGGAATTTTGATCCGCAGCCTCCCTTCCAGGGCGTGAACGTATGAGGTATCCACATTCATGGTAATCAACCCCTCCGACTTTTTCTTTTTTGGCTTATTATGAGGTCTGAAGGTTATGATTTCACATGTTTAATGTTAAAATTTTGTTAATTTTGTCTAAAACCATTTCAAAACCTGCTTGCGACAACAATTGTGATTTCTAAGCGAAGCGAAGGATCTTGATTTTTTAACTCACTCCCCCCAGTTCGTTTTCCCCACCCAGGCTTCTCAGTGACAGTTAATCCAAACAGCATCGTTTCCCGATATATATCGTTTTTTCCACCATTGCCTGCATTGAATTTATACTTATATTTAACAAATCTCTAACAATTTGCATTTAAGCTATTTTGGCCCATTAAAGGAGGAAGACTTGGAGGACATCAAGATCGTCGCATCCCGGCCAGGCCAGATCAGCCTGGCCATAAGCAAAATAAAGAACAACCAAAGCCTGGCGCGGCAGGTGGAGGATCGGTTTGGGGCCATCAGAGGGATTCACCAGGTGGAAGCGGACGCCGTCCGGGGCCTGGTGTCAATTGACTTCGACCAGCAGCGGGTGACCTCCTTGAGTTTCCTTTTGCAGCTGAAGGAGGCCTTTTCCTCTTTGTTTCCTGAAGTCAGCGCCAGCAAACTGGCTGCCTCGATAAGTCGCAGTCTTTGAAAGCTTCCTTTAACCCAGCCATGGGGGCCATCGGGCCCTCGATGGCAGGCATTACCTGCTTGTAATAGATGGAACAATGGTTAACCTGCAAATTAACCACAAATTTTTGGAGGTCCATATGTCCCCCCAGGAAAGCAAAGAGAGCAAGGGTATCGGGGAAATGCTGGGCGAAGCCGGCACCACTGTGAAAGACGGCATCGTCGGCAGCCTCAAGGGCTTGGGCGAGATCGAAGCCCAAATCGTCAGTCTGGCCCGCAACACCGTGATCGACGTGCTGAAAGGCACCGGCAGCGTAGCCAACGAAACCCTCAATGTCAGCAGGGACGTCTTCAAAGGGGCGCTTAAAGCCACGGAAGAAGTCGGTACCGGCCTGCTGGTGACGACCAAGGATGTGGCCAAGGGCATTCTCCTGGGCGTTGCCGACGTGGGCGGCGACGTGGAGCAGGCCGCCGGCCATCTGGCCAAAGGTGCGGTCAAAGGGGCCGCGGAAGTCGGCGGAGACGTGGCCCAGGTGGCCAAAAGCGCGGTTACCGGCGTTATTGAGGCTACATCCGAGATCGGCGGCAATGTAGGCGGGGCGGCCAAAGCCGCGGTGGGCGGCGCCATTGATGCCGCTGGCACCTTAGGGCAAGCGGCAGTCAAGGCCGTTAGCGACATCCTGGTGGGCGCGGTAACGGGTCTCAAGGATGTGGCCTGTGCGGCCTGGCCCAAGTCTCAGGCCGCAACCGCAGCCCCTGCCGAGCCCAAGCCGGCTCCCGAAGCCGAGAAGAAGCCGGCAAAGGGTGTGGAAAAGCCTGGCAAAGATGAGAAGTGGACGCCGGCCTGATGGTGGCAGCAGACCCAGACATGGCTGATGTCGCGGCCCCTATGAGGGTGCAGGGGACTGAGAAGCCCGTATAAAAGTATTCTTCGAGATTGATTCGAGGTTATCTGGCCAGATGGTCGAAGCGATACATACCGCAGTAGCGGGAAGGGCGAGGTTTCGGGTCGAGGGCCTGTACCGCTCAAAATCCCTGGAGAAGCAGCTCGAATGGCGGTTAACGCGGCTGAAAGATATTTCCCTGGCTTCGGCCAATGCCCTAACCGGCAATGTCTTAGTCTGCTACAATTCGGGTAACACTCCGCAAACCATTGCGGCCTTGATCGAAGAGGTCGTTTCTGAGTGCCAGAGCCAACCCCAACCGGCCCCTTCAGTTCCTGGGCTCAGAAAATCCGATGCCGGTGCCGGACAGGAAGATCAGGCTGGCGTCTTAGACCGGTTCAAGGGTCTCTTTGCCTTTCCGGCAGAGCAGCCAGGCGAGTCCTGGCACTGCCTGGAAACCGAGGCGGTATTGGCCAAATGGGAGACTTCCAGGGAAACGGGGTTGTCCCTCAAGGCCGTACAGAAAAATCGGCAGAAATATGGCTCTAATATCCTGCCGGAAGCCGAGCCCCGGTCCGGCTGGGAAATGTTCCTGGGTCAGTTTCAATCGCTCCCGGTAGCCCTCCTGGGCGCCGCCGCCGGTCTTTCCATCGTTACCGGTGGGCTGGTCGACGCGGTTCTCATCATGGGCGTAGTGGTCGCTAATGCCTTCATCGGCTATAAGACCGAAAGCGAATCCGAAAAGACCATCCGCTCCCTGCAAACCCTGGTACGGCCCGGTGCCCTGGTCATCCGTGCAGGCAGGCTGAGCGAAATTCCTTCCGAAGATGTGACCCCGGGAGACCTCCTGGTACTCCGCCCCGGTTCTTATGTGGCCGCCGATGCGCGCCTCATAGAGTCCAACCACCTGTCCGTGGATGAGTCGGCCCTGACCGGGGAAAGCCTGCCTGTGACCAAGGATACCCGGGCCCTGGAACGGGATAATATCCCCTTGGGAGACCGGATCAACCTGGTCTTCATGGGCACCCTGGTGACCGGCGGCGAGGGTCTGGCGGTGGTGGTGGCCACCGGAAGTTATACCGAAATCGGCCTGATCCAGTCTCTGATTGGCGAAGCCGCCAGCCCGGAAACCCCTTTGGAAAGGCAGCTCGGCCAGTTGGGGGACCAACTGGTGCTGCTCTGTTGCGGCATTTCCGGGGTGGTGTTCGTCATGGGGTTTGCCTGGGGCTGCGGCTGGCTGGAGATGCTGCGTACCTCCATCTGCCTGGCCGCGGCCGCGGTGCCGGAAGGGCTGCCCGCTGCAGCCACCACCACCCTGGCCTTGGGCATTCGAGATATGCGCAAGCACCATGTCTTGATCCGCCATCTGAACGCGGTGGAAACCTTGGGATCGCTGCAGACCGTTTGCCTGGATAAAACCGGGACCATCACCCGTAATCAGATGTCCGTGCTCCAGATCTTTACCGGCATGAAGACCGTCAAGGTGGTGGAAGGGCAATTCTGGGGGCCGGCAGGGCTTATTCCCCCTTTTGCCTGTGAGGAATTGGAGCAGCTCCTCCAGATCTCCGTGCTGTGCAACGAAATCGAAATTTATCAGGAAGGTGGGGATTATGTTCTCCGGGGCACTCCCACGGAAGGTGCTCTGGTGCACCTGGCCATCCTGGTGGGTCTCGATATCGCCGACCTGAGGAGACGCTATCCCTTAGTAAAAATCAACCACCGCTCAGAAAACCGCCTGTTTATGGGCACGCTGCACGATGATCCACCTGCCAGGAAACTTTTTGCCATTAAAGGCAGCCCGTTGGAAGTTCTGGCCAGGTGCTCCTGGCATCTCCAGGACGGCAGGAAGTTGCCCCTTACCGAAGAAGACCGGCAGCAAATCGAGGCCAGAAACGAAGAGATGGCGGGACTGGCCCTGAGGGTCTTGGGGCTGGCCTTCTCCCTAAGTGAGGATGAGTCCATTTTTGAAGAGCCCGATGGTCTGGTCTGGTTGGGGTTGGTGGGTATGGCCGATCCCATCCGGGAAGGGGTGGGCGAAGCGATTCGGTCCTTCCATCGGGCCGGAATCGACACGGTGATGATTACCGGGGATCAGAGTCCCACCGCTTATGCCATCGGCCAGGAACTGGCGTTGAGCCAAAGCGAGCCCCTGGAAATCCTGGACGCCACCCGCCTTTCGGAGATTGACCCAGAGGTCTTGCGGGCTCTGGTCAAGAGGGCCCAGGTCTTTGCCCGAGTCAGTCCGGCCCATAAGCTGCAGATCGTCCAGGCCTTGCAAGGGGCCGGCAAAGTGGTGGCCATGACTGGCGACGGCATTAACGACGGCCCGGCCCTCAAGGCGGCGGATGTAGGCATCGCCATGGGCCGCACCGGCACCGATATCGCCCGGGAAGTGGCCGATGTGGTCTTGGAGAAAGATAATCTCGAAACCTTGATCATCGCCATCCGGGACGGCCGCACCATCTATATCAACATCAGAAAGTCGGTGCATTTCTTCCTGGCTACCAATCTAACTGAAATCATGCTGACCTTCGTAGCCATCGCGGTGGGGCTGGGGTCGCCGCTGACCGCGGCACAATTCCTTTGGATTAATCTTATCTCCGACATTTTCCCCGGATTGGCCCTGGCCCTGGAAGCACCGGAGCCCGATATCCTGGAGCGCCCGCCCCGAGATCCCCAAAGACCCATTTTCACCGGCGCGGACTTCAAGAGAATGGCCTTCGAGTCCGGGGCAATCACGGCGGGGGCCCTGGGAGCCTACGGCTATGGCGCGATGCGCTACGGCCTTGGGGCCCAGACCAGCACCCTGGCCTTTCACAGCCTCACCACCGGGCAGCTCCTCCATGCCATCAGTTGCCGTTCGGAAACCCACAGCATCTTCAGCTCGGAGAAATTGCCTCCCAACCGCTACCTGACTATGGCCCTGGGGGGCTCTTTGTTCATGCAATTCCTGACTATGGTGGTCCCCGGACTGAGAAGTTTGCTGGGTCTGGCCCCAGTGGGCCTCCTGGATGGCTTGGTGATCTCCGGCAGCGCCCTGCTGCCCTTGGTGGTGAATGAAGCTACCAAAAAACCGCCAGTTAATGGGGGCAACGAAGTCCAGAAATCATCCCCGGAGTGAACCAAAAAAGGATCCGTTGATGAAAAATGACTTTATCTTCATGTCAGAGTCGGTAACCGACGGGCATCCGGATAAGATTTGCGATCAAATAAGCGATGCCATAGTGGATCATTTCCTGAAGCAGGACCCCCAGGCCCGGGTACGCGCCGAATGTGCGGTGGCCACTTCCATCCTATTTATTGCCGCCAGGTTTGTCTCCGAAGTTAAAGTCGATATCCCCAATGTGGCCCGTAAGGTCATCGGTCAGCTAGGCTATATGAAACCCGACTTTGACGCCCCCACCTGTAGCATCTTGACCAGCTTGCAAGAATATCCTGCGAATGCGGATCTTTTTTTCGACGAGAAGCGACTTTCAGAGGAAGAGATAGAAAATATTCATGTGAGGCAACAGGCCACGGTCTTCGGTTTTGCCTGCCGCCAGACCGCGGCCCTGATGCCCCTGCCCATTTGGTTGGCGCACAAACTGGCCCGGCAGCTTGTCACTGCCCGGGTCCAGAATCTGGTCCCCTACCTGTCACCGGACGGGAAAACGCAGGTGGGCGTGGAGTATAGAGACCGCCGCCCCTTCCGCATCCATAGTATTACGGTCATCGCCAGCGGCTCTAAAGCTTCGTCCCATGAGATACCCGACCTGAGATTGCATAACGATATCCGGGAAGCGGTGATCCACCCGGCTTTCTCCGAGGAAGGGCTCAAACCGGATGACCAAACCCTGATCTTTGTCAACCCCATGGAACACCTCATGGTAGGCGGCCCGGCAGTGCACTCCGGGCTCACGGGCCGGAAAAGCGACGTCGACACCTATGGCGAATATGCCCGGCATAGCGGCAACGCCTTGAGCGGCAAGGACCCCATGCGGATTGATCGGGTGGGGGCTTATGCGGCGCGCTATGCCGCCAAAAATGTGGTGGCTGCCGGCCTGGCGGAAGAATGCGAGGTCCAGTTGAGCTATTCCATCGGCTTTTCCCGGCCGGTGAGCATTCAAGTGGAGACCTTCGGCACTGGTCGGCTCTCAGACGAAAAGCTGGCCGGCCTTTTGGAAAGACACTTCGATTTTCGCCTGGTCGGGATTTTGCGAGATTTCAATTTGCGTCATCTGCCTTCCCTCAATAAAGGGAGCTTTTACCGGAAGTTGGCGGCTTATGGCCAGGTGGGCCGACTCGATCTCGACCTGCCCTGGGAAGTGACAGACAAGGCCGAGATTCTCAAGGGACATTAGATGCAAACCACCCATCTAGTCACCATTTTATTGCTAGCCGTATCCTGCAACCTGGACAACGTCGGGGTCGGCATCGCTTACGGGGCCCGGGGTGTGGGTATCCCCTTGACCTCGAACCTCATGATCGCTTTGATCACCGCAGGCGGGACCGGCCTCTGTATAATTTTTGGACATCAAGTCTTCCAGGTTTTGCCTTCGCAAATCGCAATTATTCTAG
>DZCR01000066.1 GCA_022736495.1 Desulfobacca acetoxidans
GGCATGTTTCGTAATTGTCTGCCCATCGGGATGGCTGGTTTTGCCCCCCCCCCCATGGAAAAAAAGGGGCCCGGGCGGATTTAATCCCGTGTTCCAAAGACCCATAAATATTGATATATTGAATACAAGAGAAGATAAGACGCCATTGGGATAGAAGCATGCTTGTCTCCTCTATCGCCTTGGCCCTGGGCCTAGCCGGGGCCCCCTACCTGATACCGGTCCCTGCCTGAGGTTCGCCAAAAAGAAGATAAATGAGCCCTTCACCCCTGCATAAACCAGATCCCCGCGCTGCCTCGTGCGGGGAAATATTCTTGGCTTTTCTCCATTTGGGGCTTACCGCCTTCGGCGGCCTGGCCATGCTGGAGCCCATTCGCCGCCGGGTGGTGGAAGGCAAAGGCTGGCTGAGCCAAGCGGAATTTCTGGATGGGGTGGCGCTGTGTCAGGTGGTACCGGGTGCCACGGTAGTGCAGTTGGCTACTTATGTAGGGTACCGCTTGCGCCGGGTTTTCGGAGCCCTGGCCGCGGCCACGGGGTTCATCCTCCCCGCCTTCGGCCTGATGTTGCTCCTTGCTTATCTTTATTTCCGCTTTGGCAACCTTTCCTGGGTTCAGTCTCTTTCCAGGGGCCTGGGAGCGGTGGTGATCGCCTTGCTGCTGCAAGCCCTGTGGCGAATGGGTCGAGCCATCCGGCGGCACTGGGTCGATTTGATCATTGCCGCGCTTACCCTGGCCGCCTTTTGGTGGCGGCTCAATTATCTCTTCGTCATCCTGGGCGCCGGCCTGTTGCGCCTGTTCCTCAACCGCTGGCTGCCTCACGTTGAGCCCAGATCTCTCCAGCCGGTAGCCGCCACCGGCCCAGCCCTGGGGTTGACCCTGCTCCAGATCGCTGCGGTCTTGGCGGGATTGGCTCTGCTGGTAGCAGGGGTTTGGCGCCTCTCTACCCAGGTGGGCCTGATGAGTCTCATCTTTCTTAAGATCGGTGTGATTAGTTTCGGAGGGGGCTATGTCATGATTCCCATTCTCCAGTGGGAGTTGGTGGACCGGCTGGCCTGGATCACCACCAAACAGTTCCTGGACGGCATTCTCCTGAGCTTCATCACCCCCGGCCCCATCATCATCCTGGCCACCTTCGTGGGGTACTGGGTGTCAGGATTGTTAGGGGCCGTAAGCGCCACTATCTCCATTTTTCTCCCCCCTATCCTGATAATCGTCTTTCTGACCCCCTATTATCAACTCATCAAGGAAGCCCGCTGGATGCGCCCCGTGATCCAGGGCATCCTGGCGGCCCTGGTGGGGATGTTGATCCTGGTGCTGCTGCAAATGGGGCGGGTGACGCTCCAGGATCTGCCCAGTTGGGCGATCATGGCGGGAGCCAGCCTGGCTCTGATTTATTTCGAAATCAACCTCATCTGGGTGGTGGCGGCCGCCGCCGGTTTCTCTCTCTGGCTTTATTGAACGGATTTTTTCCGAGGCCTTTAGCGCAGGGCCAATAAGGACCTTGCGGGTGCAAAAGATAAACCCGCGCGGCCGGGCCGCCTCAGACTACAAACCTGGCCCCGGCCGCTTTAAGGGATTTGGCGACCTCTATGGTGCGGATAAGCCCCCCAGGGCTCTTTGTTATCAGAGGCCGCTGACGTCATAATATGCCTCCCGTTCAGCAAACTTCGCCAGAAAATCGCTTACCTTGCACCCCATGCGATCCTGGGATTCATGTAATAATTTTGCGGCAGAATCACCAGTGCAGAAACAGGAGAGATGTCCAAAATTCAGGAAGCATTGCTGAAAAGATCCTTAATTTACTTCCGGGTACCAGCCGCGTCTTGCCTTGGGATATGGATTTTCTATGGTAAAATGAGGCGGAAGCAACGCGGGCCGGAAGCGGACTTCCTCATCAAACCGCGGCCCTTTTACGCATATTCGGGAGAGTCTATGGATATCACCGCCCGTGAAGTAATGGATACCAACTTCCCCACCCTGTCGCCCCATATGACCATTGCCGAGGCCATGCGGGTCTTTCAAACAGCCGGGGAAGAGCACCGGCAAATCGTTTTCGGCATGGTGGTTACCGAGGCCCCGGGGCAATTGCTGGGCATGCTCTCCATGTATGATATCTTTTTGTTGATCCGGCCCAAACATATTCACATCTGGGGCGAGATCAAGGACATGGACGTCTCGGGCATCCTCGATGCGGCTTGCCAACGGTCCAAATCCATGCTGGTGGGGGATATCATGACCACCGACGTTATCACTATCACCCCGGACACCCACCTACTCCAGATTATTGATATTATGATTAAAAAGCATGTGCGCCGCCTGCCGGTCGTAGAGGCCGGGAACATGGTTGGCATGGTGTATATGTCCAGGGTTTTCCAGCATCTCCTGGGGCGGTTTTCGGATCGTTCCGCAGCGACGCCTTAAGGAAATACATGGCTATGAATGACCGACAGAACGTGATGAAGGATTTGACGGTCAGGGAGGCCATGCGCCGGTTGATCATCCACCTGCCCGCGGAGGCCTCCCTGGAGCAGGCCATCAGTTATGCCATCAAGTTCAAGGTTAACGCCATCCTGGTTACCGGCGCCGACCGGGAGGCTTTGGGGGTGGTGACCAAAACCGATCTCATGGGGGCTTATTATGCCGGACTGCCGCTGGAAACTCCCGCGTCCGCTATCATGGTAGGTCCACCGCAGTTCTGTCATCTGGAGGATTCTCTGGACGCGGCCCTGGATCAGATGCGCACCCATCAGATTCATCGCCTCTACGTCAAAGAGGAGGGCAACCAGGCCGTAGGAGTTCTGGCCTATCCGGATATCGTGGGTTTGCTCTATCGCTATTGCCACCAGTGCGGCCGCAATCTGCTGCGGAAAACGGATGACGCGCACTCCCTGGCCGACCAGTTCCGCCTCCGGGAAGTCATGAGCCCCGGGGTCTACGCCCATCGGGACAAGGACAGCCTGCTGGCGGTGATGGAAGGGCTGTCGGCCCATAAGTTCGGGGCCTTGCTGATCACCGGCGCCGACGGGGCCCCGGTGGGGGTGATCTCCAAGACCGACCTCATCCTGGCCTATAAGCACCGTCTCCCGGCCGACGTCCGGGCCGAAAGCGTAATGACCCGGGGGGTGCAGGCCTGTGACGGTGATGACATCCTGGTCAACGCCCTGCGCCGGATGATCTTTAGTGACGTCTCCCGCCTTTTTGTCTATAAAGAATCCCCCCGCCACATCGTGGGGGTGTTTTCCCTGTCCGACGCCGCCCGGTTCCGTTCGGGAACCTGCCGTGCCTGCGTCAGCAGCCGCATCCGCCCCCAGTAGGGCAACGCGTCTTTCCTTTCGGCCCAGAGTATCCCAGCGACACCGGCCTTATGTCATTTTCTTATTAAAATGTGGCCAATCAAGGAGTTACCAAATTGATATTATAGAGCTTGCCAAAAGTTTCTTCCTCTTGTCCCCTCTCCCCCCAGCGCGAGGAGAGAGCTTGGGCCAGGGGGGAGCAGAAAAGACTTTTTGGCAACCGCTATCTATCTTGGGTTCCAGGGAAGATGAACTCGTATAAAGTCAGTTTCCCCTCCCTTGGTGGGAGGGGATTAAGGGGAGGGGGCAAATAGCTCTCTGAAAGTGCTTATTATTTCACCCCCGCCCTAACCCTCCCCCGTCAAGGGCCCGTCAAGGGCCCGTCAAGGGGGAGGGAATCGGACTTTTTACGAAACCATTGGGGATGCAAACCAGAGGTGGCGGGCAGCCAATCCCTCCGGCTTTACGGTTTTTCGATCTTGCCGTACTCCAGTTCAAAGGGCCAATGCACCACCCCGCCGTCCATGAATTTCACGTTTTTAAATCCCAGCCCATCCAGGATTTTCTCCGCCTCATAGCCCCTCAGACTGAACTTACAGAAAGGAATGTAGAGTTTGTCTTTGGGCAGGTCCGGAGCCTTTTCCCTGAGCCGTCCCAGGGGCAGGGCAAAGGACTTGGGGTGCTTGATACGCACTTCGGCAAATTCCCCCGGGGTGCGCACATCCAGCAGCATGAAATCCGCCCCCTGCTCGGTAAGCTGCTGCACTTCCATGGGCGTGAGGGCTTGGGCTACGCCGGTGAGCTTGTTTTGCACGACCTGGGCGGCGGTGTCCAACAGATCCACGGCCACGGAGTAGGGGGGCGCATACCCCAGGTTGAATTGGGCCATATCGTCCACGCTGGCCCCCAGGGTGATGGCTGCGGCGGCCACGTCCAGGCGCTTGGCGCCGTCGCCGGGTCCCACCACCTGGACCCCCAGCACCCGGCCCGTAGCGCGCTCCGCTACCATTTTCAGGCCCACGACGGCCGAGTTGGGCAAATAGCTGGCATAGTCCGGACCTGGAACCAGGGCGGTGACCACGTCAAAGCCCGCCCGCCTGGCTGCCGCCTCGCTGAGACCGGTGCCGCCGGCGGTGAACTCAAAAACCCGGGCCACGGTGGTGCCTACCATGCCCTGATAAACCGCATGGCCGCCAACGAGGTTGGTGCCGATGATGCGTCCCTGGATATTGGCTAACTGCCCGGAAGAAACCCAGGCCGGACGTCCCAGGAGGCGATGGAAATTTTCGGCGCAGTCGCCCCCGGCATAGATGTCGGGGTCGGAGGTGCGCAACTCCTGGTCCACCTTGATGGCCCCGGTCTCGCCGATTTCCAGGCCGGCCTGGCGGGCCAGCTCCACGCTGGGGCGCACCCCCACCGCTACTATAGCCAGTTCCGCCGCAAACTCGCCTTTGTTGGTGGTCACCTTGGCCAGGCGGTTTTCGGAATCGCTGCCGAAGGCGGTGACTTGCTCCCCGACGCGCACCTCAACCCCCTTGCTCTCCAGGTGCCGGCGCAGCATGGCCCCCATCTCAAAGTCCAGCAGCCCCGGAAAAACCTGGTCCAGAGCTTCCACCACCGTAACCGCCACCCCGCGTTTCACCAAAGCTTCGGCCATCTCTAAACCGATGGCCCCGGCCCCCACCAGGACCGCCCGCTTGGGCTTGCGACTCTCCAGCGCGGCCATAATGGCCAGGCCGTCCTCGGGTTGGCGGATCATAAAGATATTTTGCGCCTCAATGCCCGGGATACGGGGCCGCACCGGGACGGCGCCAGTGGCCAGCACCAGCTTATCGTAGGGATACGTCTCCTCCTGAGAGGTGGCCACGTCCCGAACTTTGGCCACTTTTTTTGTCCGGTCGATGGCCAGGACCTCTTTGCCGGTGAGCACCGTGAAGCCCTTCACCTTCTGGAAAAAACCCGCGTCCCGCATCACCCCCACAGGAGTGGCCAGGAGTTGCTTGAATTCCGGAACTTCCTTGGAAACAAAATAGGGCAAGCCGCAGGCGGAATAGGAAATATAAGTACCCTTTTCCAGGAGAGTAATTTCCGCCTGAGGGTCCAGCCGCCGCGCCCGGGCCGCCGCTTTAGGCCCTGCGGCCACCCCGCCCACTATCACAATTTTCAATGTTTTTGCCATATCGCCAGCCTCCATCATGTGCTGCAAAACCGGAGCCGGGGTAATTGTTCCCCAGGGCCCCAGGGTTTAGGGATTTTTGCCTTTTATCATCAACACTTGCCTAAGCTAAAACCGAACCACAGCCGCACGAACCTGGTAAGCCATGAGATTTGCTCAGTCCTGCCGCGTCATGACGCCCCCGCATTGTGGACACCTGAATTCCCGGCAGGGCACCCCCGGTTCATGGGGAATTTGATGGCCGCAGGCTGAGCAGACGCAGACGCCCTTGGGCCCCCTGCCTGCGGTCGGGCCACCCCGGCCGCATCCCCTGACCGGCCCCAATCCTGATTTATTTTCCTGGACCATACCTTCCTCCTGCACGGGGCCTGACTAGCGCATCTTTAAAAATCAAGCATTGGTGCATTATCTTAAAATTCCCGCTTTTTGGCAAGGAATTTTTCAAGGGGAATTCCCTGGCTAGGATGGGAAAATTATGGTAAAAATGTTTAGTTTGATAAGGATATAACATGACCGTAGTTCGCACCCGTTTTTCTCCCAGCCCCACCGGCGCCCTCCATCTGGGCGGCGCCCATACGGCGTTGTTCAACTGGCTCATTTCCCGGCATTATGGCGGCACGTTCATCCTGCGCATCGAGGACACGGACAAAGAGCGTTCCCAGGAGCGGTTCGTCACCGAGATTCTGGACGCCATGACCTGGCTGGGCCTTGATTGGGATGAAGGCCCCTATCGCCAGTCAGAAAGATTGCCTATCTATCACGACTATATCCAGCGGTTGCTCGAGCGGGGTGCAGCCTATTACTGCAACTGCCCGCCCCAGGATTTGGAGGCCCGCCGCCAGGCCGCCCTGGCCCAGGGTGAAAAACCCCGGTATGACGGCCATTGCCGCGACCTCGGGCTGCCCGCCGGACCGAATACCGCGGTGCGCTTCAAGACGCCCCAGACCGGCGTCACCCATTGGGATGATCAGATCAAGGGCCCCATCGCCTTTGACAACCAGGAATTGGATGACCTGGTGCTGCAGCGGGCCGACGGCATTCCTACCTATAATTTCGCGGTGGTGGTGGATGATATCACCATGGGCGTCACCCAGGTCATCCGCGGTGAGGACCACATCCCCAATACCCCCCGGCAACTTGTCATCTATGAGGCCCTGGAGGTGACGCCGCCGCTGTTCGCCCACATGCCCCTGATGTTGGGCAAAGACCGGGCCAAGCTGTCCAAGCGCCACGGCGCGGTGTCCGTTACGGCCTACCGGGAAGAGGGCTACCTGCCCCAGGCCCTGGTGAACTACCTGGCCCGGCTGGGTTGGTCCCACGGCGACCAGGAGATCTTCTCCCGGGACGAACTCCTCAAATACTTTACCCTGGACCACGTGACCAAATCCCCGGGGGTTTTCGACGAAGAAAAACTGCAGTGGCTCAACGCCCACTATCTCAAGGAGATGCCGCCCAGGGAACTGGCCAGGGAGCTGACCCCGTTCCTGCACTATTTAAACGAGCCCCCGGACCAGGAGTATCTGGCCAAGGTGGTAACCACCCTGAGCGCCCGGAGCAAGACCCTGGTGGAAATGGCCCAAGCCGCCCATTTTTATTTTGTCGACCCCCGGCCCTATGAGGCCAAGGCCGCCCAGAAGTTCCTGACCCCGGCCGCGGTCCCCGTCACCCGGGAGATTGCGGCGCGCCTTACCAAACTGTCTGAGGTCAACGAAGCGGCTTTGACGCAATTGTTCGCCGACCTGGCCCAAGCGACCGGCCTGAAGATGATCAATCTGGCCCAGCCGGTGCGGGTGGCCTTAACGGGCAAAACCGCCAGCCCCGGGCTCTATGAAATCATCAGTATCCTGGGCCGGGACGAGACCTTGCGGCGGCTTGAGAACGCCATTGAGTTTGCCGAACGGGGTACCGCGTAAGACAGAAAATGTCGGGTGCGCACTGCGCACCACATGAATGCCTTAAATTGACCCATAGGCTGATTATCGCAATATTTCAAGGAGGTTAGTCATGGCTGAAGCCAAGCAAAGCTATCGGAAAAAACAGGCATACCTGATGATCGCGGTGTTCGCCTGCATCGGCATCGCCATTTGGGGGCACAGCGCCCCCATATCCGTGGGCGCGATTCTGGCCGCCTGCGGCATCGCTTTTTATGCCGCCACCATGGAGCCGGCTAAGGCCCCGGACGAACACCACCAGCATTAAGCCGCCGGGGCAGGATGTCGGAGGGCGCCCCCCCTGCCCCGCACCCCGCTTGCCCCCTCAGCTGGCGATCCAGCCTGCGCAGTGGTTAGCAGCCGCGTCCAGTTAAGGGCATTACCGGGTGTGTGAGAAATCGGCGGGCAGGTGCTCTTGTCATATTCGAATCTTTCTGCCCGCGGCCAATCACAAGGAGGGTATTATGCGCATCGCCTTAATCGGCCAGGCGGCCTTTGGTGCAGACGTCTTGAAAGGGTTAATTGAGCGAGGCCAACAGGTCGTGGGTGTCTTTTGCCCCCCGGACCGGGGCAGCAAGATCGATCCCATGAAAGACGCGGCGCAGGCGGCCGGGATTCCCGTGTTGCAGCCGCCCCGGATGAAGGACCCTCAGGCGTACGAGCAGATGGTTGCCCTCAACCCCGACCTGGCGGTCCTGGCCTTCGTCACCGACATCGTGCCCGGCAAAGTCTTAGCCGTCCCCAAAATCGGGTCCATCTGCTACCATCCTTCCATCCTCCCCAGATACCGGGGCGCCTCGGCCATCAACTGGGCAGTGATCAATGGCGAGCGGGAAAGCGGGCTCACCATCTTCTGGGTGGATGAAGGCATCGACACCGGCGACATCCTCCTCCAGAAGAAGGTGGAGATCGGCCCCAATGAAACCACCGGGGAGGTGTACTTTAACAAGTTGTACCCCCTGGGAGTGGCCGCGTGTTTGGAGGCGGTTGATCTCGTGGCCCAGGGCAAGGCTCCCCGGATTCCCCAGGATCACTCCCTCTCGACTTACGATCCCCCCTGCGATGAGAAGGTCGCGGCCCTCAATTGGAACCAGCCGGGGCGGCAGGTCTTTGACTTCATCCGGGGCTGCGATCCCCAGCCCGGCGCCACCACCACCTTCAAGGGCGAACAGGTCAAGCTCTATAACGTCTCGTATCTCATGGCCGACCACGCCGCCCAGCCCGGTGAGATTCTGGAAGTCACGGACCAGGGCGTCAAGGTGGCCGTAACCGGGGCTGCGCTCTTCATTACCCGTTTCCGCACCAAGGACCTGGGCAAGGTCAAGGCCCCGGATTTTATCGCCGCGCAAAAACCCCAAGCCGGCGACCGCTTCGGCGCGCCCGCGGTGATGCGCTGATACTGACTTCTCGCTCCCAAGCTCTGGATTGGGAACAAGGAATCAGAACTGCGGTGGGGCGGGCCTCCATGCCCGCCTCTACCCTCAACCGGCAGTGCGCGGTGCGCACCCTACTTGAAAATAGCCTTTCCGCATGGCAACCAATTTTAGAGACAAACAGATAACCCTCAAGTCCCGCTACCTGGCCGTTAACTTTATCGGCCTGGCCATGATTGCGGCGATCTTTGTCTATGCCGGGGTGGTGGAATTGATCAAATGGCAGTGGGCGCCCTTTACCGGCTTCGCCAAACTTCCGCCCCAAATCGCCAGCCTCCTCAAATATATCTTTCTGGCCCTGGCAGCAGCCCAGTTTGCCATCATCAAAATTGTGCAGAAAATCCTGCCGGCCCGATCCCTGGATAACCTGCCCCAAGCCGCCATCATCACCTTTGCCCTCTGTGAAACCGTGGCGATTTTCGGCCTGGTCCTGTTCCTGCTGACCGGCAATGCCCTGGATTTTTACGTCTTTATGGTGATCTCCCTGGGGTATTTCTACCTGTTTTTTCCCAAGTACGAGGAGTGGGAGCAGCTGGTGAGTGCCGCAGCTCCCCCTAAGAAAAAGAAGTAACGTAGGGGCGGACCTGCGTGTCCGCCCTCATTTGGCCCTAGCCAACTTTGTGAAAAAATGAAAAAAATCGGCATCTACTACCACCCCTCCTTCAGCCGCAAGAGTTACATGACCGTAGGCAACCGGCTGCGGGACTTTCCTGAGGCCCTGGACCCGGTTTTGGCCAAACCCAACGTGCGTCTTATCGAGGCTCCCCGGGTGTCCAACGACCTAATCCTCAAAGTCCACGACCCGGAGATGCTCACCATGGTGGCCATGGATAGCATGTGTTCCACGGCCTATGAGTCCGTGGGTTCGGTGGTGGCCGGCATGACGGACCTGGCAACAGGAGTGGTCGACCGGGCCTTCTGCTTCATCGGCGCCGGCGGCCACCACGCGGGTTATCGCCAATTCTGGGGAGCCTGCTGCTTCAACGATGTGGTCATCGCCCTGACCCATACTCGGGAAATCAGCGGCTGGCGGCGCTTTGCCATCGTGGACACCGATGCCCACCACGGCGACGGCACCCGTCAGTTGGTGCGGGACGACCCCGGGGTCTTCCATCTGTGCTTCTGTGCCGTCAACTTTAAAAGTGACGACGGCACCAAGGTGGATGTCAACGCCCAACGCCTGAATTGGCAGGCTGACCCTGATACCCAATACTTGAATTTGGTGCGCCAGAACCTGACCTTGATCCCGGCCTTCAAGCCGGACCTGCTCATCTGGTACTACGGCTTCGATACCCATCGGGATGACTACGGCTCCATCGGACTCACGGAAACGGCCTATTTCGCCATCTGCGACCTGATGCTGGCCGCCTCCGAGGAGATGGGCGTCCCCCTCCAGGTAGTCCTGGCTGGCGGCTCCATGTCCCACCTGGCTACCGCGACGATCCCCGAAATCATCCGCCGCCTGGCGGAGGGGTAGCTGCCTTTTCCCCTTGCCGGAATCCGGGATATAATTTATAATATGTTAAAATATTAGGATAATTTTGCCTAAATCACAGAACCTCAGCCTGGGCCTTAACGCTCTGGCGCACCCATAAAATCCCATGCTTACCGATCGCTTAGAATCCCTGGAAAATCGTTATCAGGAACTGGAAACCGCGCTGACCGATCCCGAGGTCATCAAGAACCAGGACCTATATCATAAGTCTCGCAAAGAACTCTCCGAGCTGGCGCCGGTGATCCAGACCTTCCGGCGCTTTCAGCAGGTGGAAAAAGAACTGGCGGAAAACCAGGCCCTGCTGAAGGAGGAGATGGACGAGGAGCTCAAGGCCTATGCCCGGGAGGAGATTCAGGTCCTCAAAGATCAGGCCGCCCGCTTAGAGGAAGATCTCCAGTTTCTGATGCTGCCCAAAGACCCCCTGGATGACAAGAACGTCATTTTGGAGATTCGGGCCGGCACCGGGGGCGATGAAGCGGGACTGTTTGCCGCGGACCTCTTTCGGATGTACACCCGCCTGGCGGAGCGCAAACGCTGGAAGTTGGAGATTCTGAGCCACTCGGCCACCGGGGTCGGCGGGCTCAAGGAAATTATCGCCTCCATCTCCGGCGATAAGGTCTACAGCCAACTCAAATACGAGAGCGGGGTGCACCGGGTCCAGCGGGTCCCGGCCACGGAATCCCAAGGGCGCATCCATACCTCCGCGGTGACGGTGGCCGTCCTCCCTGAAGCCGAAGAGGTGGACGTCCAAATCAACCCGGAAGAACTGCGTATCGACGTCTTCCGTTCTTCCGGCCCCGGCGGCCAGAGCGTCAACACCACGGATTCCGCGGTGCGGGTCACCCACCTGCCCACCGGCCTGGTCGTTTCCTGCCAGGATGAAAAGTCCCAGCACAAAAACAAGGCCAAGGCCCTGAAAGTCTTGCGCTCCCGGCTGCTGGACCTCATGCAGCATGAGCAGCAGCAGCAGATCGCCCAGGAACGCAAGAGCATGGTGGGCACCGGCGACCGCAGCGAACGCATCCGCACCTACAATTTTCCCCAGGGCCGGATCACCGACCACCGCATCGGCCTGACCCTCTATAAGCTGGAGGACCGGCTGGACGGGGATCTGGATGAACTCATCCAAGGCTTGATCACTTACCACCGGACCCAGGCCCTGGCGCAGGGATAAATGGCCGAACCCCAAACTGCCTGGACCATCCTGGAACTCCTCCGCTGGACCACCGCATATTTTCGTGGAAAAGGAGTCTCAGAGCCCCGGGCTTCCGCCGAGGTCCTCCTGGCCCATACCTTGGCCGCCAGCCGTCTGGACCTCTACCTGCGCTACGATCAACCCCTCAATTCGACAGAACTGACCCGCTTCAAGGCCCTGGTGCTCCGGCGCCTCCAGGGTGAACCCGTAGCCTACCTCACCGGACACCGGGAGTTCTGGTCCCTGGACTTTCAGGTAACCCCGGCGGTGCTGATCCCCCGCCCTGAAACCGAGACCCTGGTGGCCGCAACCGTTGAGGCGGTGAGGCTTCTCGGCGGAGGGGGCCTGGGGCGCGAAGCCCCTGCCCTTACAAAAAATACCGAAAACTCCCCCGAACTCCCTCCCCCTACTCCGGAGGATGAAGGGGCGGGTTTAAAACCCGCCCCCTGGGGCCTAGAAATCGGCGTGGGCAGCGGCGCGGTAATCGTTGCCCTGGCCAAAGAACTGCCGGAGATAAACTGGCTAGGCGTGGACCTCTCAGTCGCGGCCCTGGCCGTGGCCCGGAACAATGCCCGGCGCCATGGGGTGCTCGACCGGGTCTATCTGCTCCAGAGCGATCTGGTCAGGACGTTCAAGCCCCAGGCGTCGTTTGACGTGCTGGTGGCCAATCTGCCTTACGTGCCGCAGCCGGAATGGGAGCAGTTACCCAAAGACATCAAGGTATTTGAACCACAACAAGCCTTATTGGCGGGAAAAGACGGTTTGGACCTGATCCGGCCCTTAATGCAGCAAGCTCATCTTTATGTAAAAGCGGGAGGCTGGGTGCTCCTGGAGGTGGGGGACCGGCAGGCCGAACCGGTCGCAACTTTCTTTGCAGAAACCGGCGCCTATGAATGCGTGGAGACCATCAAGGATTTCAGCGGCATCGACCGGGTGGTGCGGGGCCGGCGTTGGGGGGGAGACGGTTAAAGGGGAAGATGCGCCGTATCATCTTCCCTCATTCCATCTTTATATCCTTGCAGACTCTCTATAAATCCTTAGGGCTGCTGATGCGCCCAATCACGGCGGACGCCGCGGTGACCGCCGGGCTGGCCAGATAGACCTGGGATTGGGTATGCCCCATGCGGCCCACAAAATTACGATTGGTGGTGGCAACGGCCACCTCCCCCGGGCCCAGGATGCCCATGTGCCCGCCCAGACAGGGCCCGCAGGTGGGCGGACTGATTACCGCGCCGGCGTCCATAAAAATGGCCATCAGGCCTTCATCCATGGCCTGGCGCCACACCAGGGGGGTGGCGGGAATCACGATGAGACGCACACCTTTGGCTGCTTTGTGACCTTTCAAAATATGCGCGGCCAGCCGCAGATCGTCGATCCGGCCGTTGGTGCAGGAGCCGATCACCGCCTGGTCGATGCTGACCTCCCCCACCTTTGAGACCGGCACCACGTTGCCGGGCGAGGGCGGACAGGCCACCTGGGGTTCGAGACTGCCCACCTCGTAGGTCTTCTCAAAGATATACGTTGCGCCCGGATCGCTTTCATACAAGGCATAGGGCCTTAAGGCGCGACCTTTGACATACTCCAGGGTGGTAGCATCCGCGGCCATGATGCCGTTTTTGGCCCCGGCCTCCACCGCCATGTTGGCCATGGAGAAGCGATCCGCCATAGGCAGCGCTTTGATGGCCTCTCCGGTGAACTCCATGGCCATATATCGGGCGCCGTCCACCCCGATATCGCCGATGGTGTGGAGGATCAGGTCCTTACCCGTTATCCACTCGGGCAGCTTACCTTTGTAAACCAGGCGGATACTGTCCGGCACCCGGAACCAGCACTCCCCCTGGACCATAACCGCGGCCAGATCAGTTGAACCCACCCCGGTGGCAAACGCCCCCAGGGCCCCGTAGGTACAGGTGTGGCTGTCCGCGCCGATGATCACGTCGCCGGGCCCCACAATGCCTTGCTCCGGCAGCAAGGCATGCTCCACCCCCATCTCGCCGCCGTCGTAAAAGTGCGTCAGGTTTTCTTTCTGGGCAAATTTGCGTAATTGCTGGCAATGGATGGCCGAAGCGATATCTTTATTGGGTGCGAAGTGGTCGCAGACCAGCACCACCCGCTCCCGGTCAAAGACCTGTTTTGCCTTGATCTTATGGAAATCCTTAATTGCCAGGGGCGCGGTAATGTCATTACCCAGGGCAATATCCACCCGGGCCATGATGAGCTCGCCGGACTCCACGTAGTCTTTGCCGCAGTGAGCCGCGAGAATTTTTTGGGTTATGGTTTGCGGTTTGGTCATTGATGTCTCCGTACAAAATTATAGTAAGGCGATGTCGGGGCGGGTTTTAACCCCGCCCCGACGGTATTTTACAGGTTTTATTACTGGGCGGACTCGCCCGTGCTGCCGGATCCCGCCTTTACAGCTCCTCAGGCTTAGGCCCTTTCTTCGCTGGGCCGCCCTCCTTGAGGAAGTTGAGGCGATTGAGCCCGTTGATAAAGGCCCGGGCGCTGGCGGTGACCACGTCGGGGTCCACCCCCTGCCCGGTAACTACGTACCCGGCCTCTTCCAGACGCACCGACACCTCACCTTGCGCGTCGGTGCCCCCGGTGATGGAACTCACCGCAAACTTCAGCAGAGTGCACTTGGACCCGGCCAGGTGGGTGATGGCCTTGTAAGTGGCGTCGATAGGGCCGTCACCGAATACCGAGTAGGGGCCAACGAGTTGACCGCCGATCTCCATTTTCACGTTAGCCGTGGGCTTGGCCATGGTCCCGGTGACCACCACCAGTTCCACCAGGCGGAAGTACTCGGGCACTGACTTGTAGATAACCTCGGTCTCCACCAGGCTGACCAGGTCTTCGTCGAACACGGTCTTTTTGCGGTCCGCCAGGCTCTTAAAGCGGGTAAAGACCCGGTTCAGTTCCTCATCGTTCACGTAGAAGCCCATCTCCCGGAGCTTGTTTTTGCAGGCGTGGCGGCCCGAGAGTTTCCCCAGAGGCAGCGAACTCTTCTTGATACCCACGGTGGTGGGGGTCATGATTTCAAAGGTGCTGGAGTCCTTAAGCACCCCGTCCTGGTGAATCCCCGACTCGTGGGCAAAGGCGTTGGCACCCACGATGGCTTTATTGGGCTGCACCGGCACGCCGGAGAGTTTGCTGGTCAGGCGGCTGGTGGGATAGATGTACTGCGTGACGATGTCCGTATAGAAGTTAAACAGATCCCGGCGGGTGGTCAGTCCCATTACCACTTCCTCCAGGGAGGCGTTGCCCGCCCGTTCCCCCAGCCCGTTGATGGTCACCTCGGCCTGGCGCACCCCGTTGCTGATGGCGGCCAGGGTGTTGGCCACGGCCAGCCCCAGGTCGTTGTGGCAGTGCACCGAAAGGATGGCCTTGTGGATGTTGGGGATGTGCTCCATCAGGTACTTGATCTTGGCGCCGAACTCCTCGGGGATGGCGTAGCCCACCGTATCCGGGAAATTCAGCGTGGTCGCGCCCGCGTCGATGACTGCGGTGAAGACCTGGACGACGTAATTCAGATCGCTCCGGGACGCGTCCATAGCCGAAAATTCCACGTTGGCGGTATAGCGGCAGGCATGCTTCACTGCGGCCACCGCCATCTCCAGCACCTCTTCCCGGGACTTGCGCATCTGATGCTTCAGGTGGATGTCGGAGGTGGAGACAAAGGTGTGAATCCGGGGATTGGTGGCCTCTTTCACCGCCTCCCAGCAGGCGTCGATGTCTTTCTCAAAAGCTCGAGCCAGACCGGCGATCTGGGGGCCCCGGATTTCCCGGGCTACGGCGCGTACCGCCTCGAAATCCCCTGGCGAAGCAATGGGGAACCCGGCCTCGATGACATCCACATTGAGGAGTTCCAGGTGCCGGGCGATCTGCAGTTTTTCGTCCACGTTGAGATTAGCGCCGGGGGTTTGTTCCCCGTCCCTCAGGGTCGTATCGAAAATAAAAATTTTGTGTGCCATAGATAAACCTTTTCAGTTGATCGGTTCAGGTCCTATTCCTTGACGGCGCTCCGTAAGCCGGCGGGCGATACACCGACACATATAGCGTGCCGCCATTTCATGAGCCGCGGCGGTCCAATGACCTTCTTTGTAGTAGAGGTTCTCGATAGCTTGGCCCGAGAGGGCCAACAACGGGGTCAAGGACCACAGCATAATGCCGTTGTCTGCCGCAATACGCACACACGCCTGCTCATCGGCGGAAATTATCCGGCTCTCTTGATACTCTCGAACTTCCTGGGCGATGGGGATATAAAACATTATCAGAGAACCACCGGCATGTTTTACTGCGGTGTTCAAGTGTTCAACGTATAAATTAGTTAAGCTCTTATTAGCCCGGCTGGCAAAACCTGTAACACCTCGATTATAATATACTACCAACCCCGCCGTGGCGTCCGGCCCGGTTTCAACGTCCCGGTCAACCAGCACATCCACCCCGGCCTGTTTTACCAGATTAGCCGCCTGGGACCAGGAAATCAACCAGTTGTAACCAGGCAGATCAAACAGGAGCTTTTTCAGACCGCCTTGGTTACAGTTCAGGCCTTTGGCCTGAAGCCCGCCGCGTTTACTGATATTATAATACTCTGCCCTCTCGTTGTCCTGAAAATCATTGCAAAAAAAGCACAACGCCGTGAGGTCGGGGCGGAATTTGCGTGCCACTGTGTCAAATGCCTTTACCGCATAATCGGTGCCTTTGCCGGGGCAGCCCGCGTTCATCACTTCAACGGACAAACGGTCTGCGTTCAACCCCTTTTCCACCAGGGCGGCGAAGGTCTGCTCATCATTAACGCCGGTCCCGTACGCAAAAGAATCCCCCAGGAAGAGCACCCGGTATTTGGTGTACTTGGCCTCCTGGTATTCCCGGGACCCGCGCCAGCCCAGGGAGTTATTGCTATAGGCAAAGTCGAATACCCCAGGGACATGTCGCTCCCCGCGTTGGCCGGGCACGGGAATCTCCCCTAATTCCGGGTCACAGGCAAAGCGCACCGGCCCCACTTCTTGGGGGCGGAACAGGCGCACCGCGCCTTCCGCCAGGGCAAAGGCCACGAGCAAACTTAAAAAAACGCCGATAATTTTAAAAAGAAGTGACTTCACTGCCGCTATTTAATCTTTTTAAATACTGAAATA
>DZCR01000067.1 GCA_022736495.1 Desulfobacca acetoxidans
CCCATCTCGGGGTGCACTTCGGCCACCAGACCCGTCGCTGGAACCCCAAGATGGGGCCTTACATTTTCGGCGCCAGAAACGGCATCCACATCATCGACCTGCAAAAAACCGTGCAGTTCTTCAAAGTTGCCTATAACTACGTGGTGGAAACCGTCGCCAACGGCGGGGTCGTCTTGTTTGTGGGCACCAAGAAGCAGGCCCAGGACGCCATTGCGGAAGAGGCCAAGCGCTGCGGCATGTTCTATGTCAACCATCGTTGGCTGGGGGGCATGCTCACCAACTTCCAGACCATCAGCCGTTCCATTGCCCGCCTCAAAGAATTCGAGGCCATGAAGGAAGACGGAACCCTCAAGCGCTTCCCCAAGAAAGAAATCCTGATGATGGAAAAGAAGGCCGCCAAGTTAGAGCGCTCCCTGGGCGGCATTAAAAATATGGGCCGCCTGCCGGATATCGTCTACGTGGTGGACCCCCGCAAGGAGGACATCGCGGTGGCGGAAGGCCGCAAGATGGGCGTTTCGCTCTTGGCCATCGTGGACAGCAACTGCGATCCCACCGAGATCGATTATCCCATTCCCGGTAACGACGACGCCATTCGGGCCATTCGTCTGCTCACCTCCCGGGTGGCCGACGCCGCGTTGGAAGGCAAGAAGCTGGCCGAAGAACGGCTTCAGGCCATCACCGACAAGGAGATGGCCGAGGCTGAGGTTGAGATGACGCCGGCAGAGGAAGCAGCAGTTCCGGAAGAGGCTGCGGCGCCGGAAGCGGAAGCCTAATCTATATATCGAAATATAATAATCACCTGTCGAAGGGCATAATCGGCAGAGCAATCCCCCCTACCCCCCTTTCAAAAAGGGGGGAACTTGTTGAATCCGCCTTTTTCACACGATGGGAGACTCAATCCCTCAAGGGCTCAATATGTTTAGGGGAATAAGGAGACACGACGGTGGAAATCACGGCTGAACTGGTAAAAACCCTGCGTGAAAAGACCGACGCCGGGATGATGGATTGCAAAAAGGCTTTGAAAGAAACCGGGGGCGATCTGGAGGCCGCGGTGGCCTATCTGCGTCAGAAGGGCTTGGCGGTGGCCTCCAAGCGGGCTGATCGAACCACCTCCGAGGGCGCCATCTGGGCTTCCATCGCCCCGGACCATAAGTCCGGCACCCTGCTGGAGGTCAACTGTGAAACGGATTTCGTCGCCAAGACCCCGGCCTTTGTGGATTTAGGCACCAAATTGACCGAGCACCTGGCCGCAGTGGCGCTGGAGACCGTGGAAGAGTTGTTGACCCAGCCCTGCCCCCATGATCCCAATCTTTCGGTAACCGATTACCTCAACGAGACCATTGCCAAGACCGGGGAGTCTATCCGCATCCGGCACTTTACCCGGTATAGCGGTGATCTGGTGACCGCGTACATCCACCACGGCGGCAAGATCGGCGTCATGTTGGAGTTGAGCGGCGGCGGCGCCGCGCCGGAAGCCCAGGCCGCGGCCAAGGATCTGGCTATGCAGGTGGCCGCCACTGCGCCGGTGGCCGTGGGCCGCGAAGCAATCTCGCCGGAACTGGTCGCCAAGGAAAAGGCCATTTACGAAGCCCAGGCCAAAGACAGCGGCAAGCCGGAACAAATCATCGAAAAGATGGTGGCGGGCCGCCTGGAGAAATTCTATAAGGAAGCCTGCCTGGTGGAGCAGACGTTCGTGAAAAACCCGGACGTCACAGTGGCCCAGTTCCTCAAAGAAGTGGGCGCCAAGCTGGGCGGTAAGGAACTCAAGGTCAAACGCTTCACCCGCTACCAGGTGGGCGCGTAAGGCAGGGGCCGTATGGCGCCGGAGATTGTTAAATACCGCCGCATCCTGCTCAAGGTGAGCGGCGAAAGCCTGGCCGGGGAGAAGAAATTCGGATTGGACCCCGCCACCCTGAAGGCCATCGCCCTGGAGATCAAGGGCGTGGTGGACCTGAAAGTGGAAGTCGGCGTGGTAGTGGGCGGCGGCAATATCTTCCGGGGGCTGGAGGCCAGCACCCAGGGGATCGATCGGGCCGTAGCCGATAACATGGGCATGCTGGCCACCGTCATCAATGCCCTGGCCGTGCAGGACGCCCTGGAAAAAGTCGGCGTGCCCACCCGGGTGATGAGTGCCATCACCATGAATGAGGTGGCGGAGCCCTATATCCGCCGCCGGGCCATGCGTCACCTGGAAAAAGGCCGGATCGTGGTGTTCGGGGCCGGCACTGGCAGCCCCTACTTCACCACGGATACCGCCGCAGCCTTGCGGGCTACCGAGATCGGGGCCGAGGCTATCCTCAAAGGCACCCGGGTGGCGGGCATCTACGACCGGGACCCGGAAAAAGACGGCCGGGCTCAAATGATCCGCCGCCTCACCTATTTCGACGTTCTGGAAAAATCCCTCCGGGTCATGGACAGCACCGCCATCACCATGGCCATGGAGCAGCATATCCCGATCATCGTCTTCAAAATGCTGGAGCCGGGAAATATGAGAAAAGTGGTGCTCGGAGAGGCGGTGGGCACCATCGTGGAGAAGCGCGCCGATGAAAGATGAGGTCCTCGCCGAAACCAAACGTAAAATGGACAAAGTCCTGGAAGCCATGGCCCGGGACCTCTCCCGGGTGCGTACCGGGCGGGCCTCCGTGGCCCTGCTGGAAGGCATCAAGGTGGAATGCTACGGCACGACCATGCCCCTGTCCCAGGTGGCTTCCCTGGCCGCGCCGGAGAGCCGGCTGCTCACCATTCAGCCCTGGGATACCTCCGTCATGGGGGATATCGAAAAGGCCATCCTCAAATCCGACCTGGGCCTGAACCCCGCCAACGACGGCAAGATCATCCGTCTGCCCATTCCGGCCCTCACCACCGAACGCCGGAAAGAACTGGTGAAAATGGTGAAGAAGATGGAGGAGGAGGCCAAGGTGGCCTTACGGAACGTCCGGCGGGAAGCCAACGAGGATTTCAAAGAGATGAAGAAAGAAAAACTCCTGGCCGAGGACGACGCCCACCGGGGCACCGAAGAAGTCCAGAAGATTACGGATGACTTTATCAAGAAAGCGGAAGCCCAGGGAACCGACAAGGAAAAGGAGATCATGTCCTTCTGAAGACAGTTTTCGGTTTTCGGTGAGAAATTCTTGGATTATAGTCTGCACTACATGCCGGCATCTAGAGCCGGAGGACCTTATTGACTGAATATTCCATGCCTCAAGACCCTGGCAAACTCCCCCGCCACGTGGCCATCATCATGGATGGCAATGGCCGTTGGGCCCAGCGCCGGGGGCTGATGCGCGTTCGGGGCCACGTGGCCGGTATAGAGTCGGTGCGGGTGGTGACCCGCCTGGCCCGCAAGCTGGGCATTTCTTATCTCACCCTGTTTGCCTTTTCCGAAGAAAACTGGCAGCGCCCCGCCAGGGAAATCCGGGTATTGATGGCCCTGATGCGGAGCTATCTGCACCGGGAATTGGCGGAGATGCGGGACAACCAGATTGCCCTCAAGGCTATCGGCAATCTGAAACAATTGCCTGATAAGGTGTTGCGGGATCTGGAGCAGACCATCGCCGCCACCGCGGATGGCGCCCGGATGGTCCTGACCCTGGCCGTGAGTTACGGCGGGCGCAGCGAAATCCTCCATGCGGTTAAGACCCTGGCCCAGGACCTGATCGCCGGACGCCTCAAGCCCGAAGACATCGACGCCGCCCTGTTCTCCTGCTACCTCTACACTGCCGGGATGCCAGACCCGGACCTCCTTATCCGCACCAGCGGCGAATATCGCCTGAGCAACTTTCTCCTCTGGCAGTCGGCCTACACCGAACTCTACGTCACCGACACCCTCTGGCCCGACTTCCGGGAAGACGACTTTCTCAAGGCCCTGGAATCCTATCAGAACCGGGACCGCCGCTTCGGCCTCACCCAGGCGCAGATCGAGGCCCTGAACGCCTCGGAGCCGCGGCATTAGGGAAGAATCTTTGGGGAAGGGGCCAGGGACGAAAGCCCCTGCCCCCTTCCCCAAACCCCTTCCCCCCCCGTAAAAATATGGAGGGGGCGCACCGTGCACCTTCAGGGATTCCTCTACTTCCCGGCCTTTTCATCAATATTATGTTGCAATCAAACAGTATAGGCGTCTCGCCTGTGCGATCGCTGGCTAAAGCCTGCGACTACCAATTATTTCTTTAAACGCCTAGAGGTATTACCCTGCAAAGGCACTTGACAAGAGAAAGGGCCATTATTACTTTTACTTGTAAAAATAGCTAATACACTATATTGCGTAAGGAGACCATCATGTCGAACCACTTCACCGGCCTGAAGCTTGGCCCTCCCGAAGGGGATACCCGACTAGACCTCACCGATCTCTATGCCTTCCAGGCACCGGCGGACGCATCGCGCTCCGTAATAATCCTCAACTGCAATTCGTTCGTCCAGGAGGCTGAATTCCATCCCGACGCCGTCTACCGGATCAATATCGATAACAACGGTGACGCCGAAACCGAGCTCGCCTTCATCCTGGTGTTCTCCAAGCCGCACGACGGGCGGCAGCAGGCCACCGTCTACCTGGCCACCGGTTCCGACGCCCGTCAGGCTGAGCCTGCCGGGGAGGTGATCTTCAAAGACGTCGAGGTGTCTTTCGGGCCCGAACCGCATATCCACAAGTCAGGCCCCTACACCTGTTTCCTCGGACTGCGCAGCGACGCCTTCTTCATCGATTTCGCCGGCATCCTGAGAATGTTCCACTACCGGGACGGCAACAACTTCACAAACTTCACCAGCCTCGAGGGCGCGCCGGACCCGAGCCGCTGGACCGGCAAAGACCTTTTTGCGAACTATAACGTCTTCAGCATGGCCTTTGAGCTCCCGACGCAAATGCTCGGCGCCAACCCCGCGGTGCGCATCTGGGGGCGAGTCAGCATCCGGCGTGACGGCCAGTTGATTCCTGTCGATCGCTCCGGTCACCCGACCTTCGCGAATTTCTTCTTCACCGACGAGATCAAACCGGTATTCAACCAGAGCGAGCCGGCTCATGACCTGGAGCGCTTCCTCGAGCCTGCCATCCACTCGTTAGAGCACGTCGGGGGCTACTCCCGCGCCGAGGCCAAAGCCCTGGTCGAGGCCCAGGGGGTTCTGCCCGACATGCTGAGCTTCAACCCCAGCAAGCCCGGCGGTTACCCTAACGGCCGCCTGCTTACCGACCACATCGTGGCGCACCGCCTCGCCATGCTCTCAAATGGCAAGATCCCGCCCGACGGGCTTAAGCCCCACACCGACCTCCTCAAAGTTTTCCCCTACCTCGGCACCCCGCACGCGCACCCCGACCCGCCCCCCGCGTAAGAGGGCTAGTAGTCCGTGTGAGGTGCCCGCCATCGCTGCGGCGCAACCCATGACTCACATCGAAGGCTTCACCCCAGAGACGCAGAGGGCACAGAAAAATGTAGGGTGGGCATTGCCCACCTTATTTTTTTGTGCATATACTGCCAAGGGTATCATTCGCGACAAACCGTGTCGTAATAGCACAGGGAGATGAAAGCAATGCGGTTAAGGTTAGTGGTCTCTTGGACGTTGGGCTTTCTGCTCCTAACCCTATTTGCTGCGTTGCCGCAAGCGGCGCTGGAGCTGACCGCGAGCCAGGTCTACGAGCAAGTTAAAGACTCGGTAGTGCTTGAATTGCAGCCAGGCTCCGGTTGAAGCTTAGTTCACCTGGGGGAAATGGCCATTCCGATGAGGTCGATAAAATCCCTCGGGGTTATGATCTGGGTGCCATGAAACTTCTTAAGAGGGAAATGCCTGGTATTGCCCGTAATGAGGTAATCCGCCTGGGATTCCAAGGCGCATTCCAGAAACTTGTTATCAGCCGGATCGCGGCTCAGATTCAACGGAATACGGGGGAAAATCCATAACGCCTGCTCCTTGATCACCCATAAAAGTTTTTCGATGCTTGCCAGGTCAAGTCCCAGAAATTTTTTCCGCCTCAGGACCCCCCGGTACTCCTGCCAGATTGGTTCGCTCAAACATACGGTAAGGGACCCTTCTAAACATAACGCCAGAATGAGAGCCGGATTGCTCTCCGCTTTCAGGAAAGCTGAAATGATCACGTTGGTGTCAAGAATGACCTTGGGCATAGGAAGATCACATTATGTTTTGTTGGCCTTCCGGTATGAGGCGATTTCAGCGTCAATCTCGGCCTCGGTGATCTTATTTAGTCCCGCCGCTTGGGCGCTTAGCTGGATTCTCGTCAGGAGTTCCGGCTGCTTGACCACATTCGTAAGATAATCTCGCACGCTCATAATCACCACTTTGGCTTTACCTCGCCGACTCACCACAAACCGCACCTGGTCGGCGTCCACTTCGTCCATAAGCTCGCCAAAGCGGGTGCGGGCGGTGAGGGCGTCAATTAATTTAGTTATGGATTTGGCCCCGGATTCCACGTTTACCTCCTTCTAAACCATGATTTAACTCATTAGTTAATCCATGATAACAGAGTCCACGAATTTGTCAAATTAACTCCCCACCCCCCGCCAGCCACTCTTTCAAGCTCTCTGCGATCTTCTGATTAAAGCCCGGCAGGGCCGCCAATTCTTCGGCCTTAGCGGTCTTCATTGCCTCGATATTGGCGAAATGTTCCAGCAGCCGCCGCTTGCGCACCGGGCCGATGCCCGGCGCGGCATCCAGGGCCGAGGCCAGCATTTCCTTCCGGGCCCGCTTGCGGTGGTAGGTGATGGCGAAGCGGTGCGTTTCATCCCGCAGGCGCAGCAGCAAAAGCCAGCCCGGGGCGTTGGCCGGAGGAAACAGGGGGTTTTTGCGGCCCGGCAGAAATAGGCGGTCCCGGACCGGGCGGCCGCCCTGTTCGGTAGCCTTGGCTAGGCCGACCACCTGAATTTTGGCCAGTCCCATCTCCTTAAGCGTCTGGGTGACCACGTTTAACTGGCCCCGGCCGCCATCCACCACCAGCAGGTCCGGCAATTCCTGCCCTGCCTTGCCGTAGTGGCGGCCAACCACCTCCCGCAACATGGCATAGTCGTCCTGGCCCTCTACCTCCCTGATCTTGAAGCGGCGGTAGCGGGATTTATCCGGCATCCCGTCAGTGAAGGCCACCAACGCCCCCACCGGCTGCTCCCCCTGGAGGGTGGAAATGTCCAGGCACTCCAGGCGGGCGGGCGGCTGGGGGAGATGCAAGCGATTGTGCAAATCCAGCAGGGCCGCACCGGGCTCAGGCGGCGTGGTGCGCCGCCTCAGCGCCTCTCTGGCATTGTCCGCGGCCATGGCCAGCAGCCGGGCCTGCTCGCCGCCGGGGGCCACCAATAGGCGCACCTTTGAGCCTTTTTCTTCACTGAACAGGGCCGCAAGGAGCTGGTGATCCGGAACCGCAACAGGCAGGAGCAACTCTTCCGGCAAGGGCCGGCCCTGGGCGTAATATTGTCTGAGGAAGGCTCCCAGCAGATCGCCGTCCAGGGGCAGTTTCGAAAAAAAGTATTCCCGGCTGCCGGTGACCAGGCCGGCCCGGACCACAAGGACTACAATGACGGCCTGCCCCGCGTCTTCCGCCAGACCCAGGACGTCCTGGTCCTTGAAATTGGGCCGGGCCATGTCCTGGCGCTCCAGGGTCTGGGTAATGGCCTGGATGCGGTCCCGCAGGAGCGCGGCCCGCTCGAAATCCAGGTCGGCGGCGGCCAGTTCCATCTGCGCCTTGAGCCTTTTGAGCAGCCCTTTACCCGTGCCCTTGAGGAAGAGCACGGCTTCCTGCACCGCCTGGAGGTAGGCGGCGTCGCTGACACACCCGGCGCAGGGCCCCAGGCAATGGGCCAACTGATACTCCAGACAGGGGCGGGAGCGGGGCGCCAGGCGCCGCTCCTTACAGGTGCGCACCCCAAAAGCCTGCTTCATGACCTTCAGGGTCTCCCGGGCCATGCCCGCGGAGGCATAGGGGCCGAAATAGAGGGCGCCGTCAGGGTTAAAGCGCCGCACAAACCGAAGCGCGGGGTAGCTCTCCTTGAGGTCCAGGCGCAGGCAGAGATAATTTTTGTCATCCCTGAGCATGACGTTGTAGCGGGGCCGGTGCTCCTTGATGAGGTTGCGCTCCAGGATGAGGGCTTCCCGACCCGTGGGGGTGAGGATCACGTCCACCCGGGCCATTTTCTGCAACATCAGCGCGGTCTTGGGATCATGTCGTTCTGGGGTTTTGAGGTAAGAAAGCAGGCGGTTTTTCAGGTTCACCGCCTTGCCCACGTAGAGCACCTTGCCGTTTGCATCCTTGAACAGATAGACGCCGCTGCCTTGGGGGATATTGGGCATGGCTGCGGCCAGCGCCGGATATGGCGCCGCGGGCTTTACATCGGGCTTTTGCATCTTATCTTTAGGATAACAGGCGGCTCCCACCTGTCAAGACAGGTGGGAAAAGGCCGGCCCTGCAAGAAGGAGAAGGATAATGACCATACCCCAGAGAACCCTGGGAAGAACCGGCTATTCCGCTACGATTTTGGGCCTGGGCGGCGAAGGCGTGTTGCGTACCTTTAACCAGGAGCGTGAGGCTCAGGCGGTCATCGAGGCCGCGCTGGCGGAAGGGATCAATTACTTCGAGACGGCCCGGGCCTACTCCGGCAGCGAATCTTACCTGGGTCCCAACCTCAAAGGGCACCGAGATAAAATCTTCCTGACCAGCAAATCCCACGGCCGCTCCTTTAAGGAGGCCATGGCCCACCTGACCATCACCCTGAAAAACCTCGACACCGATTACCTGGACCTATGGCAGGCCCACGATATCCGCACCATGGACGAAGTTGAGGCCTTGGGCGCGCCGGGCGGGGCCCTGGAGGCTCTTCACCATGCCCGGGACCGGGGCTGGGTGCGGTTCATCGGTATCACCGGTCACCACGACCCGGCGGTGCTGCGCCGGGCTTTAGAGCTGTACGAGTTTGATACCATACTGCTGCCGGTGAACCCGGCGGAGCCGCATCACGCCAGTTTTCTGCCCCTGGCCCAGGAGGCCATGGACAAGGGCATGGGGGTCATCGCCATGAAAACCCTGTGCCGGGGCCAACTCCCCCAACTCGCTGAGGACCCCGATGCCATCATCGGAGAGTTGCTGGCCTATGCCTGGAGCCATCCCGTCAGCCTGGCGGTGGTTGGGGCCGACTCCCACACTCAGGTACGACAGTTGGCCGCCGCAGCCCGGAACTTCATCCCCATGACCCCGGAGGAACAGCAGGCCCTGGAAGAGGCCGTGGACCCCATAGCCCGGCAGTTGATGTATTACAAGCCTTAGGGCTAACTCCAGAATTAAACATCAAATGATAGAGCTTAAGCTGGCAACCTTCGAATCGAGATCAGATTAAATCTGGCATTGAGAGCAAAATTTAACAATTGCCATGGTCTGGAATGCCGTTATGATCAGCATGAACTAAACGCTTCGCGTGGTCGGTAAGCCGGGCGACTCTCTGGTTTAATCCAGCCTCTAGCGTAATCCTTCCTGCAGAAAAACTTACCGCCTTTCTTATCGTATCCCCAGATGGTTGCGTGTAGTTTCCTCCCATAGTGCGTTTAATCCAACCAGGAGGAAAACCATGGGAAAGCTCCACGATCAGATGCAGGAGGATTGACTCCTCAAGGCCTACAGCCCTCACGCGAGATCAAGCTTGTTATTCTGCCGTACTCGTCTGCAATTGAATCCATGTGTTCTGAATTTTTTATTAAACTTTTCCAAACCCTAGTTCCTGAACCCCCCTTATTTCCTGTTTAAGACATAAGCGGCCTGAGATTCTTCGAGCCGGGGGTTATCCAAACGTTTTTGGCAGCGCTTCAGAAAGACTCGGGCCGGGGGGTCCTCGTGATACAAATCCAATATCTCAAAAAAGCGGCTGGCGGCTTCCGCGATTTTGCCCTCCTTGAAAGCGGCCCGACCCGCCTCAAACAAGGGTAGCCAAGCCGGGGGGCCATCTATGGGCGCGAGACCGAGTAACTCGTAAACCGTAACTGGTTGAGCCCGGCCCTGGACCTGCACCAGATCCAATTCCCGCACCAGAAAAGTGTTCCCCAAGCGCCGGTAGGTGGCTTCGCTCAACATGATTTCTGTGCCGTAAAATTTATTGGCTTGTTCAAGCCGGGCGGCCAGATTCACCGTATCTCCCATGACCGTGTAATTGAAACGCTTTTTCGAGCCGATATTGCCGGCCACGACTGGACCGGTATGCAAGCCGACACGGGCTGCGATGTGGGGGAATCCTTGGGACTCCCAGGACTCCTGAAGTGGCCGCAGGGCCGCCTGCATTTCCAGGGCCGCCCGGCAGGCCAGGACCGCGTGGTCGGCCAGGGGCAACGGCGCGCCCCAAAAAGCCATGATGGCGTCTCCGATAAATTTGTCCACGGTACCCTGGCGGGCCAGAATGATTTCCGTCATGGTGGAGAAATACTCATTGAGCAAGCGAATCATTTCCTTAGGAGCGGTGTTTTCGGCCATGGAGCTGAAGCCCACCAGATCGGCGAACAGCACGGTGGCTTCCACTTCCTCGCCGCCTAGCTGGAGGCGCTCCGGATTGTTGATGATGGTGTCAACCAGGGATTCCGAGACATATTGTCCGAAGGCTTGACGCAGCCAGCGCTTTTCCCGGGATTCGATCCAATAGTGGGCAAAGATATTGCCGGCATAGACCACCACCAGCGCCCCCGAGAGGAGTACCGGCGGCCACCACAGGTTCAGATGCAGAAACAGATAAAATGAGAGCCCGAAGGTGAGCAGTATGAACCCCGCTAGCACGCCCAGGGCGGCCACGGGCGAAACCCGTCCCACCAGGCAGCCAAACGGTAGTAGTACCGCCAAGTAAAGCCCGAGCCGGGGGAGGACGCCCAACTCCGTTCCCCAATTTTGTTGCAGAAGGGTGTGGATCACCTGACCATGAATCTCCACCCCGGACATGAGCTTACCGGTGTTGGCAAAGAAGGGGGTGTAAAAAGCGTCGGCGATGGGAGTTGGCGCGGCCCCTACAATCCGGCCGATGAGGACGATTTTGCCGCGGATGGCTTCAGCCAAATAAGGGGCCGGCCCCTCTAAGGCCCGGCTGTAAGAAACGGTGTCGATGTGTCCGGGCGGTCCGGTGAAATTAATAAGCCTGCAGAGGCGGGGGGGGATAACTTGATGGGGATGATAGGCATGAACGACTACTTCCGGGAGGGTTGCGATATTGCCAAGATGACAATAAAAACGCCGCACAATGCCGTCGCCGTCCGGGGTTACCAGCGTCAGACCCAGACCCAGGGCCGCATGACGGAACGGTTCATACGGGTGCACGAAAATCTGGCTGGCGGCCCGGGCGCTCTCGCTGAATTCCATGGTAGTGGCCAGGATGACGTTTCCCGCCGCTTGCATGGCCTCGGTAAATACTTGGTCATCCGCCGGATTGGTTGGCTCGGCAAACAGGACGTCGAAAACGATGAGGCGCGCCCCCGCGGCGTTAAGTTTGTTTATGATTTTAGCGTGATAGCTGCGTGGCCAGGGCCAGGCGGTCCTGAGTTCCTGAAAAGAATGCTCATCGATGCCGACGATGAGGATCATCGGCGGCGGTGCCGAGTGAGGTCTGAGGCGATAGCACAGGTCCAGAGCATGGTTTTCCAGGATCTGCCCCACCTGGAGATGACTCATGACCGCCAAGGCCGCGAAGACCACCAGGCTGAGGCAGCATATCCTCAACCGGGGTGACTTCAGAATGTTAAAAATAGAGGCCAAGTCTGAATAAGAACCTCCGGTTTGTGGAAAATTCAATAACCCGGTTCGGTTCCGGAGAGTAAAACGGGGTGCGGTTGAAGAGGTTCTGGACTTCAAAAAGCGCGAAGCCCCGCTTGTTGGGGAACTCCCGGCCCAGGGTTATGTTCATGATCACAAAAGGGTTATTCGCTTCATGGCCGGGGATTTTGCCAAATTGCTGTACCAAAAACGGCCTCAGCCTGGCCAGCCACCCCTGCCGGCTCCGATAAGCCAGGCCCAGAAAGGCGTTAAATTCGGCATAATCCTCTAACCCGGGCTGGAAAGATAAATCCGGCACCACTCGTTTGCCTATCACCCCCAGGGACAGGCCCAGAGAAGGGGTGAGAATGCGGTTCAAGACCAGGGAGGCCTGGTAGCGCTTCCAATTCTGCCAAACTCCATTAGTTGATCCGTTAGCGTCGGTTATCAGGTTCGGAGTAGCCACTCGCAGGGCATTCAGGCGCAAGGCGGTGAAGGTTTTGGCGTTCCATTGCGATTCCCAGGCCACCCCGGCCTGCCGCACCTCCGAGCCCGAATTCACATTGATGGCCCAGGGGAAGCTGGCGATCTCCGAGTTCACCAGGAGAGGCTGGGTAACCAGATGAGTCGTCAGGTGACGTTCCAACGCCAGTCGCAAAGTGTGCTGGGTGTCCTGGATCCGGAACTGGTAATTGGCCCCGAAGCGCGGGCTCCACTGCGAAGTGTAGATGGTTCTTGCGTAACCAAATCGGTCCGTCTTGTTAAAGTCTTTGAAAAGGCCCAATTCCAGCACCAAGTTCGGACGCAGACGCCAATAATCCAGGAGATAAAAACTAGAAGATCGGAACGGCGGCTGGAAATCGAATTGGCTTGTGAATACCTGGGTCTGTTTAAAACCGGGGATGAAAGCAGAAAAATCCAGAATGGCTATCGTGGTCTGATTCAGTCTCTGACTAATGCTGCTGGAAAAATAATCGAAGCCGCCGATCAGATTGTGCTGGCCCAAAACCAGGTTACTTTGTAATTGCACGTTGTTGAATTCCTGGTCAGAAGCTCCGCCTGCCAAGGTTTGCAGCGAAACCGGGAAGGACCCAAAGCCCAGGTCCATGTTAAAGTTACTCTGAGAAGGCATGGATACATGCACAGGGAATTCTTGGTGGGCGTAATAGGCCAGCAAGCCTATTTTGGGGTTAAAGCGGTAATAATAGGCCGCCTCGTATAGGCGGCCGCGCGCATTCAGATTTTGGGACCCGGTAAAGAACACCGGGCCTAATTGATCAGTCTGATTGATTAATTGCTGGCTGGTAACCTTTTGCTCAAAATATTGGAACAGGCCGGTGAAGGTCCCCTGGACCGTGGGCGCCCATTTGGCCGCGGCCTCGATACTGGACAAACGGCTCGTGCCGTTGAAGGCATTGAAACTGGCGTCCGGCGGCGGCGGCACCCCCCGGGTGTCGGAGTAGCGCCCGAAGGTCTCAAACGCCGCGCCGGGAACGCCGCCGTAAGCCAAACCCTGGTGGTCCTGGATGGACTTGCGGCCCTCCGAAACCCCGATGCCCCCCATAGCCCCCAGGCGAGCGTAAGGCATTTCAAACATGGGGGTATAATCGTGGGTCAAGCCCAGAGCTTCGGTGCCTTGGAATTGGAGGCTGCTGAAAGTAGCCTGGTTCGCCGGGGAGAGCACCCGGTACAGGGTCCCCTCGATGCGTTCGCTGGGTGCGAGCAGGCCGGTAGTAAGGAAGGGGGCTTCAGAACCGGTCCGCAGGACGTCCCGCAGGAACAGGTGGGCCGAACTGTCATAGGGCTTATACTTGACGGCTGTGACCGCCTTGCTGTAGGCCCAATCAGTCAACCCCAACTGCTGGTAGGCCCGGGCCAGGCTGTAGTTGCGCACGGCCCGGTCCTGGTCCAGCAAGCTGCGGGACCGGAACATGGCCACGTTGTCGTTCAACTCGATGGACTTATTGATCTCCTGGACGGCTTCCCCCGGACGGTTAAGGTCGGTAAGTGCGATGCCCTTATAAAAATACGGGGAGGGGTCCTTGGGGTCCAGGGTCTTGGCATAGTCATAAACCTCCAGGGCCCGGTCAAAGGAGTGCGTCTGAAAAAGCGCCTTGCCCAACTCGGTCTGGTAAGAGGCTATCCGGGGGTCAAGCAGCGTGGCGGTGAGCATCTCCTCCAGCCCGCGTTGGAACTCCCGGTAGCGGAACGAGTAAATGGCCAGCCCCAGGTGAGGCTCCCCCAAGTTCGGGTCTCTTTCCAGAGCCTGGTTCCAGAACTGAAAAGCCCGGCTATAGTCCCGGAAGGCCAGGCGGACGAAGCCGGCCAAACTGAGCACCTGGGGATTGCCGGGAGCCATTTGCAGAGCCTGGTTAATGGTCCGCTGCGCCCGGGAGAGATACCCGGACCCCAGCCAGATTTTAGCCAGATACACATAGGCGATAACAAAGCGGGGCTCCGCAGCGATGGCCTGTTCCAGGTACCGGGTGGCCGCAGGCAGCTCGAAGGAGGCCAGTTTCACCAGCCCCATGGTAAAAAGCGCCAGGGGTGAGTTAGGGGCCTGGGCCAGGGCCTGGGCCGCCTCTGCCTGGGCCGCAGCTTTGCGGTTCTGGACCAGGTCGATCTGGGCCAGTAACGGCCGGGCCAGCCAGGGGGCCGGGGGCGGCAGCGCTGCGGCCGTCTGCAACCGGGACCGGGCTTCCTCAACCCTCCCGTCCAGCAGTGCGGCATAGCCGGACATGGCTACCAGCAGAGGCGAAGGTCGGCCCCGGATGCTTGCCGCCTTGATAAGCTCGTAGGCTTTGGTTGCGCTCCCAAGGTTTTCCAGGGCCAGGGCCTGGCCCACCACAGTCAGGTCATCGGGCTGGCGTACCCGGCGGAAGTACGTTAAGGCCTCGCGGGGCTGGTTTTCCCGGAGGTTCACCCAACCCAGCAGGGTCAGGGCCCGGGAATTTTCTGGGTCTTTGGCCAGAACCGTTTCGGCCTTTCCCCGGGCTTCCTTAAGGCGGCCCTGGTCATAGGCGGCCTCTCCTGCCTGGATTAACGCGGACCCCACCGCAGGTCCGTAAGGGGCGCGGTGTTCCCCGGGAAGAGGGGTCAGGGGAAGGTCACGGTAGCTGATGATACCTGGATAATAGAGCACCCATTGGACCGCGTCCGCGGGTTGGACCAAAACCCGTTTGGCCGGCTTGCGCCCCGGGACCGCGTAGCCTTCTTCCCCCGGACGGAGGCAGACCTCCCCCTGGGGGTTGGCGATACAGACGTTGCCTTCCAGCAAGATGACGCTGGTGGCGCCATTGCGCTGGACCTTAATATTCAGCTCCGTGCCCCTGATGATGGCAGTGATCGCCGGGGTCTCCAGTTCGAAGCGAAATTTTTCATGTTTGTTCCGCAGCCAGATCTCCCCCTCGGGGACCTCATAGCGGCTGGCGGGCGGAGGCTCCCCTTTGACCGGGGTCACCGGCTTCAGCCGGGGAGAGGGGGCGATACTTTTGAGTATTACGACGGTATTTTCATTGAGTTTGATCTGGCTTTCGTCCACGCAGAGGATAGAGGCGGCGGAGGCGGGTCCGGTGCGCACCGCATCGCCGGCCAGCAGGGCCTGCCCCACCTCGGCCGGCACCCATTGGCTGGTAGTGCTGCGGCGGACTGACACTTCACCTTTGGCCGCCACCAGTTTGCCCACCGGGGTCTGTTCGGCCATGGCCATAAGGAGGTCAGGCAGGAATAACCAGATGCCAACCGCCAGAATCAGTCCGGCAAGCCACCATGGGCGCCGCATATTCCGCCTCCCGCGTCTTTAACGTATCGGCGGCCAGGGAAATTTGATGATCGGGCTGCCGATCTGGTTTATCGTAGCACTCAGGGTAAGCTTGTTAAAGTAAGGCTTATCTCTTAGGACCAACGGCTCGATTGGGTCGAGCGGCGTTGTTTTTAATCGTTCGATTTCATCTTGTTCCATAGATCTTATAAATCCGCCCTCCCTGTACAGGGCAATGACTGCCTGGATGAGATTATCGGCCTGCTCCTCGCTTTCTAGCTGCCCTGGATACTTCCATAGCAACACCTGTCTAAGCAGAGGAATATCTAACTGCTGCAACAACAACCGGAGGATAAAGCCCGTAGTCTTAGTGAGTTCACGATAGGCGTACCCTCCTTCTGCATTGCGCTTCGCCAAGAGGGGCGTTAGTACAGACCCTGTATCCGTTTCCACTGCCTCTGGATCGGCGGTTTGAAGGAATACGCAATCTTCTGTCAGACAATAAAATTCTTCATTATTTTCTACCATGGTGCTTTCCTCCCTCAGAATTTCGCCTCCGTCAGGTGGCGGGATAGTGCGACCGGCGCAACGGCCAGATCGGCTAAGTGAACGGAAGGGGAGGGAGGGCTGCTTACCGGCTTTCGGCCACCCCAGGCGGTCGTGGCCGTCTGGCCTCCTCCACCTTTGACGCGACGCGGCTCCACTCAACAACGCGTTGATGAAAACTCCAGACGAGACTCGTGATCGGAAGACGGTTAGAGAAGAGTAGGGTCAGATTTGTGTCCAGGTTAATCAAGGGCCACCCCCCCCGAAGGGTTTGAGCAAAGGCATCAGCCGAAACTTCGTTTTACCGGATGCCTATTAAGCCTGGATAATGGGGAACGTAACGGTTCGTAAAAATAATGTTAATAATAAACTTTTATAGATCAATTAAAGACTGAAATGAGTAAAATTGTCAAGAAAAAAGCGCAGGAATTAATTTAAAATTCTTGCCCCAGAGAAGATGCGATCAGTGAATCCAAAGATTTTTATTAATGGCCTCTTGACTCTGCTCAGCAGTTTTTGCCATAAGTTCATTTCGAGTAATAGTGCACAGATGTTGAGTAACCGATGGAAAGATTGACGATCCCAAAAACGGCGATTAAATCGGTAGCACACTTCGGTCAGGTATCGTTGGAGAT
>DZCR01000068.1 GCA_022736495.1 Desulfobacca acetoxidans
CTTAGCGCAAATCATTGGGGTATCAGGCGATACGGCGCTGCTCGTTTGGTCCATTCGCTGCCGGGAAATTTGGCCGTCAGGGTTTCATACGCCTCCCGCAAAGGCTTGGGGTCGTGGCTCGCCTTATAGCGCGACACCCCCATAAAGAAAACCGCCTCCGCCGCCGCACCGCTGTCGGGATATCCCCTTAAAGCCTCCTCAAACATCCCCTGGGCTTCGGGATGCTGCTCGGCGTTGAAGTACCACTTGCCTTTGGCCACCATAAACGTGGGGATGAATTCCTCCGGCGGCAAAAATCCTACCACCTGATGAACCTCGTTGCCATCGGCGTCCAGGACAAAAATGGCGGGGGTCCACTTTACCTTAAATTGCTCCATCAGGGTTGTGTCCGAGGTTTGGATCTGAACCGGCACAAAATTATAATCCACAAACTTAACGACCTTCTCGTTAGGGTACGTAACCGCACCCATCTGTTGACAACCGAGTCATTGGGGATTGAAAAAGTCCAGGAGAACGGGCTTTTTCGTCTGCCTGGCAGTCTCCTTGGCTTTGGCCAGGTCATTCACCCAACAGATATTCAGGGCCATAATTTCCTCCTTTTTAGGACTGGGCTTACGCCCTCTATTTACATAATCATTTTCAGATTAAAGGCAAGAGCGGAAGGAGGGCCGACGTTTGAGTTTTTTCGGCATCTTTGCAGTCATTGCACCTCGAACTTGCCAGGATTGTTTTATGAAAAAACCCCAGGGGAGCTCGCCTTAGGAAAACGTTTGGTCCCGGAGCGGCAGGGAGGAAAGATCTTGAGATAACGCCAGAGCGGGAGGGCTGTTGCGCCCTCCCGCTTCCGTCAAACAGTAAATATTTTTTCGGCTTCAGCTTCCCCGGGTCTGCTACTCCACGATGGTGACAGCGCAGCCCTTGGCGTTCTGCACCACCTTGTTCGTGATGCTCCCTAAAAGCAGAGCCTTGGCCATGCCCAAGCCGCGGCGCCCCATGACGATGGTATCGAATTTTCCTGCCTCGGCTTCGCTCAGGATATCCTCGGCCACGTCATAATATTTGGGCTTGAACTTGTTGACCACTGCGTCTTTGGGGGTCCCAGCCTTGGTCAAGTGGTTGTGAGCCTTGTTCACCAGGCCCTGCCATTGCCTTTCCTGTTCTCTCTGCCAACTGCTCACCACCCGCTGCCGGGATTCCTTCTCCTGGTCACTCAGGATATGACCATCATCCCAGAAAGCCGGGGGCAGACCCGACAGGACGTGCAGCAAGGTGACGTGCACCCCCGGGGTGCGACCGAAAGCTTCTGCCACGTATTCCACTGCGCGCCAGGCCCCTTCCGAACTATCCAGCGCAATTAATACCTTATGGGCCATGACTGCCTCCTTTCCCATAAATAAGGATCATTGTAATGATTTCCAGGAGCGGATGTCAACTAATCCCGCAACTGGTTCGCCGTCTTCGGGCGCAGGGCTCAAACCACATCTGCTTGCGGATGCGATTTCTTTACAGAAAATCGGCAAGAGCAAACCGAAATCGATTTACAAAACCCTTGCAATGTTCTGGCCCCGGCCATAAAATTCCCTGTGAGGAGTAAGAGGTATGGGCCCCCAAGAGGACTCGCTTACTAACACCCAGGACACCGGCCAGGTAGAGCGGCTGTTGGCCACCATCGAGTTCTCCAAAGCCCTGGTGAGCGCCTATGACATGGAGACGCTCCTCACCGCCGTCCTGGCCCGCATCCAGGCCGTCATCCCTGCTCAAAACTGGTCCTTATTGCTCCTGGACCCTGCGACTCAAGAGCTTTACTTCGCCGTGGTGGTGGGAGTGGCCCCGGAGATGGTGAAGAATATCCGTCTGAAGCCGGGGGAAGGGATCGCCGGCGCCGTGGCCTCAACCGGCGTTCCCATCTTCATCCCCGATGTGGCTCAAGACCTCCGCTTTTCCGCCCGGGTGGATGCCCTCACCGGCTTCGAGACCCGCTCCATCATCGCCCTGCCCCTGCTGGTCCGGGGAAAAGTCATCGGGGTGTTTGAAGTAGTCAACGTGGCGGACGAGAGGTTTTTCCGGGAAAAATACCTCCCCCACCTGACCATCCTGGCGGACTATGTGGCCATCGCCGTGGATAACGTCCGCAATTTACAAAAGCTGGAGGCCCGCACCTTTATCGATGAGGTGACGGGGTTCTACAATACCCGCTATCTCATCCACGAACTGGACCGCCTCATTCCCCAACACCTCAGCCAGGGTAAGCCCTTCTCCGTGGTCTTTCTGGATCTGGACAACTTCAAGACGGTGGTAGACGCTCATGGTCATCTGCGGGGATCGAAGGTGCTGGCCCAGGTGGCTCGGGTGATCAATGAGGTACTGGGGCCGGACGACAGTCTGGTACGCTATGGCGGCGATGAGTTTCTCCTTCTCCTGCCCCATCGGTCCCAGGCGGACGCCCTGCAGATCGCCCGCCGCCTGCGCCTGACCCTTAACGCCACGGCCCTCCTGCAAGATGAAAATCTGGCCATTAAGGTCACTGCCAGCTATGGCATCGCCACCGTGCCGGAAGACGCCCAGGACCGCGAAAAGCTCTTGCTCATCGCTGACCGGGCCATGTTTGGCAGCAAAGGCCAGGGCCGGGACCGCATTATGGTGGGCCGGGAACTGATTCCGGTAGAGGAGGATTAAGGGAAGTTAATGGCGATACCTGTCAGGTTAACAAGGTAGTTCAAAACCTGATGTCCTTGTAGGGTGGGGTCTCCCCGCCCTTTTTTTCAGAAGATCCCTGTGCTGGGCCCTGCGCCCAAAAAAAAGGGCCCCGAAGGGGGCCCAGGAGCTCCTGTGGGCGGCAGTTAAGAAATCATTTGGGGCGCAGTCCACTTCCGGGGAGTGGGCCCGCCGTCATATAACCTTTGACCATCTCGATATTCACCTTGATCAAAGGCTCCAGATCCTGATTTCCGGTTCCCCCTGCCACAGGTTTGAAGGCCAGGCAGATGTTGCCCACGGAGCACACCCGGTTTACCTGTACCATGTATCCCTTAGCCTTGGGCAGGGCCTGGTTCAGATAGGTGTCGGCCTTGTCAAACTTTTTCTCCGCCACCATGACGGAAGCCTTGTTGTTCAAGGCCAGAGGATTGCCAGGATCTGCTACCAGGATCTTGTCCAGGAGTGCATCTGCCTTCTTATACTGCTTCTTTTCGATCAAATCATAAGAATCCAACAGCGCTTTGCCGACGTCCAACGGTTTCTGCGCCAAAGCTACCCCCGCCCCGCAAATAGCCAGGGCCAGTGTTAAGGCAACAACTTTAACCCACGTCCGCTTCATATCTCTCTCCCTTGTTGGCGAATTAGTAAACTTGCCGCCCGACATCCATAACTTATGAGATTCTTACTCCATTGTCAAAGGATTTCGGGGAGGTGCCTTGAAGAATTTATCTCTTCCCTGGAAATTTTGGCTTCGATCCACGAAAATCAGGTGGACTATTCTCAATTCCACCCTTCTTTGCCGGTAATTTATTGAGCCCAAAAAAATCAGGCAAGAACGGCTCGCCTCCAGATGAGTATTTCGCTCCTCATGACTACGGCCCGGACAAATAAATTCCCGTTTCGCAATACGATCTCTGCCGCCTTGTTGTAATATGAGAAGCACCTCCAACCTTGTCAAGGCCGAGGCCGGAGAAAAATCTGGCAGATTACCTGACAGGGCAAGAGGGAGAAGGAGAAGCCTGAGTCCGGGAGCAGGCTCTTAGCCCTTGAGACGGGGATCGATGGCCTCCCGGATTCCTTCCCCTAGCAGGTTGTAACTCATCACCGTAATGAGGATGGCCAGGCCGGGAAACACGGAAAGCCACCAGGCGATTTCGATATTATCTTTGCCTGCGGTGAGGATGTTGCCCCAACTGGGAGTGGGCGGCTGGACCCCCAGACCCAGGAAACTCAGGGCGCTCTCCGTAAGAATGGCTCCGGCCACCCCCAGGGTGGCGGAGACCATCACTGGCGCCAGGGCATTGGGCAGCATGTGGCGCATGATCAACCGGACATCGCTGGCCCCTAAGGCCCGGGCCGCAGTGACAAATTCACGTTCCCGCAACGTGAGAAATTCCGCTCGGACCAGGCGCGCCACCCCCATCCAACTGGTGAGTCCGATGACCGCCATGATGTTCCAGATGCTGGGCTCCAAGACCGCGATCACTGCCAGGATCAGAAAAAAGGAAGGAAAGCAGAGCATCAGGTCCACCAGGCGCATGAGGCCTGAATCAACCCAGCCGCCGTAATATCCGGCCAGGGCCCCCACCACCAGCCCGATGAGGGTGGCCAGACCCACCGCTACGAAGCCCACCTTCAGCGACACCCGGGAGCCGTAGATAATGCGGGACAGGACGTCCCGGCCCAGGGTGTCCGTACCCATGAGGTGCGCCTGACTGGGAGGCATGAGCACGGCCTTGAGGTTAATTTGATCGGGATCGTACGGGGCCAGCCAATGGGCGGAAATGGACACCACAAACAGCCCCAAAACCAACGCCAGCCCGGCCATGGCCATGCGGTTCTTCCTCAGGTGCTTCCAGAATTCCCGTTGTCTCATAAAGATCGGTTTTCTCAATAAGCCAGATTTTCAAACCTGCCGAAAACTGATGAACTCCTAAAAGTCAGTTTCTCCTCCCCCAGCGGGAGGGTCCATAGAGGAGGAAATTTTGATAATTGCTGATTAAAAAATGTTTTTCTCACCCCGTCCGAATCCTCGGGTCCACCAACGCGTAGCCCACGTCAGCCAGCATATTGCCCAACAGCGTCAGCACCGCGCCGATGACCAACTCCCCCATCACCAATGGATAATCCCGGGCCATCACCGCGCCATAAAACAACTGGCCCATGCCGGGGATGGCAAAGATGGATTCAAAGATCACGCTGCCGCCGATAAGGCCTGGCACGCTCAAACCCAGTATGGTGATCACCGGCAGCAGGGCGTTGCGCAACGCGTGTTTGAAGATCACCACCCGCTCTGGCAGCCCCTTGGCCCGGGCCGTGACGATATAGTCCTGGCGGATGACTTCCAGCATGTTGCCCCGCATGTACCGGGACATGCCGGCCAGGCCCCCGAAGGCCGCGACCAGCACCGGCAGGGTCACGTGGGCCGCCAGATCCTGGATTTTCTGCCAAAAGGTGAATTGGCTGAAGTTGAGTGAGGTCAGGCCGGAGATGGGCAGCCAATCCAGATAGACCCCAAAAAACATGATGAGGAGCAGGGCGAGCCAGAAAGTGGGCATGGCGAACCCGAAAAAGACCAGGAGGGTGGTGCCTTTGTCAAACCAGGAGTGGGCCCGGTACGCGGCAATCACCCCGATGGGGATGGCCACCGCCAGGATAATGATCAGGCTCATGAAGTTGAGCCCCAAGGTGATGCCGATGCGCTCCTTGATCTTGTCCCACACCAAGCGCCGGTCTGAAGAAAAGGAGCGGCCGAAGTCCAGGCGGGAAAGTCGGGACAGCCAATCCCAGTATTGCACCATCAAGGGCTTGTCCAGGCCGTAAATCTCCCGCAGCCGCTTCTGGGCCTCCAGCGAGGCCTTGGGATTGAGGGTGGTTTGCATATCGGTGGGGGTCCCCGGCGCCAGATGGATGACCATAAAGGATACCAGGGTGATCCCCAGGAGCAAAGGGATCATCAGACCCAGGCGTTTCAGGATATAGAGCCACATAGGATGCGTCGTTGCAGGGAGAAGCTGCTCCTTAAGAATAAATTAGCCTATTGCGGGCGGTGATGCAAGGGGCCTGGATCAGACGCAATTGGCGGAATTTCTGCCCAATCCCTGCCCGCACCAGCGGCTGCTCTGTCCTGGTCCGAAAGCCTGGCTAGTCCAGACAGGCGGCATCGCGGTCTCCCGGTATGGGGTGGGCTCCCAGGTGCGCCAGCAGGTTTAGCAGGATACGGGCGGTAGCTCCCCAAACCACCTCTTCGCCGTTGTGCCAGTAACAGACTCGGGTGGTGCGCCCCTGGAAGATATACGGCCCCGAACTCCAGCGCTCCGGGGCGTAGAAATCCGCCACCGGCAAGGCCAGCAGGCGCTTGACCTCCCGGGGGCTGGGCTTAAAGTCATAGGGGTGGGGGATGAGCCCCACAAAGGGAAGGATATGATAACCGGTAATAGTGCTCACCCCGGTAAGCGAGCCCAGGATTTCTACCGCCTCGGGGGCGAGTCCGATTTCCTCAAAGGTTTCCCTCAGGGCTGTGGCCAGGATGCTTGCGTCCTCCGGGTCCCGGACCCCGCCGGGAAAGGCGATCTGTCCCCGGTGGTCCTTCACCATCAAGGTCCGTTGGATGAACAGCACCCGCAATTCCTCTTCCTGCACAAACAAAGGCACCAGCACCCCGGCGGACACCAGGTCCGCCTTTGGGGCCTCCGGCGCCAACTCCATGGTCAGGTGGTCCCTGAGGCGAGCCAGGACTGATTGTGGCATAACCCTTTTTACCACGGACCAGGGACCGAGGCAACTGATCCGGCGATGCGCCAAACACGGGACGCGGTTTGCTGTGGCTGCGATTGACAAGGTGAGTTGTTAACCTTATGTTTAAAGCAGTCTGCATGGGTTATGGTGACTGCAGCCGCAGCAGGCGCCTTAACCCCAGGAAATCTGCTCGAAGGGAGAAATCTTACATGAAAGTGCAGGAATATATGCTCAAGGCGTTGGAAGACGCGGTGCAAATGGAGGTTGAAGGCCGCCAGTTCTATCTGGAAGCGGCCAAGAAGGTGAAAAGCGCCGGCGTTCGGGAAATTATGGAGTACCTGGCGGAGTCGGAAAAATACCATATCGAAAAATTCAACGAGATCTACCGTAGCATGGAGAAAGACCCGGGCTGGACCGAAACCATGGCGACCTTCGCTCCGCCCAAACATGAAGCCTATGTCTGCGTTATGGCCATGACCAAAGATGAACAGGGCGCCGGCGGCCAAGATGATCTTCAGGCGCTGAAGACCGGCATCAAAATGGAAGAGTGCTCCATCGACTACTACACCAAGCTGGCCAAGGAAACCAACAACCCCCTGGCCCGGCGCTTTTTCATGAGTGTGGCCCACGAAGAAAGGGGACACTACCTGACCCTGATGGATATGCACAACTATTTGACCCTGCCGGAAGACTGGTTCTATGTCCACCAGATGAGCAACGTGGACGGCGCCTAATAAAGAGGAAAGCTACCCGGTTAAACGTGAGAAGAATTGCACCACCCAGAATGACTTGGGAGAAACAGTAAGGTCATGGAATTAACTGTCATCGGGTCCGGCACGGGGGTGCCCTCCCTGCGACGGGGGTCTCCGTGTCTGGCGGTCAGGGCAGGCGGCCGCCTTCTGGTCCTGGACCTGGGCGCCGGCAGCTTGAGGGCCTTGCTGCGCTATGGCTTCGATTTCTCCGCTATCGACGTCCTGGCCCTGACCCACCTGCATCCCGATCATGTGGGGGACCTGATCCCCTTTCTGTTCGCCACCCGCTACGCCCTGGGCTACAGCCGCACCGAGCCCTTCCGTCTCCTGGCCGCCCGGGGATTCGCCCGGTTTCATAACCTCCTGAAGGAGGCCTTTGCCGGCTGGGTGGAGCCGCCCCCAGGCCTCATGGAACTCCAAGAACTCGCCGCCGACCGGCCCGACGAGGTGCGCGATCATGACCTGGTGATCAAAAGCGCCCCCACCAATCACACCGACGGCAGCCTGGCCTTTCGGGTGGAAGCCCAGGGCAAGTCCCTGGTCTATTCGGGGGATACGGATGAGAGCGACTCCCTGGTGGATTTGGCCCGCGACGCCGATCTGTTGGTGCTGGAGGCGGCCAATCCCTTTAAAGTCCCGGGCCACCTCACCCCCGCCGAAGCCGGCCGCCTGGCGGCCCGGGCCCAAGTCAAGTGCCTGCTCTTGACCCACTTCTATCCGCCCTGTGATGAGGTGGATGTGGTGGCGCTGGCCTTGAAGGAGTTTCAGGGCGAGGTCCTGCGGGCCGAAGACGGTCTGCGCCTCACCGCGTAAGCTGAGCCCCGTAAGCGCCGATTTCAAACAACCGTCACGGGGAAAGAGGCGCATAAATGGCGCTTGACCGGATCTTGTGACACTGACTCCCCATGCTGGAGGTTTTCATGAAAGTGACCCATTTTGGCAAGCTGAGGCTCGGGATCATCGGGGCTTTGGTGCTTTGCGCCTGCTGCTTGGTGGCCTGCGGCTCCCGGATCAACTCGGCCAACTTCGAAAAAATTCAAACCGGCATGACCATGGCGCAGGTGACGGCTATTCTGGGGGAGCCCACGGAATCCTCCAGTGTGGACGTGGCCGTGTTTTCCGGCACCGTCTCCAAGTGGAAAGCCGGCGACGTCACCATCACCATTCAGTTTGTCAACGGCAAGGTGGTGGCCAAACAATTATCCAAGTCTGACCAACAGTAAATTATCCCGGCGCGGTGCTGGGAATCGGATCGGTTTCTAACTATCTTTAGCACTTCACCAGCGAGAGGAACTTGTATGTCTATCATTACCATTTCCCGGGGCTCCTACAGCCGGGGCAAAGAGGTGGCCGAAAAGCTGGCCGCCGCGCTGGGTTACGAATGTATCTCCCGGGAGATCCTCATAGAGGCCTCGGAACAATTCAACATCCCGGAAATCAAGCTGGTGCGGGCCATCCATGATGCCCCCTCCATCCTGGAGCGCTTCACCTACGGCAAGGAAAGATACATATCGTATCTCAAGGCCGCTTTAATGAGATATGTCCAAAAGGATAATGTGGTGTATCATGGCCTGGCTGGTCATTTTTTCCTCCAGGATATTCCCCACGTCCTCAAGGTGCGAATTATCGCCGACCTGGAAGACCGGGTCGCCGAAGAGATGAAACGGGAAAACATCTCCGCCGCCGAAGCCCGGCATATCCTCAAAAAAGACGATGACGAGCGTCGCCGTTGGGGTCTGCAAGTTTATGGGGTTGATACCTGGGACCCCATGCTCTACGACCTGGTCATCCACATTAAGTTTATTACCGTGGATGATGCGGTGGATATGATCCGCTGTGCCGTGCAGTTGCCCCATTTCCAAACCACGCCGCCGTCGCAGAAAATTCTCGATGACCAGACCCTGGCCGCCCGGATCCAGGCGGCCCTGGTGGAGGAGTTTCCCACCGCCAAAGTGAGCGCCCGGGAAGGTGAGATCTTCGTGGATGTCAAAGGCAATATCACCGAGGAACAGGAAGTGATCACCAGGGTAAAGCGTATCGCCGGCAACGTGGCCGGCATCGAAATCAAGTTGCAGTGCTTCGTCCATCCCTAAACTTCCCCGGAATTTAGGAGGCCGCAAACACGCGGGGAGGCTTACTGAGTTTCTCGGAGAAAAAACCCATGTCCCACAAAACCTTTTACAGACAGTGCGGGGCGCTGGTGTTGGTAGGCCTATCACTTTTAGCGGCTACGGAGGTCAAGGCCAAATTGGTTACCAAGACGGTAGAGTACAAGCAAGACGGCACGGTGATGCGGGGCTTCTTGGCCTATGATGGCGCCTTGACCGGGAAACGGCCGGGCGTCCTGGTGGTGCATGAATGGTGGGGACTCAATGATTTCGCCAAACAAAAGGCGGAGAAACTGGCGGGCTTAGGTTACGTGGCTCTGGCTGCAGATATGTACGGCAACGGCCACACCACCACCGACCGGGCAGAGGCCGCCAAGCTCGCAGCTCTGCGGGAAAACCCCCAACTCCTCCGGGCCCGGGCCCAGGCGGCCCTTAAAGTCCTGGCGGCTAATCCCCGGGTAGCCCCCAAACGCCTGGCGGCCATCGGCTTCTGCTTCGGGGGCACTACAGTTTTGGAGTTGGCCTACTCCGGGGCTGACCTGGCCGGGGTGGTGAGCTTCCACGGCGGCCTGCCTAAGGCCACCGCCGAGGACGAAAAACGTCTCAAGGCCGCGATCCTGGTGCTCCACGGCGCCAATGACCCCCATGTTTCCGCGGCCGACATCAATGCCTTTGAGCAAGCCATGCGCCAAGCCGGGGCCGACTGGCAGATGGTCTACTTCGGCGGCGCGGTGCACGGTTTCACCAACCCGGCCAACGGGAACAACCCGGCCGCAGGCGTGGCCTATGACGCCCGGGCGGCCCGGCGCTCCTGGCAATACCTGCAGGATTTCTTCCGGGAAATCTTCGCCACCAAGGGGACCGACTGAAAAGCAGACAAAGGAGGAGGCCTATAGCCCAGATCGATGACCTGCGACCTCGTCCGTTCTGAATGATCGTTGTTGTAGCCCTTGAGCGTTCAGGCTGCCGTTAGAAACTCGGGGCTCCTAAGCTCCTAAGCTGCAAATCGCTCTGTCCCCGCCACTCCCTGAGCCTGATTGCGCCCCTTTGAATTTCCAGATAGTGGATGCGGGGAGAGGTCCAGGCGCCGGCATTCGCAAAAACCTTGCCATCCTCCATCAAATGCAGGCCGTGACGGTGCGAGTGGGCCAGAATGACGATATCGAAGCCTTTGGTAAAGAGATCCAAGGCGGCTCTTAAGTTGCGCGGTACGTCAAAGAGAGGGTCTTCAGGACCAAGGGTTTTTTTATTCACCCCATAAAGCCACCATTCGAGGTGAAAAAAGAGATGAAAGAACTGGGGCGAAATTTTTAGTAACTTCCCCAGTATTCTGGCAGTTTGCTGGTGAACCCTGGGGAACCGCTGAAAACGGCGATCATAAATGTGCCCATGTTCAATATGAATCCGCCGATTGCCGGAAACTACGTCTAAAAACGGCATGGCCGCGCCTAGACCGGATTTGGCCAGGTAGGTTTCCCATTGCAGGTCATGGTTGCCATGCACGTAATAAATTTTATTGGTTTCCTGCGAGAGAAATTCTTTGATGCTTTTGAAAGCTGATTGCAGATCAACCGTTAATTTGGCAGTTGAGGATTGGAGAGAATCAAAGCCATCGCCATTAATGCAGAGACTGGCCCCTTTTTCCCCAATATGTTTGAAAAATGAACGTAAATAGGCCCTTTTATTAAAGGCGGGGTTACCAAGATGGAGGTCGGAGATGACATAGAGATGTTCTTCTTGAACTTGAATGGCAAATTCCTTTCAGGCCGTTAAAGAAAACTCAGCCGTTTATTTGCAAAGCAGTGAGACGATGGCCTGATGAGACCCTCAATAAATACCTTTACATGCCAAGGTGCTAGCTGATTTCCTAGACAATTTTCGACCGCATGTTGGTTCATTCCTTTGCAGCGCTGCGGCCCTGTCAATATTACTGCCTGAGCCGACAGAGTTTCGCCGCCCGTTCTCGCACCGCTGTAATGATTTCCGGCAGGGTGCTGTTGGTCCCCTTTTTGATGAGAAACCCGGGAATTGCGCCACCCGGATCGGTGGAGAGGCGGTAAATAGCCCTAGTTTGATTGGTGCCATAAGGTTTTAAAATCCATTCCCCGGAATTTTCCTTGAGGTTCCCGATGACCAGCGACCAGGTAAGGTGATAATCATGTTGGGCCGCCAGGCTCTCATCATTCATACTTTTTACGACGTACCATCTGTTGTTGCACGGCCAGGGGAAATCTAAGTTGCTGTAATGATATACGGTATATTTTCCGCCAGGAATGCGGGAATTGGCCGGGTCTGCCGGGGTAGGGCCGAGTAATTTCTCCACCTCCTTGGCTGTGGCCGGCTGTTTTTGTACGATCATGGGTATCTTTTCCGCGGCCACCGCCATACTGGCCTGGGTCCGGGGCATGAAATACTGAAAACTATTCACATCGGTAATGATTTGCCACACAATCTCGGGAGAGGCATTGATAATCGCCGTCATTTCAGCGCGTTTGAGCGCAGAGCCCGGTGCGTCCTGGGCAGCAACAATGATCTCGCCTTTGTCTAATCTGCTGCGGATCGCTTCCTCCGTCCCCGCCTGGGCGGCAAAGCCGAAGGTAAGTATAAGCGCCCCCCCCAAAAGAATTATCCGGACTACGGGGCAATGCTCGCTACAAGATCTAAACCATAATCTCATGGATACCTCGCCCTCCGCTGCCAACTAAATGTTGAAGCGAATCTCGATGATGTCTCCTTCGTGAATAAGATAATCACGGTCCACCAGCTTGACCAGTCCCTTGCTCCGGGCCTCCTGCATATTATAAACCTGCATGAAGTCGTGGTAATTGACGATATCGGCCTTGATAAACCCCCGGGCTAGGTCCGAGTGAATCTTGCCGGCGCAGGTCACGATGTCCGAATCCCGCTGCACTGGCCAGGCGTGCACTTCTTTTTTATCGGCGGTATAGAAGAAAACCACTCCGGATTTTGTCAAGACCTGGGTGATGGCGTCGTTGAGTTCCGGGGACTCCGACATGATGAGAGTGGGCTTCAAACTCAAGGGGGCCAGGGTCCTGAGTAGACTCAATTCCGCCCCGGTGAAGTCCCCGTCACACAGGGGCACTTCCTGCTCCAGATAATTCAGGCATTTTTCCAAAAGCTGCTTTTCCGGCTCATCCCCGGTCCGATCCCGGCGGGCCTCCAGTTTTTCCATGTCCAGGATCAACAGGTCCCAAACCCGCTCCCGGGCTACCAGGAAGCCGTCACAGTGGTTAAAGTCGTCCTTGGCAAATTCGACGTAAAACGGTGTGATTTTCTTGGGGGATAATTTCTGGTCCAGGGTGATGACGCGCTCATCCTGGTACTTCACTTTGCCCTCGGGCAGATCAAATCCAATGATGCATATCTTCATTAACTTTTACCTCACGGGCGCTGGTGTGACCGATTTTCGGCTCACCTGCTCACTTACAGAAAACCGGCAAGATCATAGACCTTGCCGGCATAGGTGCTATTTAGTTCTGTTCTTAAAAAAAGCTCAAGCCGGTGGTTTAACGATAGCCGCCGCGACCGCCGCCGCGACCGCCGCCACCATAGCCGCCGCCGCGACCCCCGCCGCCGCCACCGCCCCGGGCTTGGGGCCTGGCTTCATTCACCGCCAGCGCCCGACCTTCGACCTGACGGCCATTCAGCATGGAGATGGCCTTTTGCCCCTCCAACTTGGTTTCCATTTCCACGAAACCGAAGCCCCGGGGTTGACCGGTCTGCCGGTCGGTGATGATTTTGGCTGAAGCTACGTTCCCGGCCTCGGTGAACAGGTCCTTGAGTTCGGCTTCAGTCATTTCCATGGGCAGATTGCCCACATATAATTTGATCACGTTTTTCTCCTTAAACGGCGACACGATACCCCTTCCCCGATGGTGTCGCCCGACCCGATCTGGAGGAGAATTTGGTTATTCCTCAATAGTGCCTTCTTCCTGCGCCTGGGGTTCTTCTGCAACTTCTTCTGAGGTGGCCCGGTTTTGGCGCTTTTTCATCTTTTCATCGCTCTTTTGCTTCCGAGCGAGTTCTTTGGCTCGTTTTTCCCAGCCATATCGATTGCGGGCCACGGCTCACCTCCTTGGGGTTGAGATGGCGGAACTCCGGGGCCTTAAGGCCACCGGAGTTCCCAGCCTCACGTGGTTACCAGTTACAGCTTGGTGACGTTTTGCGCCTGCGGGCCTTTCTGGCCCTGGACCACCTCAAACTCGACTTCCTGGTCCTCTGCCAGGGTCCGGAAGCCTTCGCTCTGGATCGCGCTGTGGTGCACAAAGACATCGGGGCCGTTCTCTCGGGAAATAAAACCAAATCCCTTGGAATCGTTAAACCATTTCACCCTTCCTCTTTCCTTCATGAATGAGGAACCTCCTAAAATTTGTAACACTTATCCCGCCCCACGAGCAGGTCCGCGAGAGCAGCCAGGCAAAAAAAAACGGGAAGGTATTTAGCATACCCTTCCGATCTATGGCCAGGGCCCGCAGCCCTGCCTTCAGTCTGACATGCTATCTACAAATTCAATTTAATGCGAAAATTGTATGATGTCAAGGAAAATAAAGGGAAAGATGCAATTACCCCCCCACCGTTTCATCGAGTCCTGAAGGGCTTCTAGGCGGGCAGGACAACGAGATGATTTTATTTTAATAATTAGGTGCAGCCTATTAATGGGTGCGGGCCAAGAGTTCTTCGGTAATGGCCCAAAAATAGGTCTTTTCCCGGGAATCGGGGAAGCATGTCAGGCAAGCCTGGGCCTTCAGAGTATAATCCCGGGCAATGGCCCGGGCGTGGTCCAGAGACCCGTACTGCTCCAGAATATCTTTCAATGCCGGGGCCGACTCCGGGGTCAGGTCCTGGGCGATGGCCTCCAGACGCTCCCGGTCTTGACGATTGGACTGGGCCAGGGCGTGGATCAGGGGCAGGGTGATGCGGCCTTCCCTAAGGTCCGCGCAGACCTGCTTGCCCAACTCCCGTTCGTCCCCGGTATAATCCAGGATATCGTCCACCACCTGAAAAGTGATTCCCAGGTTTAGGCCCATCTGGCTCAAGGCCTCTTCCTGGGAGGGTTCAACCCCACCCAAGATCGCCCCGATCCGGCAGGCGGCCGCCATGAGGATCGCGGTCTTGCGCGTGATGACGTCGAAGTAATCGGCCTCGGTAATCTTGAGATTACCCGCGTGCAAAAGTTGCAGGATCTCCCCTTCGGCCATCATGGTGGTGGCGTGGGACAAAACCTGCAAGATTTTTAATTTATTGGTGGTCACCGCCAGAGAAAGGGCCTTGGCCAGGAGAAAGTCCCCCACCAGGATGACCGCCTGGTTGCCCCATACGGTGTTGGCCGTGGACACGCCCCGCCGCACGTTGGCCGCGTCGATGACATCGTCGTGCAACAGCGTGGCCGCATGCAGATACTCGAAGATCGTGGAAAAATCACTCAGATTGTTACCCTGACAGCCGCACATCCGGGCCGCCAGGATGAACAAAAGCGGCCGGACGCGCTTACCGCCGCTGAGCAGGATATGGCGCCCCACCTCGGCGATCAACGGCACATGGGTCTGCAGATTGGCCAAAAGCGCCAGATTGATGGCGACCACATCTTTTTCCAATTCTTTCAGGATACTTTTGCCCGCGGCACTCATTGTGAATAAAGTAACTTACCTCTCCGGGGAAGTCAATTGTTTAGGGTTAGGCTACCATTCCTTTTCCCCCTCCGCCACAATCTCTCCCACCAAATCATAGGGCAAGGCCCGGGTGAGGCGCACCGCCTGGATCTCGCCGATCTCCCCCGTTCCTGCGGTGAGATAAACCTGCCCGTCAATATCCGGGGCCTGACTGGCCATCCGCCCTGTGAGGAGATAGTCGCTCTCCGGGCTAACCCCCTCCACCAGGACCTCGACCACAGTACCAACCAGGGACTTGAGCCGGGTCTTGACCAACTTGGCCTGTTTAGCCTTTAAAATCCGAGCCCGGCGCCGGGCCTCCCGCCGGGGCACCGTAGGACCCCAGGTTGCCGCGGGCGTGCCCGCTTCTGGGCAGTATAAAAACACCCCCAGGTGGTCGAAGCGCACCTCTTCGATAAGATTGCATAACACCTGAAAGTGCTCTGCGGTTTCCCCCGGAAAACCTGTCATAACCGTAGTACGCAGCGTCGCCCCGGGCATGGTCTCCCGGATGCGCCGCACCGTGTCCAAAATCTCCCCGCGTCCATAGCCCCGCCCCATGCGTCGCAACACCTCATCATGGCCGTGCTGGATGGGCAGGTCCAGATAAGGCAGAATCCGGGGATGGGCGGCCATTGTTTCCAAGAGTTCCCGGCTGATCCGGGCCGGATGCCCGTACAATAAACGGAGCCACCGGAAGCCATCTATCGCGGCCAGTTCCTGAAGCAGTGCCTCAAGCCCCGGCTGGCCGGACTCCTCCCTACCGTAGGCGGTAGTGTCCTGGGCCACCAGGATGAGTTCTTTCACTCCACTTGCAGCAAGCTTTCCGGCTTCCCGCACCAAAGTATCCAGCGGCCGGCTGCGCAAGGGGCCCCGAATCCGGGGAATAATACAATAGGTGCAGCGGTGGCCGCACCCTTCGGCGATCTTTAGATACGCCAGATGTCCCGGTGTGGCGGGATAGCGTTCCTGCACGCCGCTATAGGCGTATACCGGGGCCTGAAAAAAAAGCCGCGCCCCGGTTCCGGTTTCCAGTCCTGCCAGCCTCTGGGGCAGGGCCGGAAAATCGTTGACCCCAATAAAAAGGTCCACTTCCGGGAGTTCTATCGCCAGTTCATCGCCATAGCGCTGCACCAGGCAACCGGCCACCACCAGCCGCTTTTCCGGGGATTCCTCCTTGACCCTGGCCAACTCCAGGATACCGTCCACCGCCTCTTTACAGGCCGCCTCAATAAACCCGCAGGTATTGACCAGCAAAACGTCCGCCGCCTCAGGCGTGCCGGTAACCTCCCAGCCTGCCTTGGTCAGCCGTCCCAACATGATTTCCGTGTCCACCAGGTTCTTGGGGCAACCTAAGGAGATGGTATAAACGGTTTTCGGTTTTCGGTGCGCGGTTTTCAGTGGGCTGATAGTTGAGTCCATAAAAATGCAGGGCGGACATGGTCTGCCGTGTAGGGTGGGTACATTATATACAGAAATAGTCCATTAGGTCACCACATGCTGCCACGCGAGGGCTGGAATTGCGTTGTAAAGCGCCCCCATGATACTGCTTCCTTAAGCTTCATC
>DZCR01000069.1 GCA_022736495.1 Desulfobacca acetoxidans
CCGCCATATCATTTTCAAACCGCTTGCTGATCCAATCCGTGGGCAGGGTATGGGGGCCCCTAAAAAAGGCGGCCCCTCCTTTGATGTCTTTTTCGGATACCCATTTTCCCTCAGGGAGAAGGGGTTTTGACCGCATCAGAAAATACAGGATAAATAAATGCAGGTAATCGTGAAAAGTTTGAAGGCCGGGGCCTTCCGGCCTCACTTCACGGGCTTTCAGATCCACACAATACACCTGCCCCCATATCTTGATCCGGTACCGGCGGCCGGCCGGGTCAAATTCACAGCCTGTCCGGGCCGTCACATCGGCCGGATCAAGGGCTTCAAGGTCCATAAAATGGGTTGGGTCCATCTTCTCACTCATATCCGGATCATACCCTGATAATATGATATTGACAAACACATCTTAATAAATCAGTATGATTCTTATCTTTTAATCCGTTCGAAACACTGAATACGAGGCCCGTCATTGCTGAAGAAACAATTCCGACACCTTTAATCTCCGATCATGCACGCAGCCGTCAGGATTGTTGCGGGGGAGAAGAGCTCATGACGGGCCCGGAGGACATATGAAAACCCAATTTGCATCGCCTGAAAGAGCATCAACCGATCAACTGGCATCAGACATCGGCCACGCCCGGAACCTGCCCCTGGTGAAGGAATTGACCCAGGTCATCCCGGACGCCTTTGTCATCCTCAACTCCCACCGCCAGATCGTCTACGGCAATACAACTCTCATGGCCCTTCTGAACCTCAAAAGCCCGAAAACCTTATATGGACAGAGGATGGGAGAAGCTTTTGATTGCATCCATTCACATGAAACAGAGGGCGGATGCGGCACTACGGCCTTCTGCAAATATTGCGGCGCCGTTAATGCCGTGGTCAAAAGCCAGGATGAGCCCGATACGATGAAAGAAGAAGAATGCCGTCTCACGGTGGGGGAAGGCCATCAATCCTTTGATTTCCGTATCAGGGCAAAGACCCTTGACCTTTTAAATGAAATTTTTACCATTGTGATCATTCAGGATGTCAGCGATGAAAAACGGCGGGATGTCCTGGAGCGAATCTTTTTTCACGATATCCTGAATACGGCCGGAGGGGTACAGGGGCTGATCGAATTAATGAAAGAAGCAAGTCCGGAGGAATTGGATGAATACCTGAAGCTTGCGGAATCCGCCTCGGAAACACTGGTTGAGGAAATAAAAGCCCAAAGGGAAATTTTAGCGGCTGAAAATGAAACCCTTGAAACGGAGGTGGTCCCGTTGAATTCCCTTGACATCCTCTCCTCTGTTCTGGCCGTCTATAAAAATCATCCTTCAGCAAAGGGAAAATCCATCAATATTTCTGAGGAAGCGGTGTCTCTGGATTTCTCCAGTGATCCAAGGCTGGTCATCAGAATTATCGGCAATATGGTAAAAAACGCCTTGGAAGCGGAACCGGAAGGCAGCACCGTGGGCCTGGAAGTTTCGGAGGTGGACGAGGCCTTACAATTCCGGGTCCGGAACCCGGGGGTGATGCCGGAAAGCATAAAATTGCAGGTATTCCAGCGTTCTTTTTCCACAAAGGGGTCCGGCAGGGGTTTAGGCACCTACAGCATCAAAATTCTCGGTGAAAAATACCTGGGGGGCAGGGTATCCTTTATTAGCGAAACCAATGAGGGCACGGTTTTCACCTTTGAACTGCCCGGCCGGGAGTAAACAGGTTTTGCTTTTCTTTTAACATTTAAAAAGGCAGATGACCTTGCAGACATGCGCATATTTCATCATCATCCTATCCGCGGTGTTCCTCTCGGGCTTTCTTGCCTGGAAAGCCCGGCAGCAGAGGGACGTGCCCGGCGCGGGCTATTATTATTTTCTGGCCCTGGCCATGTGCTTTGCCTCAATGGGCGAGATCCTGTCCATGGTTTCCGCCACAGAGTCCCTGGCCCTGTTCTGGTTCAAGGCCCGGTTTTTCCCCTTTGCCGTCATCCCGCCGCTCTGGCTGCTCTTTGCTTTGGAATACAGCGGGCGACGCACCTGGGTATCCAGGGTCCTGAAAATCGGCTTATCCATTATTCCTCTGGTCTCCTGGGTCCTGATCCTGACGGCGGACCGTCACGGGCTATGGGTAAAACAGGAGATCGGACTTTTCCGGCAGGGCCCTTTTTTTCTGGCCGATCTTTCCCGCCGGGTCCCGGGAACCGGGTATCTTATCTATAGCCTTTACGTCCAGGGCCTCATGCTCGCTGGTTCTCTTCTCCTTTTGACGGTGGCCCTGGGAGAAGCCAGGGATAAGCGGGTCCAGGCCTTTTTTCTGGCGGCTTCAGCCCTTTTTCCCACCTCGATTTCAGTTGTTATGGTCTTCAACCTTCTTCCCGCCGGGGCCTTCAACCCCACCATCCCGGCCCTGGCCGCCGGGGCCGCACTGGCCGCTGCCGCCATCTTCCGCTTTGATTTTCTGAAAAACGCCCGCAAGCAGATGGAACAGGACATGGCCGCCCACTATGCCCTGCTTCGAATTGCCGGTGACACGGCAAAATTCGGCGGCTGGAGTGTTGATCTTGAAATGGATCTTTGCACCTGGTCCGACACCGTGGCGGATATCCATGAAATGCCAAGAGGATATTCCCCCCTGGTAAAGGACGGTATCAATTTCTATGCACCGGAATGGCGGGAAAAAATAACCCGGGTGTTCATGGCCTGTGCTGAAAAAGGCATTCCCTATGATGAAGAAATGGAGATTCTCACCCGGACCGGGAAACGGACCTGGGTGAGAACCATCGGCAAGGCTGTCCGGGATGAAAAAAAGAATATTGTAAAGGTCCATGGATCATTTCAGGACATTTCTGAAAAAAAACAGGCCGAAAGAGACCTCCATGCCAGAGAGATTGAATATAGAGCAATGATTAACGCCTCGCCCCTGGCCATCATCCGTTATTCCCCGGAGGGCCTCATTGAAAGCTGGAACCGGGCGGCTGAAACCATTTTCGGCTGGACCGAAGCTGAAGTCCTCGGGAAACTGCCGCCCTTTGTGCCTGAAGATGCCCTGGAAGAATCGAAAACCCTGAAACAACGGGTAACCCAACAGCAAACCCTCACCCAGATTGAACTGAAACGCCGGAAAAAGGACGGGACTTCGATTTTCATCAATCTGTCCTCCAGTATCATCCTGGATAAGGACGGCAGACTGACGGGGTATATCACCATCATCGAAGACATTACCCTGAAAAAGCAATCAGAGGCCGAGAGGGGCAGACTGACGGCCGCCATGGAACAGAGTGATGAAGGCATTGTCATCACAGACCTTTCAGGGGTTATCCAGTATGTTAACCCTTCATTTGAGCGGATTTACGGGTATAAAAAAGAGGAAATATACGGGCAGACCCCCCGGGTCCTGAAAAGCGGAGAGCAGGACGAGGCCTTTTATCATCACCTCTGGACCGACCTGCTGGCAGGGCGCACATTTAAAGGCCGCATGATCAACAAACGAAAGGATGGCTCTCTTTTTACCGAATATACCTCCATCTCACCGGTCTTCGACTCTGAAGGCCGGATCATCAATTATGTCTCCGTTAAACGGGATATTACAGACCTTATCCAATTGGAGGCCCAACTGATCCAGGCCCAGAAAATGGAATCCGTGGGCCTGCTGGCCGGCGGGGTGGCCCATGATTTCAACAATATGCTCACCGTTATTCTCAGCTATACCCAGATCCTTCTGGATGAAACAGACCCGTCTGAACCCATCTGCGACGACCTCCGGCAGATTCTCAATGCTGCCCAGCGGTCCGCCGATATCACAAAGCAACTGTTGGCCTTTGCCCGTAAACAAACTGTCAGCCCCAGGATCCTTGATTTTAATGAAGCGGTCGACCATATGCTGAAGATGATCCGGCGCCTGGTGGGAGAAGACATCTCCGTGGTTTGGCGCCCGGGTTCCAATTTATGGCCGGTCAAAATGGATCCGTCACAGGTCGATCAGATCCTGGCCAATCTCTGTGTCAATGCCCGGGACGCCATTGCCGGGGTCGGCGCCATCACCATTGAAACGGGCAACAGGATTCTTGATGAAGAGTATTGTGCCGCACATCCCGGCTTTGTCCCCGGCGATTTTGTCCTGATGACCATGAGTGACACCGGCTGCGGCATGGATAAGGAAACCCTTAACCATATCTTTGAACCTTTTTTCACCACCAAGGGCCTGGGTCAGGGCACGGGCCTGGGCCTTGCCACGGTATACGGCATCGTCAAACAGAATAACGGGTTTATCAATGCTTACAGCGAACCGGGCCAGGGAACCACCTTCAGGGTTTACCTGCCCCGCCATGCCGGCGAAACCCATCCGTCGAAGACGGCGGACAACATCCAAATCCCCATGGGACACAATGAAACCATTCTCATTGTTGAAGATGAGGCCCCCATCCTGAAGGCGGCCCAAAAAATACTGGAGGGGTTGAATTATTCGGTTCTGGCGGAGACGGACCCGGGCCAGGCCCTGGATCTGGCCGGAAACCATCCCGGCCCCATTCACCTATCCCTCATGGATGTGGTCATGCCCGGGATGAACGGGCCTGATCTGGCCCGGGAACTGAAAACCCTTTACCCGGATCTTAAAATTCTTTTCATGTCCGGATACACGGCGGATATCATGGCCCACCGGGGGACCCTGGAAGACGGGATCAATTTCATCGCCAAGCCCTTCTCCAGAACAGAGATGGCCTTTAAACTCAGGGAAGCGCTGGATCAGGGGTCCTGACCCTCCATGGCAGAATGACGGGATTATTCGCTCAGCACCAGGGAAATCATATCGTCGATGGATTTTTTCAGTCCCGGTATTTTGCTGGCGCTCCGGCCGGCGACATTCAGGACCTTGATTTGAAACTGGGGCAGCCATTTTCTCAATACCTTGGCCGGGTTCTTTTCCGTTTCAAGATCAATGTGAAGCCAGGGTTTTTTATGGGCCTTGGCAAAATTCATGGAATCGGCCGCACTGGCTGAAAGTTTGCCAAAGGAAAAAATAATGGTGCCGTCGGAATGGAGGACGTTGTTTTCAAAGGATTCGGAGGTTTCACCCTCTTCTTTGGTCAATTCAATGAGATCGGTAATCTGATTATTGATATCCTTTAATTTTTCATTGGAGCCCACCTGTTTCCGGATTCCCTTAAAGGTTTCCACATTAGCCCCGGTGATGGCCGAAGTCAGGTTTTCAATGGTGGTGATCAATTGGTCCAGCCTCTCGCTGAGCTGGTCAAACCGGGCCATGTCCATGGGCGCGAGGGTGGACGGAGCCCCGGCAACCGCTGCCGGGACCGAACCGGATTCCCTTGATCCGCCGAGCTTTACCCGGATTTCTTCTTTGGTCATCCCGCTGTTCTGGTAATAGCCATAAATTTTTTTGACCAGGTCCTCGGCTTCCGGGGGATATTCTTTCACCCCTTCGTGTTCCACGGGGTCCGGGAAAAACTCCTCAAACCGGCTGAGGTATTCACGAATGGTGGGGGACGAAATATTAAGGTCTTTGGCCATGACGGCAATGGATTTCATTGGATTTCCTTTATATAAACAATTGGTTATAATATTTACGAAAGGGGTCGATCCAAAATCAGCGGATTGATTTTTTAATTCTTATGGTTTAATTTATAGTCAATAAACCTTTTTTATTCAACCTTTAATTCTAAGATTTAAAGGTTGCTCCGAAAGGAAAACCAAGGCTAAAACCGCATAAAAAAAACCTTGAGAAAAAGCACAGAACTCGATAGGATGCCTGCAAGCGTTTCCTAAATTCCGGTAAGGAAATCAGGCAGGTGCCTGCAAAACATTCATAAAACGGCAGGTAATGATCAAATTTTAAAAATGATCCTCCTGCCGGACACATAATACATGGTCATCCCTATTTTGGGTCATACACGGATTTGGAGGTTCAATGTCGGAACAATTTGATCATACCGTATTGATTGTGGATGATGAAGAACAGATCGGAAAGGCCCTGGGCCGACTGATGAAAGGGATTGGTGCCAAATATGTGTATATGCCGTCGGGCCGGGAGGCCCTGGACTGGATGAAAACAGCGACAAAACCCTTTTCCCTGATCCTTTCCGACCAGAGAATGCCGGGGATGCCGGGCTCTGTTTTTCTTGAACAGGCAAAGGAAATCTCCCCGGACACCATCCGGTTTCTCATCACCGGGTATGCGGATGTGGATGCCGTGACCGAGGCCGTCAACAAAGGCTCCATCCACCGGTATATTTCAAAACCCTGGGACAATAAGACCCTGACTGAAACCGTCAAATCCGGGCTTGGGCAGTATGAACTGGTCATGGAAAACCACCGGCTTTTCGCCCTGGCCAAGGAACAGAACGCCAAACTATATGCGCTCAATACCGACCTTAAAAAGAGCGCCGCCGTTCACCAGAAAGCCATTCTCCAAAAAGACAAACAGATCGAAGAATTAAATGCCCGCCTTGAAAAAGGATTTGAAAACAGAAATTATATCAATGAAATCGAAGCCCTACTGAAACAAAGAGATATGATGGGGGAGGGAAAGCTCAATTCCCTTTATGCGGCTGTCATCGCCGAACTTTTTGAACAATTCCGGGAAATCGCCGTCCGGAACGGATTTGAGATGCCGGAAAGCATCCCCGGAGAATAAGATGGCGGAGAATAACCCCGATCATATCCCGGATAACAGCGAATACGGCATCCTGGTGGTGGATGATGATGAACCCATCGTCAAAAACATGAGGCGGGTCTTAAGACGCAAAGGATTTACCAAGGTCATTTCCGCCCTGAGCGGAGAGCAGGGGATCAAGCTTTTGGAGACAACGGCAACCCCATTTTTTCTCATCATATCCGACCAGCGCATGCCCGGCATATCCGGAAGCGAATTCCTGGAAAAAAGCATTCTCCTCAGCCCGGAATCCCGAAGGCTCCTGGTGACCGGATATTCGGATTTTGATGCCCTGACCGCCGCCGTCAACAAGGGTGAAATCCACCAGTATATGTCAAAGCCCTGGGAAAATGACGACCTTCTGCTCAGGATCATGGGAGAGCTTGAGATTTATAAACATTTCCAGGAACGGAAGCATCTTTTCAATGTCACCAAGCGCCAGAATGCAAAACTTTTCGATCTTGCATCCACCCAGAAAAAGGATCTTGAGAAATTCAGCCTGGCCCTGGAAAAAAAAAACAGGAGGTCGAGCATCTTACCTGTGCCCTGAAGGAGGCAAAGGAAAAGGCGGAATACAAGGAAGTGTTCCTGGGCCTGGATGAACTCCTTTCAAGGACCATTACCATGAGCAGGAACAACCTGGTTGAGGCCTTTAAGATCGCCCGGAAAGAAGTGGTGATCTTAATGGAAACCCTTTCCGACAGAAGCAGCCTGTCTTTCTCGGCCCATGACCTCCAGACCGGTGCAGTAACGGCCGATACCCCGGATGATGAGATTTTCGACCTCATTGACCCGATTATCGAAAATGTGGTGATTGCCGTGGAGCCCAGGCTCTTTGGGATCGGCTCCGAGCCTGTGGCCGGGTTCACCCTGGATGATTATAAAGAATTGCCGGCCCTGGACGAACTGGCCTTTAACGACGGGTTCATCACCAAGGGCGAGCGGGAAAAAGCCCTGGAACAACTGGAGGAGAAACAGGCGGAAGGCGCCAGAACGGCAACCATTGAAAAGATTCTCATGGAGAACGGATTCCTAAGAAGACAGGATTTAAGCCGCATCCTGGCGAAATTCGCCATGATCGAAACCCGGCTTTTAGACCGGGATTATGCCAAGATGCTCATCAACCGGGAGATTGCTTCCCGGAAAGATATCGACCGGGCCTTTCGGAAACAGTTGAACAATTTTGAAGACAGTGGGGTCGCCATTGCCCTGGGAGATATCCTGGTGGAATCCGAGGTGATTTCCGGTGAAATCCGGGATGAGGTCATGGCGGCCCAGGACAGGACCGGAAAGAGAAAAACCGCCCTTGACCCGTCCACTGAATTTTCTTCGGATTTCGGGGCCTTTGTGGATCTCCAGGTTTCCGATGACCGGGTAGAAGCCTGGATCAGGGTTCCAAAGACGGCCCAGGGCACATCTGATGTTGAACCCATTAAAAAACTCATTAAAAAACGGGGAATTAAATATGGGGTGGTGGGAGATGGCGAAATACACAATTTTCTGAAGACCTGCACCGACCCCCATGAAAAATTCGTCATTGCCCGGGGGCTCGCCCCCAGTGTGGGGAAACCCGCAGAAATCATTTACCATTTCAATACCGAGGTGGATTCTGCCGGAATCATAAATGAGGACGGGTCCATTGACTTCAGGGCCAGGGGGGAGTCCCCTTTTGTCAAGCGGGACCAGCTCCTGGCAGAGAAGAAACCCATGGAGCAGCCCAAATCCGGCATGGATGTGTTCGGTGATCCCCTTCTGGTCGGTGAAGTGGATGATGCCCCGCTCCTGGGCGGCCAGGGGACGGAATTGTCGGAAGACGGGCTCAGGCTGACGGCAACCCTCACGGGCCAGCCCGGCATTGATATCAAAGGCGTGATTTCCGTCCTGGAATCCTTTACCGTCAAAGGGGATGTGGACTTTAAAACCGGAAATATCAATTTCAGCGGCAATGTCATTGTGACCGGTACCGTCAAAGAAGGATTCCTCGTGGAGTGTGAAGATTTGACGGCCAATGAAATCAACGGCGGTATTATCCGCATCAAAGGGGATCTGAAAATTTCCAACGGGATTGTCAATGCCGACATCGAGACCGAGGGCGGAATCCAGGCCAAATTCCTGAACAAGGTCAGGCTCTATGGCTACAAAAATATAATGATCACGAGAGAAATCATGGAATCCTATATTGCCGTCAGTGGTTCTCTGAATAATGAAACCGGCAGGATTTCCGCCTCCACCATTGCCGCCCGGCGGGGATTGAGTGTCAAGCAGATCGGAACAGAAAAGGCGGAGTTCTCCACCATCAAGGCCGGTGCCGATGACCATATCCGGTGGGTGGCTGAAAAATACGATTTGAAAATTGAAAAAATGCAAAGGGAACTGGATCTCCTCTTTGCCAAAAAACTCCAATATGACGGAGTTTATAATGCCATGCATGTGGACATTGCCAACCAGACCTTTGTCCAGGAAAAACTCACCAAAAAAATCGATTTCCTCGAAAACAGGCTGGGGGAAATAACGGAAAAACCAGAAAAAGAAAAAAGCCTCAAAGAACTCAAAGACATCCAGGCAACGGTTCAACATGCGGATGAGCGGATCAAGGCCCTTTTCCGGGAACAGGATGCAGTCCAGCAGACATCCATGGAATGCGAACACAAAATAGGGGCCCTGGACCAGGACATCAAAGCCGTTCAAAAAGAAAAGGATAAGGTCATCGGCAGAATCGAAGCCGACCCGCCGGTTCCTGAACTGAAAGCCGTCAAAAAAATATATGCAGGAACCCGGATCACCGGCACAACCGCCTCCATGATCCTGAAACAGGATTTTGGGGCGTCCAGATTCACGGAAATAGATACCGGTGATCCAGCCAACCCCAAGCAACTGGTTCATCAAACCCTGAACATATAAAGGACAAAAGCCATTTCCGAGGACCGGCAATATAAAATTCTGGTGGTTGAATCCACCACCACTTTAAGAAACAGGATAAAAACCGTCCTGTCCGCCCAGGGATACGGGGTAGAGTGTTTCCACGTCTCCTCCGAAGCCCTGGATGCCCTGGAAGCTTCACAATCAGCCCCCTACGCGGTGATCATCTCAAGCTATATGATGCCGAAAATGAAGGGGGATGAAATCCTGAAAACCGCAAAGGCAATGTCACCCCAGACCCAAAGGATCCTGATTGCCGACCTATCCGAACTGGAAACCCTTGTCAATGCCGTCAATATGGCCGGAATAAACGCCTGTCTCACCCTTCCGTTCAATGACCAGGACCTGCTCCATCAGACGGACCTGTGCTGCCGCCAGCATGACATGGTCCGGAAACAAAACCATTTCAAACGGCTCACCCAGCACCAGAACCGGCAATTGTTTCAGATGGCCGGCAATTATAAGAAAAAAGACCTCTTCTACCTGTCCCAGCTTGAACAGAAAAAAAAGGAAATCCGGATTCTTGAATCCAGGATCCGGTCCGCCGGGAGGTCGCTGGATGCAGACAGACCTGTGTTGCTGCAGGATATTTTAGCCGAGCACAATATTGCCTTTTCCCCGGAGGCCTTCGCTTCCCAGTTTATCTTGATGAAAAAGGAAATCAAAGAAATCCTTGAAACTGCAACGCCGGCGGCCTATATCACCCTGACTCCGGTTTCAGGCAAGGCCCCGGCCCCGGCTCCCGAAACCAGGGATACAATTCAACAGGCCATACAGCTTCTTTTTGCATTCTTTTTGAAACATAAGCCCTCGAAAACTCACCCCCTTGGGAGGGTAAAAGAAATCATCCCGGAGGATATGTTCGAGGTCAGGCTTTCTGAAGACAATGCCCAGGCCTTCCTGACGATAAAAACAAGAGACACCCGCCTGCTGGAACCTTCCCATGTCCGCCGGTTCCTGGAAAAGAACCGGATCATTAACGGCGTCAAACTGGATCATGAAATTGAATCCTGGCTTTTACAGGCCCTGCCCGGAGACCCGCCCTTTATTATCGCATCGGCCAGGGAGGCGAAATATCCAAAAAACGCAGAGGTCCGGTATCATTTTCCAACCCGGTTTCTCCATGCCGGAAAAATAAACCCGGACGGCAGCATCAATTTCCAGGACAGGGGAGAGATCCCCTATGTGGAAGACGGGGCCTTTCTGGCCGCCAAAATTTTCCCGGAGCAGGGAGCCCCGGGGATCGATGTCTTCGGCAACGAGATCCCCGTGGATGACCCCGTTGACCTTGCCTTTGCAGCAGGACCGGGGACACGGCTGTCCGAAGACGGGGTCCGGATTTATGCGGCCGTCGCCGGCCAGCCCCACCTGGATGCCCTGGGGAATGTCACGGTCTGCCCGGAATTTCAGATCAAGGGGGATCTCGGGTTTGAAACCGGCAATGTTAATTTTGACGGCAATGTCATTGTCAGCGGATCAGTCAAGGAGGGCTTCAAGGTCAAATGCGCTTCCCTGACGGCCAAGGAAATCCAGGGAGCGGAAATTGATATTTCAGGGGATCTGAATGTCTCCATGGGCATCGTGGATACCGAGCTGGTAAAGGTCAAAGGATCGGTCCAGGCCAAATTCGTCCATAACTCAAAGATAAGCGCCTTCGGAGATCTTATTGTTCAAAAGGAGATCATTGACTCCAGAATCTATTTAAGCGGGGCCTGCATCAATGAAAACGGCCTCATCGTCAATTCCGTCATCTCCGCAAAAATGGGGATCCGGGCCGGGAATATCGGAAACCCCAGTGCAAAACCCTCCTCCCTCACCGTGGGGGTGGATGAGCACACCAATCTTTTAACGGCTAAAATCGATGCCTTGCTGGATGTGAACCGGAATACCGTCCGGGAACTCCAAGCCGAGGCGGAGGCCCTTGAGACGGAAGATCAGTCCCTGCACGGGGTCATCTCCAAACATGCCTATGTCCAGGACCGGGCCCAGCTTGAATTGAAGGATATTGAAAAAAAATTGGGGAGCCTGAAGGCATCCGGGAATATGGCGGCATACCAGAAAGTGGTGAATACGGTCAAGGAAATCCGGATCAACGCCAAAAAGGCCGAAGAAGAGATCAACAAGGGCTTTGACCGCCAGGATGCCATTGCCCTTGAAATTTCACGGAAAACCGAACGGATCAAAGAACTGGAAGCCCGCAGCAAGGAGCTGACCGATGAAAAAAACGGGCTGCTTGAATTTTCCGGCAGGACAACCCCCCTGCCGGAAGTCAGGGTCGGGAAAAAAATCGAATCCGGGACAAAAGTTCTTACCGTCAATTCCTCACTGACCCTTGACAATGCCTCTTCCCGGTGCAGCATTAAAGAATTTGCAAAAAGCTCCCCCGGATCAGGGGGCCTTCTCGTCTATGAAATGCGGATCATCGATTAATCAATTGCCTGGGCTGTTTTCAGGGGCTGCATTTTATCCTTTAAAAAGGGTACATAGGCCATATCCGTTTTCATAATATGGCTTTTCAGCCAGTCTGTCAGAAAGTCCATGAGATCCATGGTCACGGTGGCCTTGCCCTTCTCAAAATCCGCCTGAAAGGATTTTACCTTGGCCACCAGCTCCTTGTGGATCTTTTGATGATTTTCAGTTTCCGGGTATCCGAATGTTTTAAACTGCTCTTCTTCAAACCCGAAATGGAATACCGTATATTTTGCGAGGTCATTGAGAATTCCGCCGGCTTCCCTTGCCCCCTTCTGCTGTTTCATGGCCTTGTGCAGCAGATTGATGAGGCGCACCAGTTCCTTATGCTGGGTATCGATTTCCTGGATGCGGGTCTCAAGGGACGGCCGCCAAGGCATCAGATCCGGGACCTGTTTTTCGCCGGCCCCCGAATCCGGTGCTGCTGTCGCCTTGTCCATGGACACCCTGAAAATACTGATCATCCGCCTCAGGTTCAAGGAAAGTTGATCCAGATCCTTTGCGCCATTGGTCAGGCCGGCCGCCCTTTCGGACATTTCCGAGGCAATGCCGTCCACCTGGGCAATATCCTTGGCAATCTCGGAAGCCACCTGGGAACTCTGGGCCACATTCTCATTCACCTCGGCAATACCGATGGAGGCCTGCTCAATATTGCCGGCCACTTCCGTCGCCGTCCGGGACTGCTCTTCAACCGCCTTTGCAATCTCATGGACAATATGATCCACGCCGGCAATGACCTCGGCAATCGTACCGACCTCCTGAACGGTTTCCCGGGTTGAATTCTGTATTCCCTCAATCTTTTCCCGGATGCTTTCCGTTGCCTTTGCCGTCTGGGCCGCCAGATTTTTGATTTCCCCCGCCACCACGGCAAAGCCTTTTCCGGCTTCACCGGCCCTGGCCGCTTCAATGGTGGCATTCAGCGCCAGAAGATTGGTCTGTTCCGCAATGTCCGTGATGACCTGGGTGACATTGCCGATTTCCTTGGCCGCCTCGCCCAGACGCCCTACTTTTTCCGTGGCGCTATCCACCTGCTGTTTTGCCTTACCTGAAATTTTCCCGGCTTCGGCGCAATTGTGTGCAATCCCGGTAATGTTGGACTGCATCAGGCCGGCGGCATCGGCGACAATGGAGATATTGGTGGAGGCCTCTTCACTGGCCGCGGCAACCGTATGCATGCTTGAATTCATTTCTTCGGCGGCCGCAGCCACGGAATTGGACCGGGAAGACAGATCAGAGGCTTCCTCATGCATGCGCTCGGAGGCCATAAACACCTCTGATGAGGAAGCAGCAACGGTTTCAGTTTTCCTCCCGATATTCATGATGATGTCATCCAGGTTTGAAATAAACTGGTCAATACAACCGGCGAGAGTCCCAATCTCATCCTGCCGGTTCAGGGAAAGCCGGACGGTGAGATCCCGATCCTGCCCCTTGATTGATTTTTCAAGACCCTGTGTCAGCATTTTCAGGGGATTAAAAAAAAGTATGTGAAAAATGAACCCCATGGCAGCCATGACGAATATGAGACAAATCCCCCCGATCCCCATCATGCGGCCCAGAGGGACGCCCGGCAAAAACATCATAAAAATAACAAATGCCACACCAAGAACCACACATAAAGATCCAGCCAGTTGAAAAGCCAGTCTTTTCTGAAACAGTTTAATCATTGTCAGATTTTTCCTTCATTATATTCATCTCTTATTATATTTTCCCCGGCAGGCTCACGGTAACGGTTGTTCCCTTGCCCACAGCGCTTTGAACAAAAATTTCACCCTTGTGCTCCTTAACAATATTATAGACCATGTTCATCCCCAGACCGGTTCCCTTTCCGATCTCCTTGGTCGTAAAAAAAGGCTCAAATATCTTTGAAAGATGCTCCTCCTTTATCCCGCACCCGGTATCTGAAACCGAAACCAGCACATTTCCGCCTTCTTTCCTGGTTTCGACCCGGATTTCCCCTTTTTCCGCTATGGCCTGGGCCGCATTCATCAGGATGTTCATGAATACCTGGTTCAATTTCTGGGGAAAGCCCTCGACCCTGGGGACATCCCCGAACTCCCGGATCACCTCGGCCTTATATTTCAATTCATTGTAAACAACATTCAGGGTGGACTCAAGCCCTTTATTAATATCCACCAGCATTTTCCGGTCATTGCCCGGATGGGCGAAATTTTTGAGATCTGCAACGATTTTTCCGACCCTCAAAGTCCCCTCCTTGCAGTCATGGAGCAATTCAGGGATATCCTTTTTAAGATAGTCCAGGTCTTTTTCTTCTTCAAATTGCCGTATGGCCTTAAGTTCATCTTTTATTTCCGCACTCAAACTTTTCTCCGCCGTTCCAGTCAATATATTGCACAGATTCTGATAGCTGGATAAAAGCTCATTCACATCCTCCATATAGTCTTTCAAGGCGTCCAGGTTGCTGCCGATGAACCCGATGGGGTTATTGATCTCATGGGCCACGCCTGCGGCAAGCTGTCCGATGGAGGCCATTTTCTCGGATTGGAGCATATGTCCCTGGGTGATCTTCAATTCTCTGAGGGTCTCATCCAGTTTGCCGTTCTGAACGATCAGGTCTTCCTGCAATTGATGATGACTGCGTTCCAGGTGGATGATCCTTTCCCCGGTTTTGATCCGGGAGCGCAATTCATCGGGTTTGAAAGGCTTGACGATATAGTCATCGGCCCCTGCGTCAAAGACTTCCACAAGATCGGTCATCTTGTCTTTTGCCGTAAGCAGGATGATATAAGAATAGGCTTTTTTCCCGGAGGACCGGATCTTTTGACAAAGGGTGATCCCGTCCATTTCCGGCATCATCCAGTCGGAGATGACCATATCCGGGTCCTGTTCCAGGAAAAGTCGCCAGGCAAGCCCGCCGTTTTCCGCCTCAATGATATCGTGCCCGCTTTTTCCCACGGCTTTTTTTACAAGAAGTCTGGATACATAATCATCTTCGGCAATCAGAATCTTCATAGATCTCTCCCTTTCAGGGTGTTGAGGTGCTCATGCGGGTCCTTGGGGTAGGTCTGTTTCAGGATTTTTTGCCCGTCATTTTCTCGATCTCGATTTTGATGACCAGGGTTCGCTCAAGCATGGCATCCGGATAATCATAGGCCTCATCGGAATACTGGGCCATGATGATATCAAAGGCCCGGCGTTTTTCCTCGGGGCCGGACAAAAAAACAGCTTTGCCGGACCCGATCACACTTTTGTATTCCACCCCCCAGTCGCAGGCTAATTTCGCCTTTCTGAATCGGACAATCTCGTCCACCTCAAAACAGACCCGGGGATTTTTTTTGATCAGCTCGATTTTTCTTCCTTCCCGTGCAGAGTGCAGATAAAGGGCCCCGTCCCGGTATCCGAAATTCATGGGCACCAGATAGGGTTTATCCTCGTCCACCATGGCAAGGCGGCAGACGCTGCAAGCCTTTAAAATATCTTCAATCTCTTTTTGATCCTTGATTTCTCTTTCTTTTCTTCTCATAAAAATGCCGCCTTAAATATTTCGTATTCCAATTCAGTCAGCCCCTCTACCCCCATGGGTCGATCCTTGCCGTCATGGCAGTCGGACCCGCCGGTGATGATCAGGTTGTGTTTTTTTGCCAGGGATTTCAAATCCTCCTGTTGCGCTTGGGTATGGCCGGGATAATAGACCTCGAGGCCATGAATCCCTGCCTCGATGAATTCGGGCAGAATCTGAAGCACAATGCCCAGGGAAGGAAGGACTTCCTTATAATGTCCGGGGCCTGGAAAGGACCCGGCCGCCGGATGGGCAAGGGCGAAGAACACGCCCTTTTCCCGGATCATCCCCCGGATATTTTCCAGGTCTATTCCCGAAGGAAGATAGGCCGGGCTCCCATTGCCGAGAATGCGGGTTATCGTCTCCCTGTCTTTGATGCCGAAGGCCTCCTGCAACGCCAGAGCAAAATGACGGCGGGTGGCGTTCCGGCTGAATCTTTCAATGTCTTCAGATTCCATGGCCCTCGGCAGCAGGGGAGTCCGGCTCCCAGGGCCGAAACATCGATTGATTTCACTGACTCTTGCGCGAACAAGAGCCCCCCCCCTTCCCCCAACCAGAACCCCATTCAACCTTGCCGTCCATTCTTCATCGCAGACCCTGTCCGGAGAAAAATAGCCCAAGAGGTGAAGGGTTCCGATAAAAAAAGGCCTCTTAAAGCGAAGGGAAACTTCCACGCCGGGAATCACTTCTATCCCCAGTTCTTCCCCGGTCTGAACTGCGGTTTTCAACCCCTTGAGCGTATCATGGTCCGTGACGGCGATGGCTTTTAATCCCAGAGACTTGGCCTTTTCAACCAGCTCCTTTGGGGTAAATTCGCCGTCCGATTCCGTGGTATGATTGTGTAAATCCGCAATTATTTTTCGTTTCATATCTCTCTTTTTTTTAAATTTCCTTTTGTCTCTTTTTCCATCCGCCTGTTTTTATACCGGTTTTCACAAAATTACAACCCAACTTTATTCTATTGAAAAAAGAAG
>DZCR01000004.1 GCA_022736495.1 Desulfobacca acetoxidans
ATTAACTTATATATGCAATAACAAAAATATTATAGTTTACAATAAAAAGTATTCAATAAGATAAAGTATATAGAAATATTCGTACATCTCTACGTAAGACTACGAGGCAAATGTCATAATAGATTAACCAAATAATAACTATTTGGTTTAATAATATGATTATTTTATTGAATTAAATTAGAAATAAGTATACTGATAATTCATTAGGTGCCCAAGGCCTCCGGACTCCTTCCACTAACTTTGACGTGACATTCCAGGGAGGGAATGTTTATGAAGAATCTTAGTCGATGGAACTCTAAAAGCCAAGTCCGGCCAAGGTGAACGGGTATTCTTACCATGGGTGAGAATTCCCGTTTACTTTGGGGAGTTCCTTCCTCCCCGCCAGTTACTGCTGACCCTGCCCCCAATGGGGTCAACTCTCCGCAGTGCGGCTGGGCCCGGTTCTTCTCCTTGATGACCTTGTTAGTGGGCTTGGCCTACCTGGTCTGGTTGGGCCGGCTGGTGTTGATCAGCCGGGGGTCACTGGATGTCTATTTCTTCGTTGCCGAAGCACTGTCTTATATCCTCCTCTGCCTCTTGTGTTACAACACCTGGTCCCTTCAGCCCCAATGCCCGGAAAACCCCGAGAGCCACGACCATTTCTCCGTAGATATTTTCGTGCCCTGTTGTGGCGAACCCCTGGAAATCATCGCCACCACTCTCCGGGCGGTTCAGCGGCTTAACTATCGGCCCCTGGAGGTTTACGTCCTGGACGACGGCGCCTCTACGGCAGTTGCTGCCCTGGCCACCTCCTGTGGATTCCATTACCTTTCTCGTACCCAAGCAGGGCTGCCCCACCAGGATGCCAAAAGCGGCAACCTCAATTTCGGTTTAAGCCGAAGTCATGGGGATTTGATCCTGGTTCTGGACTCTGACCAGGTGCCAAGTCCGGAAATCCTGGAGCGTCTGGTTCCCATTTTCCGCCGGCCAAAAGTGGGCTATGTCCAGAGCAAGCAGGCCTTCTTTTTGCCGGAAGGTGATCCTTTCTACAACAGCGATAAGGTGTTCTACGAGAGCATTCAGTTGCATAATGATCAGGCCAATGCTGTGATTTCCTGTGGTTCCGGGGTGGTGTATCGCCGCCGGGCCCTGCAGGAGATGGAGGGGTTCGCCACCTGGAACCTGGTGGAAGATTTCACCTCTTCTTATGAATTGGTAAGCCGAGGCTGGGAGGGGGTATACTATCCGCACCCCCTCTCCCGGGGCCTGGCGCCCGCTACCCTGGCCGGGGTCTACCGCCAGCGCTTCCAGTGGTGCCTGGACACCATGCGTATTTTCTTTTGGGATAATCCGCTCTTCAAGTCCGGCCTTTCCTGGCTTCAAAAAACCCGGTTTCTTTTTATTATGATGAGTTATCTGGCCAGCGGACTGGTGTTTCCTCTGTTCTACACTGTGCCGCTGGCGGTCTACTGTCGCGGCCAGTCCTGCATTATCGGCGACGAGCTAACCTATGGGGTCCTCCGAGGCGCCTACCTCCTGACCACCATCTTGATGTTTCGTTTTCTCTTTGTTGGCAAAGAACCTCTCAGGCAGTTCAAAATGCTCTGCAGTTTATTTCCGGTTCACGCCCTGGCCATCCTTTCCGCCCTGATCTATCCTCCGGGTCGCAAGCCCAGGTACCGGGTCAATAATGCCGGGGCTCTTGATCAGGTCAGTCACTGGTGGCATTTGGCGCCTCATTTGGGGTTCATTTTCCTGCACTTGAGCCTGCCGGTGGCGGCTCTCCTGGGGGGATGGTGCGAGCCCCGGCTGGTTTTCTTTAACTCCATCTTTTCGGCTATGATTATCTGGATTTTGGGGGACCTGGTCTGGGCCGTCGCTTTCAGGCCCAGGTGGCATCCCGCCATGGATCCCAGGCGGGTTTATGGGTAAGAAGGCCCGCGTGCTGGTATGGGTGCTGCCTCTGCTTTTCGTCGGCGCGATCTTCTATCTCGCCTGGAGTCGGGACCATGACTTCTGGTGGTCCAGTCGAGCGTTATACCGGGGGGCGCAGGAGGCCGCGGCGCATGGCGATGGGGCCCGCGCCCTGGAACTGGCGCGGAAGGCCTGGACCCGGAATCCGGACAACCCGGAGTTCGGTGCTCTTTTGGTTCGGATTTATCTCGACGCCGGCCGGGGCAAGGCGGCGCTGGAGGTTGCCCGTCAGATGATGGAGCACAACCCGGGCCCCGGCCCTTTGATGATTTATGCGCAAGCCCTGGAGCGCCTGGGCGAGACCCAAGAGGCGTTGGACAAACTGGCCTGCTACCTTCAGCGTCAACCGGATGATCGGGCCATCCTCAAGGCCGCAGCCGTCATGGCCGCCCGTCAGGAAAAGTATCAACCTCTGGCGGTCACGTACTATCAGCGCCTTTACGCCTTGGATCACGATCCCCAGGTGCGGCGCCTCCTGGTGAAACTGTTAGCCTCGCAAAACCAGTATAAGGAGGCTATTACCCTGCAGCAAGAGGAGGCGGCCGAGTTCCCTGAGGACCAGGAGGCCATGCACTACCTGGCTCTGCTGTATTATTGGCAGCGGGACTATCAAGCCTCCAGTGATATTTACCAGGGGTTGCTGGAAAAAGGAGCGGCAGATTCGGCGCTGCGCCTGGAGGCGGCCAAAGTCGCAGAAGCCGCCCATGATAGCGACCGGGCCCTGAATCAGTATCTCTGGCTCTATGCCCGCCATCATGGCCAGAAGGAATATGCCCTGGCCCTGGCCCGACTTTGGGCCCAAAAAGGCAATCATGCAGAAGCCGCAGGAGTTTTGGGTCCCCTGATGCGCCAGGCGCCCGATCTGGAATTGCGACGCTGGTACGCCCTGGAGTTGCTCCTGATCGGGGATTTCGACAAGGCCCAGAGGGAATATCATCAGGCCTGGGTGGCCGGGGATACCCACCAGGAAACCATCATCAACCTGGCCCGACTCTATGGGCGGAAGCAGCGTTTTTCCAAGGCGGCAGGCATGTGGGATGAGGCTTCCCGGCGGCAGCTCATCAGGGGCGACTTACGCTGGGAAGCGGCCTTGACTTATTCCTATGCCCATCGTTATCAGGATGCCCTGGCAATGATTGAACCGCTGCGCCACCAGCATTCCAAGGACCCGAAACTGCTGCTCTTTTCCGGGCAACTCAATTTCTACCTAAAGCATTGGGGTCAGGCGGCCCATTATTTTTCCGCTTATCTGGAACTGAACCCCCAGGACGCTGAGGTCAGGCGGCAACTGGCCGAAATCTTGTCGTTTAAGCCCGACACCCGGAATGAGGCCTTGAGCCAATACGGTGAAATCCTCAAAACCAAAGACGATGTCAATCTGCGTCTGCGCCGCATCAACCTCCTGCTGGAAGAGCAGAATTGGGATCAGGCGGCCAACGAATTGCAGGAATGCCCCACTCCCGAGGACCCAACCCTGCTTAAGCAGCAGGCCCATCTCTACCTCTGGTTAGGCAACCTGCCAGAGGCCCTGAACCGTTATGATCTCCTCCTTAAGAAGGTTCCCCATGATGGCGGCGCCCGTCTGGAAAAGGCCCGGGTTCTGACGTATCTGGGGCGCGGGTCCGAAGCCCTGGAACTCCTGAACCGTTTGCGCATGGAACAACCTGAGGACCACGTGGTGCGAGTCGCGGCCATTGAAGCCTACCTGGGCATTCGGGATTTTTCCAAGGCTCTGGCCCTGGCCCAAAAGGAGCTGGAACCGTTACCCAAGTTGAGCCAGGATGAGCGAGCTTTGGTGGCCCGCTGCTACGCTCATGGGTCGGACCCCAAAAATCTTAACCGGGCCGTGGAGTTGCTTACCGACAATCTCTGGAAGAACCGCTACCATCATGCCTCTCTGCTGATTCTGGCCTCCGTCTTGCCCCGGCTGCCGCGCTATGAAGATTTGAACCGGGTAATGCATCGCTTGCCCGGGATCAAGGTGGGAGGTCCGGAACAGGTTGCGGCTCTGGGCTATTTTGCCGGACAACTGGGGCGACAGGCGGGCAAACTTAATTATCTGCAGCACGTGCTCCGGGAATATGGCCGCCACCGCCGCCCGAAGAGCCCCGGCGAACTCCTGGGATTGGCAGCCCTGGCCATGGAACTGGAAAACCGGCCCGCCGCGGCCAGATACTACGAGCGCGCCTTAAAACTCCGGCCTCACGACCAATCCATCGCCACTCGCCTGCTGCAATGCCAAGTGTCCCAGAAAAATTGGAGCCAGGCTCTGGAACTCATGGGACATGACCAAAACAATCCCGCCGCCCCCTTAGAGATGGCCAAAATATATCTCATGCGGCGTCAATTTGAGGGAGTCAAGGCCATGGTGGCCAAAATTCCCGCCAATTCTCCGGATTACGCCCAGGGGCTGCTCCTGCTGGTCCGGGCTTGCCGGGGAGAACAGAACTATCCGGAGGCGCAGCAAGCCCTGGCCCAATTGGACGGCAAGGTTCCTCGGGAAGAGTTGCTCATGGAAAAGGCCAGGAACTTGGAAGGCATGGGGGATAAAGGGGCAGTCGCGGTCTACCAGGAGATTATCGCCACCAAACCTGATTCCCAGGTCGCCAAGGTGGCCCGGGCCCGGGAAGCCCGCGCCCAGGGCAACTGGGGCGCGGCCTATAAGCGTTTTGCCCAGGCCCTGCAAGATGCACCCCAGGATATCGAATTGCTCAATGAATTGGAGGAAGTTCGCCAACAGATGCGGCCCCACCTGGCCTCCCGGGGTTTTCCCGGCTCTCTGGGAGAACGCCGTCCCGAAGAGGCCCTGCGCCCCTGGCAATTCTCCCGTTACGACCGGCAGGCCGGCGGCATGGGCCGCCAAAGTTTAGGCCTCAGCAATTACCTGCCGGCCCTGGTATCAGATGTCCTGCCCATCGTCCAACCCGAGTCCCTCTATTTCCAGGACAGCAACAAACTCCACGGCTGGGTCTTTCGGGTTGCCGGCGGCTTCTGGATCACCAAGGTGTTGCCGGCCCAGATTGGCGCGGAATACCGAGTATATAATCAAAATACCCGGAATGCCGAAGTGGGCGCGCTCAATTTAGGCTTGGACCCGGTTTTTGGTCAGCAAAACAAGGCCTCCACCCGCCTGCAACGGGCCGAAGTCTCCCTTGGTCTGGGGCCCCTGGCGGTCGCGGACCGCCTGAAGCTCAGCGGTGAAATTATCTTGCGGCGGTATTGGCAGCGGACCGATCTTACCGTTACCCAGCAGGGACAAGTGCGGCAATTCGTTCCTTTACCTTTACCCCCGCACTTTCTCTTCATTGATACCACCGCAGCCACGGGCTTGACTTTCAAGGAGGCCCGGAACCGCCTGCTGGGCTCCCTGGAACTGGGCTTTTCTCCCACCGCCCGCACCGACGCCACCTTGAGATACAGCCGCCGCGATATCTTCGACCAGGATTCTTACGTCTTTCCCCGCCTCTACCAATCGGTGCTCAATCTCACGGAGGCGCAAATCACCACGTATCAGCAGGTGGACCTCTCCTACAGTCACCAATTTCGCCCCGGTCTGGACTGGCGGGGCATGGTCGGGGGCGCCTTTTATTCCGATCAAAACCGGCGGCTTACCTTCTACCAGGGTTTGAACTGGCAGGCCATCCGCCAACCCCGCATGCACCTGGAGTTTAACCCGCACTATTTCCTGGCAGCCTATAGCCAGCAGCACGAGGCCTATTTCAGCCCCAAGACCTATAATGCCATCGGTATTGGGGTGAATTTCGACAAGCAAATCTTCCGCCTCCCCACCCTGATCCTCCAGGGGACGGTGCAAGCAGTGGGCGAACACGGGGACTGGGGTCCGTCCTTCCAAGGCCTGGCTGCCCTGGAATGGGAGTTTGTCCAAAACTTTTATATGGACCTGCACGCCTTCTATTTCAAGCAGTGGGTGGATGACTATCGGCTCTTTACCGCCGGGGTTTCATTCCGGTGGCGCTTTTAAGAAGGATCGGCTGCAATGGACATCTGGTAAAAAAAATACGTCATTACCCAACATGTTCATATTGTGGGGAATTTATGGAGATATTAACAAAAGCTTTTAAAGTTCGGTTTAAGACCCTGAAAGTCCCGCCCGTTGGGGCTAAAGAATTGAATATATTTAAGGTTATACCAAAGATTTTTTTTAAAAAATTTTTTATATGTGGAAGATGTGGAGCCAAATATGATTTTGATTATGACCATAACTTGGTGCCCCACTTGCAAAAGGCCTTAATCGATATTCCTTCTTCCACATTATTGCTCAATGATTTTATTTTTAAAGAATTGTCAAAATATCCACCCAATACTACCTGTGAATTGATATGGAGGAAAAGTTTTCATAAAAAGGTTTTAAAACAAAGATCAAATTATACTCTGCTGACATCATTCAATAAATTAATTAATCTATTCTGTTGGTAAATATATTTATCACTTAAAGTCTTACCGGTGAGGACGTTCGCAAATCGACTGCGATTGGAACGGAAGTAATGCTTACTGAGATGTGCATCTTTAAAGCGATAACATTCTGTCAGCCCGATGGCCCCGGTAGAGGCCATCGGTCTGGATATCCTCGCCCCCAAAACTTTTTGAACAGCGGGCTCATCGTCTTACTATGCTTCAGTTTACTGTTTTTGGGCGGATGTGCGGAGGTGACGCGGCCAACTCCTACGGCCCCCCAGGTGGAGGCAGCGCAATTGGGTGCGGCCAAGCACCATCCATATCTTTCCTGGTCTATGGAGCGTTGCGCCAAAGTCTTTCTTCGTTTGCTGCCCTGGCTGCCCCAGACTCAGGGGCGCACGTACCCCTTTCTGGGTTTCAACTGGTGGATCACCGCCACCGGCAAAGTGGCGGTGGATCAGGTCTGGTCCCCCTCTCCGGCCCGGGAGGCCGTGTTGAAACAAGAACATATTGTATTGAGAGCACGCGGCTTGAAGCAGGGAGACATTATTTTAGCAATAAATAATTGGCCCATCCCCACAGAAGCGGCGGCCTGGGATGAGGCCATAAAAACGACGCAAAACATTTTTCAAAACTTTCTTTTTGTCCTACCAACGTATCGTTATCAGCAGGCTTCTGGAAAGAGGCGCGTCCAGCGCATAGTCTCTATGTTTCTGCCGGGAGAAATCCTGCCCGCCATCATGTTAGACCTCAAGCATATTAACCTGGAGGCGCGGGGGCGCTACCTCACCGGACCGGTGGAACTCTTGATTCAGCGGGATGATCAAAAATATACCACGGTTCTTTATCCCCAGCTCTTACCGGCGGAATACGCCATCGGAATTAACACCAAAGATAATGGTATTAATGCCTGGGCGAGCCCAGGAAAAATAATTGTGACTCGCCGGATGGTAAATTTCTGTCTTAATAATAATGGTGACGATGAATTGGCTTTAGTGATCGGCCATGAGATGGCCCATCAGGTTCTGGGTCACCTCGTCAGAGACCAGGCGCACCGGTCTCTGGGTATGTTTGTAGGAGAGGCCTTCACCGCCTTTAGCACCCTGTCCCTCAATCGCCTCCTGGACTGGCGGCATGGCATGGTATCGCCGGATGTGCGGCGGGTGTCCCAGAATGCCGTGGTGAGCGTCTTTTCTCAGGAGGATGAGCGGGAAGCGGATATTTATGGGGCCTGGTTTGCCTACCAGGCAGGTTATAATGTCGAAAAAGGGGCAGCCATTTGGGAACGTATGAGCGGGGTGGTGGATCATGACCCCTTTGAAGCCAACACTTTTCTGAATGACCACCCGCCGCCTCTGGAGCGCCTGACCCGATTGAAACTCATCGCCCAATATTTCAAGGCCGGGCGGGCGGCGGAGGTCTTTTTGCAAACCACAGATTTGAATCGCCGGCCGCCACCTCAGGTGTCCGACTCCGTGGGCGCCGACCCCCCCGCATCGGCCCCGCCGGCCTCGTCATCTGCCGGGAGGAAAGGTCTTCCCGCCCCCGTCGGTTCAAACCACCGGAATCGAGAGGGTTATCCAGGTCTCTCCAGGAACGCTGTCGACTCGAATCTCCACGTTATAGGGAGCCAGGAGCCGACGCAGCATGAACAACCCCAGGCCGGCCCGGGGCCCGTCGGGGGTCTGCTTGGTAGTGAAGAAGGGTTCGAAGATCCAGGGTAAATGTTCGGAGGGAATGCCTACCCCGGTGTCGCCGATGCGCACCATAAAGCGCCTGTCTTGGCAAGCTGTTACCACCGTAAGGTGGCGGTGTTTCATCCCCTCCATGGCTTCCAGGGCATTGTCCACGAGATTCCGGAAACTCTGGCTGAAATCGACATAATGCCCATAAATTAAAATAAAGCCGTCTTCAAAGTGAAATTCTTTTGTGATCTGGTGCTTGAAAATGGGGTCGGCCAGATAGAGTTCCAATTCCTGCCGACAGAGCTCATTTAGATCCAGGTGAATCCGTTCCCCGATATCCTCATGTATCCCTTGCCGAACCAGAATGCGAGAAAAGTTTTGCAGCTTTTCGAGCTCATTCTGTAATTGACGGAATTTCTCCCGACGGTAGTGGTTTAAAGTAACCAGCGTCTCAAGGCCGGCCAGGGAAGATTGGCTGATAAGCTCCAGTTCCTCCTGGGCTTTCTGCTCCAGGAGATCCAGTTGGAAGGAAAGGACCTGCAGCGGAGAGTTCATTTGATGCACGACGCCTAAGCAGCGGCGGCCCGCGCTGGAGTGGCGATAGTAATTCACCAGTTCCTTGAAGCTTCGCTCCAGAGCCTCATTTTCCATTGAATAATCTGGCGGCAAAGCCGATAGGACCGTGGAGTGCCAATGTGTCACGGAGATCTTCGGGATGGAGTTTGGTCCACTCCCGTCCCCAAGAGATTCAGCTGTCCCCAGTCTATCCGTTGGATATTTTTTCATAGTATGCGAACCAGAAAATAACCTGTCTTCATCCCTCCCCCCAAAGGCCCTCCCCCTCCCTGTCCCCAATGTTCTTATCGGTAGGTTTTTAAACAACATGAATATGTCTTAACTGACCAAGGCGAATCTGCGACCAATTGCGGATGGTGTGGGGTATGGTATGGTAACCCTCAATATTTTACCCGAGAAACCCGGCAGGGGGGAAACAGCCAAGGAATGCAATTTGCATAATATTCTATTAATCCCCCTAAAGTTCGATAAGGAGAGGAGTTCGGGGGCCAATGGCAAGCTTTGTGCATAAATTTATTCTTAAACACTTGCATAAAACAGATTGAAGTACTATTTGAACATTATGAACATTATGTTTCGATTCCTGGACATTCGGTCTCGTTTGCTGGAGGCCTCAGAGCAAGCTGGGCGTTTGACTGTAGCCGCTCTCGGCTTGCGCTCAGCAGCCTTTTGTTCGTGGTGAGATAATGTTCAAATTTATGGGCTTACCGTTTTCCATATGGCCACTTGCGTTATTAGTAGGTGACGTGGTCGTGCTCTGTCTTTCCATCCTGATTGGTTTTTCCTTGGGCCGACAAACCCTCGAGATTTCCTGGTTTTTTTTAGAACTATTTATACTGCCGTTGATCCTGATGGGATTGATATATATTTTAGTGCTTTACATAGCCAATCTCTATGATCATTACCTTGATTTTCGACGACTGGAAAATATCAGTACGATCATTTTATCTTCTCTTTTAGGCACCCTATTAGCACTGATTCTTTTTACATTACCCCCACGGCATATGCTTGGCCGTGGCTTTGTCGAATGGCAGGGGGTGATCTTTGTTTGGCTTTTGGTGGTCTGGCGCTTTTCTTTCTCTGCCGTCGCGCTCCCTTTGCGCCTGCAACGTAAGGTATTGATTATCGGCGCCGGCAAGGCTGGACAAGAAATCCACACCATTATCAACCGCCGCAAAAATAGCGGCTTAACCGTCGCCGGATTTCTGGACGATAATCCACAAAAACTCGGTCTCATCATTGATGGCACCCCCGTTCTGGGAAGCAGCGCCCAATTAGCCGAAATAATCACCACCCATAAAATCGGCATGCTGGTGATGGCCATAACTCACAGCAACCCGACAGGCTTGTTGAATAACCTGGTGCGCTTCTCGCTTATGGGGGTACAGTTAATCGACATGCCCAGCCTGTTTGAGTTTTTGGCCGGAAAGATTCCCACGGATCATATATCGGACGTCTGGCTGCTGATCCATAGCCTGAACAGCAACAAGGTCTACTATCGGCATTTCAAAAGAGTCACGGATATGCTCTTGGCCTCATTGGGATTGCTCCTGACCTGGCCCTTTTGGATCCTCATTGCCCTGGCCGTGAAACTTGATAGCCCTGGGCCGGTCTTCTTCAGCCAGGAACGCCTGGGCAAAGACGGCAAACCCTTTCGAATTATAAAATTCCGCACTATGGTCAATGACGCCGAGAAGTGTGGACCGCAGTTTGCCTGCCACCGGGACCCACGAACTACCCGGGTGGGTCGTTTGTTGCGCCTGACCCGGTTGGATGAACTTCCTCAACTCTACAATATCTTGAAAGGTGATATGAGCTTTATTGGTCCCCGCCCCGAACGGGAAGTGTTTATCCGGGAATTTCAGCAGCCAATCCCGGATTTGCGGCATGGACGCCGGGCCTCTGACCCTCACGCCTGCCAGGTGCTTTGCGGCTATAAAGAGCGGATCCCCTACTATAGTTATCGACTCTTGGTAAAACCAGGGATAACCGGGTGGGCCCAGATTATGCACTCTTATGCCGCCAGCCTGGAAGAAACAAAAGAGAAGTTGCAATACGATCTCTACTATATTAAAAATATGAGCCTGGTATTGGATCTGGCGATTCTCCTCAAGACCATCCGCATCGTGATATTCGGTTCGGGCAGGTAATGCCCAACCCTAACCCTATTGAAGTTGAGGTAACGACTATGGATTATCAAGAATTCTATCGAGGAAAAACTATTTTGGTTACCGGCGGGGCCGGGGCCATCGGCAGCAATTTAACTCGGGCCTTGGGAGAGTTGGGCGCCAAGTTGGTAGTGGTGCTGGATGACCTGTCATCTGCATCCCGCTGGAACGTGCCGGCTCTGCCCAACGTCTTGTTCGTGGAGGGCAGCATCCTGGATGAAGTGGAGCTGAAGCGCATATTTTTTGAAGGGCCGGATGTTGTTTATCACCTTGCCGCGTTGTTCGCCAACCAGAATTCCATCGATCATCCCGAAACCGACCTGCTGGTCAATGGCCTGGGAACCTTGAAACTCCTGCAATATTCCCATCTTGCCCGGGTCAAACGCTTTGTTTACGCCTCCTCCGGTTGTTCGATCTATGGTAGCAGCGCCCCTCTGCCGCTCACTGAGGAATTCATGTCCTTGCACCTGAGTTCCCCTTATCAGATTACCAAGATGGTAGGAGAACTTTACTGTAATTTTTTCCAACACCATTACGGCGTGCCGGAAGTAAAGGCCCGGTTTTTTAATTCCTATGGCCCCGGGGAAGTTCCCGGGCAATACCGCAATGTGATTCCCAACTTCATCTATCTGGCCATGCAGGGGCAACCCCTCCCCATCACCGGGACCGGAGAAGAGACCCGGGATTTTACCTTTGTGGGTGACGTCGTGGATGGACTTTTGCGCGCCGGTTACTTCGAAGCCGCGCTGGGCCAGGAATTCAATCTGGCCTCCGGGGCCGAAACCCGCATCATCGATCTGGCCGAGATGATTAATAGTCAGGTGGGCAACCAGGCCGGCATCACTTTTACCGCCCGGCGCAAATGGGATACCAAGCCCCGCTTGCTGGCCTCCGTGGACCGGGCCAAGAGCCTTATCGGCTACCAACCTAACACGCCGTTTGCTGAAGGCCTGAAGCACACTATTGCCTGGTTTAAAGACAACTGGGATCTTATTGCCCCGGCAGCCCGTTTTGGCCCCGGCATGTCCTCGGCAAACCGCCAAATTGTGTCCAAGGGCTAAGGTTGGCCCTCAATTCTTGAAGCTATCTTGATCACGGTGAAAAAAATCCTCCTTATTTTCGGGACCCGGCCTGAGGCCATCAAGATGGCCCCGGTGTTCTTGCGCTTAAAAGAGTCGGCCGCCTTTCAGGTTAAAGTCGCGGTGACGGCCCAACACCGGCAAATGCTAGACCAGGTTTTGGATATCTTTGGGATAAAACCGGATTTCGATCTGGATATCATGTCTCCGAACCAGGACCTGTTTGACATCACCAGCCGGGCGTTAATTGGCCTAAAGAAGGTCCTGCAAGAGGAACAACCAGATTTGGTGCTGGTCCACGGTGACACCACCACTACTTTTGTGGCGGCCCTGGCGGCCTTCTATCTGAAAATTCCCGTGGGGCATGTGGAGGCTGGTCTCCGCACTCGGGATAAGCACCGGCCTTTTCCAGAAGAAATCAACCGGCAGTTGGCCGGGGTTTTGACCGACTACCACTTTGCCCCTACTCCCTGGGCCCGGGACAACCTCCTGGCCGAAGGCGTAGCTCCGGAGCGCATCTGGGTCACGGGCAATACCGTCATTGATGCCCTCAAGATTATTGCCGGCCGGGTTGCACAGGAACAAGGACATTGGCGCAGCTATTTTGCGCAAGAATTTCAATTGTCGCTGGATGGCAAGCGCCTAATCCTGGTCACTGGCCATCGTCGGGAAAATTTCGGACCCGGCTTCGAAAGCATTTGTTGGGCCTTGCGAGACGTGGTGGAGTCTTTTGCCGATGTGGTGGTGGTTTATCCGGTCCACCTCAATCCCAATGTGCAGCGCCCGGTAAAACAGATCCTGGCTCCGGTCGGTGACGCTTCTCGGGAAGGGCAGTCGGGCCAGCGCCTGTTCCTGTTACCGCCCCTGGATTACATGCCTTTCGTGTATCTGCTCAGTCAAAGTTATGTGGTCCTGACCGATTCCGGCGGCATCCAGGAAGAGGCCCCAGCGTTAGGGAAGCCGGTACTGGTCATGAGAGACGTTACTGAGCGCCCCGAGGGGATCTGGGCCAAAACGGTCAAACTGGTAGGCACGGAGCGAGCCAAGATTTTTCATGAGATTAAAGAACTCATGGAAGTCCCGGCCAGCTACCAAGCCATGGCCCAGGCCCGCAACCCCTATGGCGACGGCCTGGCGGCCCAGCGAATCGAAGAGATCATCGCGCAATTTCTCCCATAAACCAATTTCATAGGGCGGCCCTTCCCGGCGCCATCCTGGCATAGAATAGGTATTCCCTTATCAAAGGAAGAAGCTCGACCCGTTTTTGAAATAGCCTAGTCTGATATAAGGCGGTTTTTTTAAAAGCACCCTCTGGGGAAATTTTCTTGGGAAGGGGAACTAGAAGCCTGACAAATGAGCAATGCGGGCCATAAGGGCCGCGGTCAGGGCCGGAGCCTGGCGGGGGCCGGGGGCTAGCAGCGGCGGCCCCAATTTTACCTGCACGGTATAACCATAAAGCCGGGGCTCATAAATTACCCCCACAGGCACAAAGGGCAGGTACTTCAGGCCTTCCTGGCCTTGCAGTTTGAGGAGCAGTTGAATCAGGCGATGCCTGCCGGGCCCTACCCGGCCCACAAAATAGGTGCCCTCGGGGAACAGCACGATGAAGGCCCGGTTGGCCAAAAGTGGCAGGAGGCGCTTGAAGGACGACAGGGTGGCCCGGGGATTTTTCCGGTCCACCGGCACCCCGCCCCAAGCCCCCAACAACTCCCGCACGAACGGTTGCTGGAACAGCTCCACTTTGGCGATATAGTGTAAAGGCGGAGGGAGCGCCATGCCGATGAGGGGGATGTCTTCCCAACGCTGGTGCTTGGGACAGATAATCGCGGGACCCTGGGTGGGTAGGTGCTCCAGGCCGCTGACCTGCAGGGAGAAATACCGTCCGATAGTCTGGTGGCAGGACCAACGACCCAGGCGATAGAGTGTGGGAGATAATGACCGGTTCATAGGAGCGGGCTTTGATTTAGGTTACAATATCAGAGGTCGATTTCCGGCGTCAATCGGATACAGACCGGATATACCAGAACCTGGCAACCTGCGGAGGAGGCAGCCGCCATGATTTATCTGGACTACAATGCCACCACCCCCGTGGCTCCGGAAGTTTTCCGGGCCATGAAGCCCTATCTGACCGGGGAATTCGGCAATCCCAGTTGCGACTATTCCTTGGGCCTCAAAAGCAAGGAGGCCGTGCGTCGCGCCCGCGAGGAAGTGGCTGCGGTGCTGGGGTGCGTCCCCGATGCCGTCGTGTTCACCAGCGGCGCCACCGAGGCCAACAATACGGTAATTAAGGGCGTGGCATACCATCACGGCCAGGGCCACCTCATTACCGTGGCCACGGAGCACCCCGCGGTGCTGGCCCCCTGCCGGTTTTTACAATCCCAAGGATTTGGCCTGACCATTCTGCCGGTGGACGGAACCGGCTTGCTGGACCCTGAAGAGGTGCGTCGAGCTCTGAGGCCCGATACCATCCTGATCAGCGTGATGCATGCCAACAACGAGACCGGAGCCATTCAGCCCGTCGGCGAGATCGGAGTCCTGGCCCGGGAAGCGGGAATTGCCTTCCACACCGATGCGGCCCAAAGCGTGGGGAAGATTCCCGTGGACGTGGACGCCTTACAGGTGGATTTCCTTACGGTGGCCGGTCACAAGTGCTATGCCCCTAAAGGCGTCGGGGCACTGTACGTCAGGCCTGGAACCCCCTTCACCCCCCTGCTCCACGGGGCCTCCCAGGAAGGTGGCCGCCGGGCCGGCACCGAAAACGTGCCCTATATGGTGGCCCTGGGGGAAGCCTGCCGCCTGGCTCGGGAACGTCTCCCCTTCGCAACGATGCGCTTGCAAAGCCTGCGAGACCGGCTTCATGAACTGCTGCGCCAGGGGGTCCCCGGACTCATCCTCAACGGTCCGCCAGTGGGACGTATCCCCAATACCTTGAACGTGTCCTTCCCAGATATCTCAGGCGGTTACCTCATGGGCGGCCTGCCGCAGGTGGCCGCTTCCCTGGGCTCGGCCTGCCACACCGGCCAGGAAGACATCTCCCCGGTGCTGGCGGCCATGGGCCTGCCAGCCTCAATCGCCCGGGGCGCGGTGCGCTTCAGCGTGGGCTACCCCACCAGCCAGGAGGAGGTAGAAGAAGTCGCAATGTTGGTGCTCCAACGCCTGCAGCGGCTGACGCAAGGTTAACCGCGATAGGTAAAGGAAGCAATCCCTCCTGGGCCTGCCATCTGGCAAGGCTCTGCCGCGGTAATCCTGCGATTATCGGTGGCGCTGGCTTGCCGGCCTGTGCTTAGACACCCAAGGGCGGGGCCTTACACTTACGCCGGAACATTTCAAGACAAAACCTTTCCAGCCTTGCGACCGTCAACCGAAGACTGGCTGGCCCGAACCGGCAAGACATCATGGCTCCAGTAACAGCTTGGCGAGGAGGATATTGGCTAGTCTCTGGACATCGATGTCATAGGTGCCCTGCTCCACAGCCTCAAGCAGGGGCCCCACTTTCTCCGGTCTGATCTCCGGAGTTTCAGCGATAATCTGGCGAACGCGCTCAATCAACTTTTTATTCCCTGCAAGAACGGTATCCTTGGTCTCCTGGCGCCGTGATAGCCCCTTACCCTTAGCCTTGCCCTTCCCATTTTTGTCGGCCGGCGCTGCAACTTTACCGGCTCCCTTGTGCTTGCGATTATCCATCAGAATTATGGGCGCCTCAAAAATCCAGTCCAAAGTTATAGCGGCTCGGCGAGTAATCGCCGGTCCCCTGACTTTCCCGTTATTAATGGGATTACAGAAAAGAAATCGCGCCCATGTCCCCCCAGGCTTTAAACTCTTCTTCTCCATTTCTGCCCCCCCTCAATCGCCCCCTCTTATTATCCTTATCGGCTCTGAGAGGCAGACCTTGAAAAAATAATTTTAATGAGCAGCACCAACCTCAGGTGCCTCCACCCCACCACAGGTATAAGAATTGCGGTCCCACCATGTCCAGATCAGGCATCAAGGAATAGATTGTCGGTTTATAACTGCCGGGTCGATGATAGATCACGACCCGAGTAGCCTTGTCCAAGCCCGCTTTGGTCCTGGCCAACTCGATGGCGTCGTCCAGATAGCCTAACTGATCCACCAATCTCAGGTCCCGGGCCTGGGAGGCGGTAAAAATCCGGCCGTCGGCCACGGCCAGGGTTTGCTTCAGGCTCAGCTTCCGTCCCTGGGCCACCACGTTCACGAATTCCCGGTAGAAATCATCAATGATATGCTGCATCATCTCCTTTTCTTGGGGGGAGGCGGGTCGGAATGGCGACCAGAAATCCTTCCATTTGCCGCTCTTGACTACGTCTTCGCCTACGCCAAACTTATTCATCAACCCCTGGAGATTGAACTTCATGGCAATGACCCCGATGGAGCCGGTGATGCAAGTGGGATAGGCAATAATGGTGTCCCCCGCCTGGGCCACATAGTACCCCCCGGACGCGGCCAGGCCCTGGAGACAGACTATCAGCGGCACGCCTTTCTTGGCCTTGAATTGCTTGATCTCATGGAGAATGACGTCCGCGGCGCTCACGGTGCCGCCGGGGGAATTGATCTTCAGGACCACTGCCTTGATGCGATCATCCTGGGCGGCTTTTTCCAATTCTTCCTTGATCCGGCTGGGCGAGGTCACTCCGCTGGTCAGCCCTAATATGCGGTGGGGGCCTTCCAGGACGACCCCGGAGACGTCCATAAGCAGGATCTTGTCCCGGCCATACCCCGAGATGGTTTTCTCTTTCAACGGGGCCGGCTCTTCAAACAGGCTCACCTTGACGGTGACGCAGCCGGCCGCCAGCGCCAGCCAGACTGTCAGCACCCCCAGCCATCTCAGGTTTAAGCGCGGCATAGTTCTCCTTCGGGTTTAACTTTCCAATGCCCTATGATACGCTACTGGCAGTAATTGCGGCAAAATAAATTTTTCAATTAATTATGGAAATTCCTCATAACACTCTTCAGTTTTCTCACAAAACCTCTTGACAGTTTCTGCACAGATGATAAAGAATAAATGTTTTTAGACGATCACCACATCAACCTGCCAACCTTCTGCGTAAACGTAACGGAACACCTAGAGGACAGGAGGACAGGATGATAGGTGCATCTGACAACGGGAGGAGGCGAAATGGATGCCCGGCGTCAGGGTAAAACCCAACGAACCTTTCGAGGTCGCCTTAAAGCGCTTTAAAAAGCAATGCGAAAAGGCCGGGATTCTCTCTGAGATTCGCAAACGGGAGCATTACGAAAAGCCCAGTATCAAGCGAAAAAAGAAAATTTTGGCGGCCAAAAAACGGGCTTTGAAGAAGCTGCGCAAGATTGAGGGTTCATGAATTCCTTATATCAGCGGCTGGACCAGGCTTTCAAAGAGGCCATCAAAAACCAACAACCGGTGACTGCGGCCACCTTGCGGCTGTTGAAGAGTGCTATCCACTACCGCGAGGTGGACGCCAGACGCCAACTCACCGAAGCAGAACTGCAAGCAATCATTAACACGCAGGCAAAACAGCGTCGGGAGGCCATGTCCGAATACACCAAGGCCGGTCGTCCCGAGCTTGCCAAAAAAGAAGAGGAGGAACTGGGTGTCCTCCTCTCTTTTTTGCCGCCGCAACTAAGCCCGGAAGAATTGGCCGCCGCAGTGGCCAGCGTTATCGCTGAACTGGGAGCCAGCGGCCCCAAAGATCTCGGCAAAGTAATGAAAGGCGCCATGGTCCGTCTCGCCGGCCGGGCGGATGGCAAGGTGATCCAAGAGATCGCGCGGCAGCGTCTGGGTTCATAGACTTTTCACCCCCAAACGGAAACCTGGAGTGCCATGTCAGAGTCAACTTTGACCGCCCTGGAGTTTCCCGCACTTCTCCGGGTGGTTCAGACTTATGCCGTCTCTGACCTAGGGCGGAGCTTTCTGGGGTCTCTTACGCCCCGCGCTGATCTGGTCCATATCCAGGCGCCGTTTCAGCAAATCCACGAATTACGGGAACTTCAGTACCGCGAAGGCCCCATCCCCTTTACCGATTTCCCCCTGCTGGCCACCTGGCTGGGCAAAGCCACCGTCCGGGGGAGCCTCTTGCCCGCCGAAGCCTTTAATGACATTGTGCAGGTGCTGCGCCTGGCCCGGCAGCTCAAGCATTACATCGGCCTGGGGAATGATCTGACCCCGAACCTGGCCGTCCTGGCCGGCAATCTCCAGGATCTGCCGCCGCTTTCCGAAGCCATCCAGCAGTGCATCAGCCCCCACAATTTCATTTTAGATCAGGCCAGCCCGGGCTTGGCCCAGGTGCGCCGGGAGCTCTCCGACACCCGGGATCAGGTCAACCGTCAGATCAAACAAACCTTTTTTCAACCGGCCTACCAGGACGCCATCCAGAATCCCCTCATCTCCCAGCGCCACGGACGCTACGTCATTCCCATCAAGGCCGACCACAAGGGCGCCATCCCCGGCATCATCCACGACCAGTCCCAGACCAAGGCCACCTTGTATCTCGAGCCCCTGGCCATCGTGGAGCACAACAACGCCTTGAACCTCCTCCACAACCGGGAAAAGCGGGAGGAAGAGGCGGTGCTGCGGCGGCTCACCGATTTGGTGCGGAACCACCTGGACGAAATTCGCCTGAGCCTGTCCATTTTGGCCGAACTGGACGCCATCCAGGCCAAGGCCAGGTTTGCCGAAGAGTTCCAGGCTCGCGAACCCATCTGGCGCTCCAAGCCCGGGGTGGATTTCCGCCAGGCCCGGCACCCCCTTCTGGTCCACAACAGACGGGAGGATAAGGGGTCCCCGGACGTGGTTCCCATTGACCTGGAGTTGACCCCGGAGCGCCGGTTTGTCATTATTTCCGGGGCCAACGCCGGCGGCAAGACCGTGGCCTTAAAGACCCTGGGGCTCTTAACCCTCATGGTCCAAAGCGGCATCCCCATCCCCGTGGCCGAGGGCAGCGAGTTCTGCCCCTTTAATGCCGTCTTCGCCGACATCGGCGATCCCCAGGACCTGCACCAGCATTTAAGCACCTTTTCGGCCCACCTCAAGCGGGCTCTGACTATGCTCACCGACCTGCCGGAGAGGGCCCTCATCCTGCTGGACGAACTGGGTACGGCCACCGACCCCACCGAGGGCGGCGCCCTGGCCCTGGCCCTGCTCCAGGCCTTCTATCAGCGGGGCGCGTTCGGCGCCGCCACCACCCACCTGCCGATTTTAAAGAGTTTTGCCCAAAAGACCGATGGGTTTGAGAATGTGGCCGTGGTGTTCAACGAGGAGACTAGGCGGCCCACTTACCGGTTAGCCTATGGGGTGGTGGGGGCGTCCAACGCCTTAAAGCTCGCCCGGGAGATGGGCCTGTCCCCGGAGATTTTGGAGATGGCCGAAAGCTATCTCAACCAGGACGAACTGCGGGCCTACCGGCTGCTGGCCCAGGTGGAGGCGGCCCAACAACATCTGGCCCATGAAGAACATGAACTGGCCCGGCGGGAAGGGGATTTGGCCCGGAAAATGCATGAATTAGACGATGCCCAGGTCGAGCTTGCCGCGGCGCGCAATCGTTTAATTAATGGAACAAAGCAGGCGGCTTTGGACCGCATCAAGGAGGCCGAAAGCGAATTTAAGGCTATCGTGCGCCGGCTCAGAGCCGGTCACGAGCCCTGGGGCAAGTTGCGCCAGGAGTTTTCCCAGCGCCAGGCCCAACTCCTGGAGGACCTGACCCCCGGACCAGTATCGGCCCCGGCCGCAGTGCCCCGGTTCCTGCCCGGCCAGCAGGTCTTTTTGCCGGCCTTGAACCTGACCGGCAAGATTTTGGCCGCCGACACCCGGGACGGCCGCCTGGAGGTCCAGGCGAGAAACGTCAAACTCCGGGTCAGCCCGGAAGAAGTAACCCTGGTTGGGGGCGCGGCCGCCCAGGCCATCAGCCGCGGCACCGCCTCGGGCTACCATCGGCCCCCGGCTTGGCTCCCCAGCCTCAACCTGGTGGGCCTCCGGGTGGACGAAGCCCTGCCCCTGGTGGACCGGCTCATCGACCAGGCGGTGCTCCACGGCACCGAAAAAGTGGACATCATCCACGGCGTCGGCACGGGGCGGTTGAAACGGGCCTTGTGGGACCACCTGAAGCACCACACGCTGGTGAAAGACGTCAAACCGGATGCCAACCCCGGGGTGACGGTGGTGGAATTGCATGATTAGGGGGAAAGGCGCTAAACTCGGCAGAATCCTTATTGTAAAAAGACAATAAAGTTAATGTAGGGCGGGCACTGCCCGCCGGGCACAAGCTGGAAAACCTGTGCTATCGATAAGGGTTCCCTCCCCCTTGATGGGGGAGGGTTAGGGTGGGGGTGGCGAGGCATTTCACCCCCTCCCCCTAACCCCCTCCCACCTTGGGGAGGGGGAATAAAGCGGCAGGCACTGCGGCCCGCCCCACCACTGGCCACCGGCCACTGACTACTGGCAACTGAATATGGCATTTATCCCCGAAGACAAGCTCCTGGAGATCAAAGACGCCGCCTCTATCGAAGAGGTCGTGGGCCAGTATGTCAAGTTGGAGCAAAAGGGCAGAAACCTCCTGGGGCTCTGCCCTTTCCATTCCGAGACCAAGCCGTCCTTCACGGTGGCGCCGGACAAGGGCATTTTCTACTGTTTCGGCTGCGGGGCCGGCGGCAACGTCATTGCCTTCATCCAGCAATATCACCGCCTGAGCTTTCCCGAGGCCGCGCAGGAGTTGGCCCGGCGCTATGGCATCCCCCTGACCCTCAAGGAATTGGGCCCGGAAGGGGCCCAGCAGGCCAAAAAGCGCACCACCGCCTACGAGGCCAACGCTGCGGCCGCGGCCTTCTATGCCGCCACCCTGGCCAGTTCCGAAGGCCAGCCCGGCCGGGACTACCTGAAAAAACGCGGCCTGACCCCGGAGATTATCCGGGCTTTTCAGTTGGGTTATGCCCCCGATTCCTGGGACTCCCTGCGGCGCCATTTCCAAGGCCGGGGCATCTCTTTAGAAGTGGGCCAGGAAGTGGGGTTGTTGGCGCCCCGGGAGCGGGGCGGTTTTTATGACCGCTTCCGCAACCGCATCATCTTCCCTATCTTTGACCGGCAGAGCCGGGTCATCGCCTTCGGCGGCCGGACCATCGGCGACGGCGAACCCAAGTACCTCAACTCGCCGGAGTCCCTGCTCTACTCCAAGGGCCGCACCCTCTACGGCCTGCCCCAGGCCGCGGAAGCCCTGCGCCACACCGGCGTGGCCCTGGTGGTGGAAGGCTACCTGGACCTGATCGCCTTGCAGGTCAAAGGCATCAGTAATGTCTTGGCCACCCTGGGCACGGCCCTGACCCGGGAGCAGGTGCGCCTGTTGAAATCTCTGGCGGACCAAGTGGTCCTGGTCTATGACGGCGACGCCGCCGGGGCCAAGGCCATGACGCGGGCCTTCCCGCTGTTTGCCCAGGAAAACCTGGCGGTGCGGGCCCTGCCTCTCCCTGGCGGCTTGGACCCGGACGATTACGCCCGCACCCACGGGGTGGAATTATTCCGCACGGCCTGGGACTCGGCCCAGCCCTGGTTCACTTATGTTTTGGAAGACCTGATCACCACCCACGGCCAGGATATCCAGGGCCGGGTGCGGGTCTTGGAGGAATTGCGTCCCTTTGTCCAGGCCATCTCCGATCCGGTGGAGCGGAATCTGTGGCTCAGAGATACTAGCGAGCGTCTGGGGGTGGATGAGACCGTGCTGAAGAGAAGCCTCACCTCCCTGGCCCCGGTCTCGTCAGCCCGGCTGGACCCCAGGTCCCACCTCGCGGTCAGCCTGGAAAAAGGGGTAATTCGCTGGGTCCTGGGCCACTCGGAAGCCGTAACGGTAGAAGAACTGGAAGAGTGGGCCGCGGAATTCGAAAACCCGGAACTCAAGAGGCTCATGGAACTGATCATCACGAGTTATCGGGAACACGGCAGCTTGGATCACGGCCTTCTGGTGCAGCAGGCGCCGGAGGAAAACCAACGACAGCACATCTGTGCCCTAACCTTAGAGGAGGACGAATCAGGCGGACCGGCGGGGGATTTTCTGGTGGCCGATTGGCGCCAAGATCTCCACATCCGGCGGCTGAAAAAAGCCCGGACCCAGCTCAAGGAAGAACTGAAGACCGCTGTCAGCCTAAAGGGCGATGATCTCTCAGCCTTGTTGGCCAGGCAACAGGAGATTCATCGGCAGATAGAACATCTCAAAAGCAGGTCTACACAAAAAGGAGAGAATGGATGAATAAGGGAATGGGAATGGACGGCTTTCAGGATATCATGCCTATGGGGGATGATGACAACTTGATCACCGTGGATGACCTGAACGACTCCCTATCTCCCGAGAACCTTTTAAATGAGCAGATGAAGGACATCATGATCTTTGATGACCTGGAGATCCCTCCTCCTGCGGTTTCCAGCCTGGCCCTCACCTCGCAAATGAACACGGGGGAAGGTGAGGGCGATTTGAGCCTGGAACCGGAGGCCGCCGCCAAATTTGATGATCCGGTGCGCCTCTACCTTAAGGAAATGGGGACCGTCTCCCTGCTCACCCGGGAAGGCGAGGTGGCCATCGCCAAACGTATTGAAGAAGGTGAAAAAGAAGTGCTCCACTCCCTCCTGGAGGTGCCCCTGACCCTGAAGGAGATTATGGGCCTGGTGAACCGCCTGGAAGAGGAAAAGCTGTCACCGCAGAACATCTTGGATGATTTCGGTGAAGACGATCCTGCCGTAGATCTGACCACCCAAAAATCCAAAATTTTGAAATTGATCCAAAAAGTCCGGTCCCAGGATGACAAAATCCAGCAGATGCTCAAAGAAGCCGCGGAGTTGCCCCCGAAAGACGAAGCCCGGGCCCACCTGGAGCAGAAGATCGCCGCCCAACGGCAGCGGCTGGTGGAAAACTTCAAAAACCTGCGGCTGGAGCGCCACTATCTGGAAGGTATTCTCGAGCGGCTGCGCAATTTTGGCTATGTGATTCGGGGTTGTCAGCATAGGCTGGGGAAACATCTGGGGGCCGCGGGCCTGTCGGCCACCAAGTATCGCCAATTGCGCCGGGAGCTTAAAAATAAGGCCCCGGAACAGGCGCTGCCTCCGGTCCTGATCCCCGAGCGGCTGGCGGAGTTGGAGGAAGTCTGGAGTCAATCCCGCCGGCGCTTAAGAAGGATAGAAAGCGAAGCCGGGCTGCCCGCGGGCCGGCTGTTGGCGATCCTGGTCAAGGCCGAAAAAGGGGAATACCAGGCCCAAAAGGCCAAACGGGAACTGGTGGAGGCCAACCTGCGTCTGGTCGTGAGCATTGCCAAAAAGTATACCAATCGGGGGCTGCAATTTCTGGACTTGATCCAGGAAGGCAATATCGGCCTGATGAAGGCGGTGGAAAAATTTGAATATGAGCGGGGCTACAAGTTCAGCACCTACGCCACCTGGTGGATCCGCCAGGCCATCACCCGGGCCATCGCCGACCAGGCCCGCACCATCCGCATCCCGGTCCACATGATCGAAACCATCAACAAGCTGATCCGCACCTCCCGCTATCTGGTCCAGGAAATCGGCCGGGAGCCCACCCCGGAGGAGATTGCCGAAAAAATGGAGTTCCCTCTGGAAAAGGTCCGGAAAGTGCTGAAGATCGCCAAAGAACCCCTCTCCCTGGAAACGCCCATCGGGGACGAAGAAGACAGCCACCTGGGAGATTTTATCGAAGATAAAAAAATCTCCACCCCCATCGAGGCGGTAGCCAACCTCAACCTGGCGGATCAGACCCGCAAGATGTTGGCCACCCTCACGCCCCGGGAGGAGAAGGTGCTGCGCAAGCGCTTCGGCATCGGCGAAAAGACCGATCACACCCTGGAGGAAGTGGGCAAGGACTTTGAAGTCACCCGGGAGCGCATTCGCCAGATCGAAGCCAAGGCCCTGCGCAAGCTCCGGCATCCTTCCCGGAGCACCCGATTGAAAAGCTTTATGGAGACGTGATTTTGGATTTGTCTCTCTTGAACAATCGGAAAGGAGAGTTATAATAACATTATGGGGGGCAGATAAGGGCGCGTGACCGATGAGGGATGCCCCCTGGCGACTGCCATGCACGGGCCCATAGCTCAGCGGTTAGAGCAACCGGCTCATAACCGGACGGTCCCTGGTTCAAATCCGGGTGGGCCCACCAAGCATCCGGGAGCAACGATTGCGAGTACAATATAACGCCTCGATTCCACAGGGGTTCAACCCCGGGGGTGCTCTCTGCGCACCCCTTTTTTATGTTCTATGAGCGTGACGTTGCGAGATATTCTTAACCTGTTGGAAAGCCGCTATCCATCGGCCTGGGCCGTAAGCGGCGATAAGACCGGCCTCGAAGTGGGACACCCCGGACAGCAGATTGAAGCCCTCCTGGTGGCTCTAGAAGTCACCCCGGGCATCGTCGCCGAAGCCGCGCAAAGAGGCGTTCAACTCCTCCTGACTCACCACCCCCTCCTCTACCAGCCCTTAAAGGACGTGCGGGAAGATCGCCCCAGCGGCCGTTTGCTGGCGGACCTGCTCCGGGCCGGGCTGGCCATGGTATCGTGCCACACTAACCTGGATGTTGCCCCCGGCGGCCTTAACGACTACCTGGCCCAGGAGCTTGAACTGACCGACGTGGAGGTTTTGACCCCCACCACCCGGGACCCCTGGTACAAGCTGGTGGTGTTCGTCCCGGCGGGCTTTGAGGATCCGGTGCGCCAGGCCCTGGGGGACGCCGGCCTGGGGGTAATCGGCCGGTATTCCCACTGTTCTTTTGCCTCCCCGGGGCAGGGCGCCTATCGTCCCCTGTCGGGAGCGCAACCCTTTCAGGGCGAGGTAGGCGAGCTTTCCCGGGCCGAAGAAACCCGCCTGGAGGTCTTGGCCCCGGAGTCCCTGCTCCCCGTGGCCCTGTCTCGCCTCAAAGCAACCCACCCCTATGAGGAAGTGGCTTACGATTTATATCCGGTGCGGCATCCCGGCACGCCCCTGGGTCTGGGGCGACTCGGCTCCTGGCCCGCACCGCGGCCCTTCGCACAAGTCATGAGCCTGGTGAAGAAAATCTTCGGCGTGGCAACCGTACAGGTGTGGGGCCAGCCGCCCCCACAGGTGCAGCGGCTGGCGCTGTGCAGCGGCAGCGGCGGTGAGCTTTTACCGGACGCCTTGAGTCAGGGGGCCCAGATCTACTTGACCGGGGAAATCCGCCACCACCAGGTTCCGCCGGGACTTCCGGAAGGCTTTGGCGTCATGGCGGTGGGCCATTTTGCCAGCGAAGTGGTGTTTATGAAGCCCTGGGCCGGACAGCTCCGGGAGATGTTCCACGAGGCCGGCCTTGGGCTTGACGTCTTGGTGGCGGCGACTCAGCCCCACCCGTGCTGCTCTATGTGAGGAGAGCCTTATAACCACAGCTAAAACTGCGAGTCCCGGCGGCGTAGCGCCCGGCGCCTCGCCCAACCCGGCATATTGCCAAACATCCTGCCACAAGCGGAGGTTGAATCTTGTTACCGGAGTTAAATAAACTCATCGATGTTCAGGAAATAGACAAGGTGATCCTGGAGGTCGCCCAGGGGCTGGAGAGGCTACCTGAGGAGCTGAAAGCCGGCGAGGCAGCCCTGGAAGAGCTGAAAGCAGGCCACGCCGCTCGTCTCCAGGAATTGGCGGACCTCAAGGCCCAGCATCGGGATACGGAAATGGAAATGGCGGAAATGGAGGAGGGTATCAAAACCAGCCGCCAGCGCCTGATGGAGATCAAAAGCAACATCGAATACAAGGCGATGCTCAAAGAAATCGCCTTTAAAGAGGACCAGCGGGACCAGCGGGAGACCCGCATCCTGGAATTCCTGGACCTCATGGAGACTCAGAAAGGCCTCATCGCCGAGCTCAACCAGCAGATTGCTGAACAGGAAGTGACTCTGGCCGAACAGCGGCAGGAAGTGGCGGCCCAAGTCAAAACCTTGCAGCAGGAAATGGCCGCATTGGAGGAAAAGCGCAAAAAATTGCGCAAGGGTGTGCCCGCGGGCCTCATGAAACGCTATGAATTCATCCGCCAACGCCGCAACGGCAGCGCCATCACGCCGGTTCAAGAAGGCGTCTGTCTAGGCTGCCATATGAACATTCTGCCGCAACAGTTCATTGACCTCCAAAAAGGGGTGGAGATCCTGCAGTGCCCGCACTGCCAGCGTATTCTCTATTGGCTCGAAGAAGCGGAGGAAACCACGGCAGCCGGCGGGCAGCACGCGTCCTTATGAGATGAGGGAGATGACCACGCGTGCTGCCATCTTTCAAGCCCTGGCCGCAGGGCATGACCTTAAAGAGGTGCGGGAGCAGTTTCAGCTTACCCCGGAGCAGTTGCAGGAGCTCTTTCGGGAAGTGGCCAGCCACTTCCGTGCTCTTGAAGATGGCGTGTGGAGCCTATACTGCGACGGTGCCTCCCGGGGCAATCCCGGACAGGCCGGTGCGGGGGCGGTCCTGATGGATGCCGGGGGCGATATCAAGGGGCAATACGGTGAATACCTGGGTCAGGCTACCAACAACGTGGCGGAATATCAGGCCTTAATTCTGGGATTAAAAATGGCCCGGAATCTCGGCGTGCAGAAAATCCAGGTCTTCGCTGATTCCGAACTGCTTGTGCGCCAGATCAAGGGGCAGTACCGGGTGAAAGCCCCGCACCTCCTGCCTTTGTATGAAACGGCCCAGCGAACCCGCAAAGAATTTGAGACCTTTGATATTGCTCACGTCCCCCGGGAAATGAATTCCCTGGCCGACCGCTTGGCCAACCGCGCCATTGACCAAAAGACCCGGTTGCGGTAGAATATAATTAAGTTTTCCGACCTCACAGGGCCGCGCAGCAGGCCAGATGATCGCCGGCCGCCATGGTGCCGCCGGAGGAAAGTCCGAGCTCCACAGGGCAGGGTGCTGGGTAACGCCCAGCGGGGGTAACCCTAGGGAAAGTGCCACAGAGACCAGACCGCCGTGGTACGTCCACGGTAAGGGTGAAAAGGTGAGGTAAGAGCTCACCAGCGGCAGTGGCGACATTGCCGGCTTGGAAAACCCCACCTGGAGCAAGACCAAATAGGGGAGCGTTTGAGGGTGGCCCGCCCGAAGCTCCCGGGTAGGTCGCTTTAGACCCCGGTCAACCAGGGTCATAGAGGAATGATCATCGCCGGGGCAACCCGGAACAGAACTCGGCTTACGGCCTGCTGCGCGGTTTCTTTGGGGCCACCAGCCACATCAGGTGGCGGTGGCCTTTTTTTAAGAAATATATATTTACCTCCCCAATCAAAATCGCCTATATTTAACTTGAGGAGATAAGTGTGCAGATCGAAGGTGACACTCAAGTGCTAGCCAAATTGCTCGATGATGGGATAACATATGGTGATGCCTTAGACTTGTTGCCACGCCTTCCTCAAAGCAGCATCGACCTTTTCTTCACTAGTCCCCCGTATGCCGATGCGCGGGCATATAGTCGTATACACCCAGATCATTATGTTGAGTGGTTCCTGCCGTTTGCTAAAGCGATGTTTGGTGCTGCACGCGAAAGTGGCAGTCTCATCCTCAATATCAAGAACCGCGTAGCCAAACAGGGTCCCCTAAAAGGTCAGAGACACCCATACGTCTATGAACTGGTTCTGGCCCTCCAACGGCTGGGCTGGCGTTGGATTGAGACTTACATTTGGGCGAAAACCAATGCAGTCCCAGGCAAATTTGGCCCACGAACCAAGGATAGTTTTGAATACGTTTATCATTTTGCCCGTGGGTTAAAACCATATTTTGACCTGGATGCAGTTAGAGTCCCCTATAAAGCAGACCTCGCAGAGATTGCCCGCCGAAAAATGGACAGGCTTGGCAGGCGGAATACCGAGGCCGGGTTTGGCCGTGATCGAACCAAGACCTATTTACTGGGCGGAGCAGATCCGGGAAACGTGGTGACTGTTCCGCAGACCTACAACCAGTATCGCAGCGTGGCGCACACTGCGGCGATGCCGGAGGGATTGGCCGAGTTCTTTATTAAGATCGCCAGCCCGGCAGGTGGAATAGTGATAGACCCATTTGCCGGTGGAGGAACTACAATTGTTGTGGCTCGTCGCCTTGGACGGCAGGTGGCAGGCTTTGAAATTCACGAGCATTTTGTTGAAGAAGCCCGTCGCCGCATTGCGGAAAATTCTGCTATGGGTACTCCCGGATATTTATTCAGGGTCGGGTAAACCATCTTGTCCAATATTCAAGACACAATTACAAGGATTGCCGAAGCAAATAGCTGGGATCAGCGAATCGCGCAGATTCGTTTGATTCCTTTACACCATGGGACCAACGAGCATCCAAGCATTTACGCTGAGATCTCGAGATTATTGTATGTTCCTCACCTTGCCGCTGATTTCGCATACATACCCGAGAACCATTTTACGGACGGTCTTGAGCCAACCGCCTAAGGGAATTAAGCATATAAATTCTCTATTCTATCAGCCCATTCGAAGGCAAAATTTATGTCCAACCAGGTTATCCCCTTGAGCGAGCCTTCGCCTGCCCCCGAGATTTCTGTGGTTATTCCCGTGTACAACGAAGAAGACAATCTCCGCGAGTTGGGGGAGCGGTTGCTCCGCACGCTCACCGGCATGGGTCGTACCTTCGAGATCATTTTCGTGGACGACGGCTCCACTGACCGCTCCTGGGAGCTCTTGACCGATCTCAACGGCCAGCATCCCCACTACATCCGGGCCTTACAGTTTCAGCGCAATTTTGGGCAACACCAGGCCATTTTTGCCGGATTTCAGGCGGCCCGGGGCCAGGTCATGGTCACTCTGGACGCGGACCTGCAAAATCCCCCCGAAGAGATCCCCCGTTTAGTAGCCAAACTCGCAGAGGGCTACGACACCGTGGGGGGCTGGCGGGAGAATCGTCAGGATTCCTTGTTTCGGAGACTCCCGTCCCATTTGGTGAACTACCTCATGTCCCGGGTCACGGGGGTCAAGCTCCGGGACTACGGCTGCATGCTCCGGGCCTATCGCCGGGAGGTGATTGACAGCATCAACCAGTGCCAGGAGTCCTCCAGTTTCATCCCGGCCCTGGCCAACCTGTTTTCCCACCGGGTGGCGGAAATTACCGTAGGCCACGCCGAACGGGAGCGGGGCCAGTCAAAATACAGCCTCATCAAGCTGCTGCGCCTCAACTTCGACCTGATGACCGGCTTTTCCAATTTGCCCATCCATTTAGTCGGGTTCATGGGGGTGGCCATCGCCCTCCTGGGACTGCTCTTCGGGCTCTTTCTGTTCATTCGGCGGATTCTCGTTGGGCCGGAAGTGGGAGGAGTCTTCACCCTGTTCGCCATCCTCTTTGTCTTTGTGGGCCTGAACACCCTGGGCCTGGCCCTCGTCGGCGAATACGTCGGCCGCATTTATCGGGAGGTCCGTCAGCGTCCCCGCTTCATTATCCGCCAGACCCTGGGGCCGGATGCCTGACAAACTCTTTCCTTTCACCGTTGGCAAAATCCGGTATAATGGGGGTCAAAAGGCTTGCAACAGGCCATGATGGGCATAGAATTCCCCCACCTAAAAAAGAGCGGTGAAATCGCCATCCCTGGCCGCTATGTTAAAGCCATGGATTTGCATTGAAAGTCCGTGAAAAGCCATATGCGCATCATCTTCATGGGTTATCATAATATCGGGTATGTCTGCTTAGAGGCCTTGATCGGTCTGGGCCGGGAACTGGGCGATGAAATTGTGGCCGTGGTCACCCACCCCGACGACCCCCGGGAAAATATCTGGTTCGCCTCGGTGCGGCAGTTGGCCTTTGCGAACTATCTGCCGGTGTATCAGCCGGCCAATCCCAATGATCCGGCCTTTGTGGCCGCCCTGCAGGCTTTGCAACCGGATTTCCTCTTTTCGTGCTATTATCGCCACATGCTGAAACAGCCCTTGCTGGACCTGCCCCGCCTGGGAGCCTTCAATCTGCACGGCAGCCTGTTGCCCCGCTACCGGGGCCGGGTTCCGGTGAATTGGGTCCTGATCAACGGCGAAACCGAAACCGGGGTCACCTTGCACTATATGGTGGCTAAGGCCGACCAGGGGGATATTGTGGCCCAGACGCCCATTCCCATTACCCCGGAGGATACGGCCGTAACCCTTTTTGCCCGGATGACCGCCGCGGCGGGAACCTTATTCCGGGAAACCTACCCGTTGCTCCGGAACAACCAGGCGCCCCGGCGCCCCCAGGACCACGGCCAGGCTTCTTACTTCGGCGGTCGGGGGCCGGAAGACGGTTATATCGATTGGCGCGCCTCCGCCGTAGCCATCTATAATTTAATGCGGGCCGTGACCCACCCCTACCCCGGCGCCTTTACCACCCTGGCGGGGAGGAAGCTCTTTATCTGGAATGGCCGGCCCCTGGCGGCCCCGGTGGGCAACACGCATCTGCCCGGCCAGATTACCGCCTGTCTGCCCGGTGACGGTCTCTTGGTCGCAACCGGCGAGGACCAGTTCCTCATCACCCAGGCCCAGTGGGAAGGCGAACCGGAATTCTTGGGCCCGGTGCTGGCCACCTGGGAATATTTAGTGGGACAAAAATTCGATTAGATTTTTTGGTAGTCGCAGGCTTTAGCCTGCGTTTTACGCTTCTTGGAAGGCAAAAGAGACCCAATGAAAATACTAATCCTCGGCGTCAACGGCTTCATCGGCAACGCCTTGACCCGGCGCATCCTCACCACCCGGGACTGGGAAGTTTACGGCATGGACCTCCACTCCAACAAGCTGGACGAGTCGCTGCACCATCCCCGTTTCCATTTCCTGGAAGGCGACATCGCCATCAACAAGGAGTGGATCGAATACCACATCAAGAAGTGCGACATAGTCCTGCCCCTGGTGGCCATTGCCACTCCCATGACCTACGTCAAGCAGCCCCTGCGGGTCTTCGAGCTGGACTTCGAGGAAAATCTGCGCGTCGTCCGCCAGTGTGTCAAGTACGGCACCCGCATCATCTTCCCGTCCACCTCCGAGGTCTACGGCATGTCCCCGGATGCGGAGTTTTTTGAAGACGACTCCACCCTGGTGCTGGGACCCATCCACAAGCAACGCTGGATCTATAGCTGCTCCAAGCAGCTCCTGGACCGGGTCATCTGGGCCTACGGCCAGGATGGCAAGCTGCAGTTCTCCATGATCCGCCCCTTCAACTGGATCGGCCCCAAGTTGGACGACCTCTACGCCGCCAAGGAAGGCAGTTCCCGGGTGGTGACGCAATTTATCCTTAACTTACTGCAGCGGGAGCCGATAAAACTGGTGGATGGCGGTTATCAGAAGCGCTGCTTCACTTACGTGGAAGACGGTATCGACTGCCTGATGCGCATCATCGAAAACGCCGGGGGTGCAGCCAACGGCCAGATCTTCAACATCGGCAATCCCCGCAATGAAGCCTCGGTAAAAGAGTTGGCGCACCTCTTGCGAGACCTCTTCAAAGAGCACCCGGTCCATAGGCATGATGGGGCTTACTCCGAGATCGTGGAGACTCCCCACGAGGACTACTATGGCAAGGGCTATCAGGACATCACCAGCCGCAAGCCGTCCATCGCCAAGGCCCGCGATCTCCTGGGCTGGGAGCCTAAGACCGATCTCATCACGTCGCTGAAGATCACCCTGGACGCCTTTCTGGAGGAGGATGCACACGCAGTTTAACAAGAGCCTTGATTTGCTTTGACCCGGCCGCGATCGACTGGCCGGACAAGGTTCTATTAAAAATTCTTTATGTTATTCAACTCTTACGAATATATTTTCTTATTTCTGCCAGTATCTCTCATCGTTTACTTTATTCTGAACTATCGTAAACTCACCCTGGCCTCCAAAATCTGGTTAGTTCTGGCTTCTCTGTTTTTCTATGGCTGGTGGAACCCCAAATACTTGCCCCTCATAATCGGGAGCATTCTGTTCAATTATGCGGTTGGCAGGCTCTTGGCCAAAGGCGGACGCGGCCCCGGGTTAAGAAAAACTGCTCTAGCCCTTGGCATCGCAGGAAATCTAGGGTTGCTCGCTTACTTCAAGTATACCGATTTTTTTATTTCCAATATCAACCAACTTTCGGGCGTGAACGTTCCCCTGATGCACATCGTATTGCCTCTGGGAATCAGCTTCTTTACTTTTACGCAGATCGCTTATTTAGCTGACACTTATAGTGGCATGGTAACAGAATACGGTCTGATCAACTATTCTTTGTTCGTTACTTTTTATCCCCATTTATTGGCTGGTCCAATTATTCATCATGTTGAAATGATGCCCCAGTTTGATAGAATAAAAAACAAAGTACTAAATTATAAAAATCTCTCTTTGGGTTTATTTCTAATTTCATTAGGTCTTTTTAAAAAAGTTATCATAGCCGACCGCTTCGCCATTTATGCGGATAATGGTTACAGCCACGCGCACCTGCTCAATTTTCTCGAAGCATGGATAACCACCTTATCGTATTCCCTCCAGATCTATTTTGACTTCTCGGGCTATACTGACATGGCCATTGGTTCGGCGCTGCTGTTTAATATCAGATTGCCCATCAACTTCAACAGCCCCTACAGGGCGCTGCACATTCAGGATTTTTGGCGCAGATGGCATATTACCCTCAGCCGGTTCCTGCGGGATTACATTTACATCCCCCTGGGTGGCAATAGGGTCTCCGAGCCCCGGGTCTATGGTAACCTCGTAATAACCTTTTTAATCGGCGGCTTGTGGCACGGCGCCGGCTGGACTTTTGTGCTCTGGGGGGGGGTGCACGGTTTGGCCATCGTGGTGCATAGATGGTGGAAAAGCTTTGGCATTGCCCTGCCCCGAATCTTGGCATGGTTTCTTACCTTTAATTTTGTGAATTTTGCCTGGATTTTTTTCCGGGCCAAAGATGTTCATGATGCCATCTATGTTATTAAAGGGATGCTCGGCTTAAACGGGGTTCTTCTCCCGGCCGGCTTAGCGCCTATGTTTAGTTTCTTGATGAGCTCTGGGGTAAAATTTGGCAAGGGCGACTGGGATATTACCATTGCGGCCTTTCTGCTTATCTTCCTGATCTTATCGATTTTATTTAAAAATTCTAATCAAATGTTGGATAATTTTAATCCGTCGGTGGCTAACCTGGGTTTCACAGTGATATTATTGGTAACCTCCGTTTTTACTCTTGGTTCGGTAAGGTCTCAATTTATTTATTTTAATTTTTAAAACGCAATGATCGCAAATTATCGAAATTGGTTTTTTTCTACTATCGCAATTGCTCTGGGTGTTTGTCTCCTTAATTTAGCTTTGGTCTACGGTTTTTATCGTTCTTTTAAATTTGACATCATTTGGATTAATAGCCTCCTGGATAAAAAAGAGACATCTATCAATAAGATAAAAGAGAATAAGGTATTATTTGTAGGGGGCAGCTCTACGTTGTTTGGCATCAGAACTAAAGATATTCAAAAAAATTTAGCTATCCCTTGCGTTAATTTTGGCATACATGCAGGATTGGAAATAGACTATTTATTGTCTCGAACGAAACATTTGGTTAAACCGGGAGATACTATTATTTTTACAGTAGAATATCCTCTTTTTTTCTATAAAGGCAAATTTAATAATGTGACATTAGATTATATATTCACATATGACCGTAATTTCTTTAATTCTCTTTCCCCCTGGGATAAAATAAAGTATCTTGCCTGCATCTCTCCTCTGAAGTTAGGATTATTTTTTTTCAATGAATTGGCTGTTCATGGCTCTAAGAACGAAGTCAGAGAAGGTTATAATCTCGCGACGTTAAATGAAAACGGTGATGAGACCAGTAACATCGGCCATCACGAAGCAGATAACGCGTTCAGGTTTTCGGCCCCCTTCAATATTCAGGGGGGAGATTTTCAGGAAACTCCTGGCTTGAAAATAATCCGAGATTTCAATCAGTGGTGCCGGGCACATCATATTAACTTTTATGTAACCTATGCCAGCACCATGTATTTCCAAGAGTACGACAACGCCCAATATCGTCATTATTTTAACGAATTGCAGAAATATTTTGCTCAACATGACATCCCTACGATCGGCGCCCCTCAGGATTTTTTCTTTCCCAAAGATTTCTTTTATGATACCGCCTACCATCTGAACCAGAAGGGTATGACCATCAGAACCAATCAGCTCATTGATAAAATCAACAACCTGGGCATAGCTGCCCGGATGCGCCAGCCATCGGCCGGTGAGGGGAGAGAAAAGGCAATGGGCCGGGCGCCTTCTCCCTTTTGCTATCATTGAAGGAGGAATATTGGCCCGATTGGGTTTAAAGGTCGACGTGGATACCCTGGAAGGTTTTTGCCAGGGGGTGCCTGCACTTATGGAAGTGCTGGACAACCACGGGGTCAAAGCCAGCTTCTTCCTGTCCCTGGGTCCCGATAACTCGGGTCGGGCCCTCTTTCGAATCTTTCGGCAGCGAGGCTTTTTGGAAAAGATGTGGCGCACCCGGGCTCCGGCCCTGTACGGCTTCAAGACCATGTGCTACGGGACCCTGCTGCCCGCGCCCTTAATCGGCGCCGCCGCCCCCCATTTAGCGCCACAATTGTCCGCGGCCGGCCACGAAGTGGGCCTGCACGGCTATAACCACGTCCGCTGGCACGACCATCTCCACCAATTTTCTCCGGAACAAGTGGCCCGGGAGATTTCCCAGGCGCAGGCAGCCTATACCGCACTCATGGGAAAACCGGCCTTCTCTTTCGCCGCGCCGGGCTGGCAGTGCAGTCTGAGCAGTCGCACCGCCCTGGCGGCCCAGCATTTTCTTTACAGCAGCGACACCCGGGGCGCCGCCCCCTACCTCCCCGCGTTCGGAGACACGGTGACTGCGGTTTTGGAGATCCCCACCACCCTGCCCACCCTGGACGAACTCCTGGGTTTCCATGGCTGTCGCCCCCAGGATTTTACCAGTCTGGTCCTGGCCCGCCTGGAAACCGGGCTGCCCCAGGTCCTCACCCTGCATGCCGAGGTGGAAGGCGGTCCCTTCCTCAGTGAGTTTGCCCGGCTGCTGGCCCGCTGCCGGCAGCGGGGGGTGGAGTTCTTCCGGCTGGAGGATTGGGCCCGGGATCTCCTCCGGAACCCGGCTGGCTTGCCGGTGGCCCCGGTCAATTTACAGCGTTTGCCTGGCCGGGCCGGTCGGGTCTCCTGCCAGGGACCGCGCCGGGGAAGCCCGTCATGATAGCCGCCATCATCGCGGCCGCGGGGGTGGGAAAACGCATGGGGCACCACATCCCTAAACCATATCTCAACCTGGCCGGAAAACCCATCCTGGCCCATACCTTGAAAATCTTCGAAACCATGCCCGAGATTCGGGAGGTAACGGTGGTGGTCCATCCCGAGGATTTGAATGTCTGCCAGGACACCGTTATTGCCCCCTTTAACTTCAAAAAGGTCCTGCGCCTGGTGCCTGGCGGCAAAGAACGCCAAGACAGCGTCTATCATGCCCTCAAGGCCTTGAAAAACGAGGATGAGTTGGAAATTGTCCTGGTGCACGACGGCGTCCGCCCCTTTGTGACCCATGACCAGGTGCGCCAGGTCATCGAAGCGGCCCGGCGGCATGGGGGTGCAGTTCTGGGGCTGCCGGCCCAGGACACCCTGAAGCGAGTCAACGCCGAAGGCCAGGTGCATCAGACCCTGGAGCGCACCGACATCTGGCAGATTCAGACGCCCCAGGCCTTCCAGGTCCCCCTCTTGTGGCGGGCCTTCACTGAGGCCTACAGCCGCAACTTCTACGGCACCGATGAGGCCTCTTTGTTGGAAGAACTGCACCAAGCGGTGGTGGTGGTCCCCGGGTCGCCTTTTAATCTGAAAATCACCACCCCGGACGACCTGCTGCTGGCCGAGGCCATCTTTTCCCTGCGCCGGAGGAAAAAAAGTGCGAGTCGGTCTGGGGTATGACGCGCACCGCCTGGTGGCGGACCGCCCCCTGATCCTGGGAGGGGTGGAAATTCCGCATACTCAGGGACTCTTAGGCCATTCTGATGCCGACGTCCTGAGCCACGCGATCGGCGATGCCCTCCTGGGTGCGGTGGGGGCCGGCGATCTGGGCACGCATTTCCCGGATAAGGACCCGGCTTATAAAAACATCTCCAGCCTCATCCTGCTGACACGGATCATGGCAGTGGTGCGGGACCGCGGTTTTCAGCCGGTAAACGTGGATGCCACCATCGTGGCCCAAGCGCCCCGCCTGGCGCCCCATATCCCGGCGATGCAGGCGAACCTGGCCCATATCCTGGGCCTGACGCCGGCCGAGGTCAATATCAAGGCCACCACCACCGAACACATGGGGTTCGCCGGCCGGGGCGAAGGCATGGCCGCGTACGCGGTAGTGTTGGTTGCCAGGGCTGCACCGATCTTGAATCCGTTATAATAAACACTTATGAATCAACCCCCTTCATTGCTAATCCCCTCTTGGGCCCAGTGCCTGGAATTAATGGATATCCACGGCATGCTCCCCAATATTCGCAAGCACAGCTTTCAAGTCATGCAGGTAGCCCTCTTTTTGGGCGATGCCCTGGCGGCTGCCGGGTTTGAGCTATCTCTGCCGCTGGTGGAGATCGGCGCCCTGCTCCACGACCTGGGCAAAACCGCTTGCCTGGGTACCCTTAACAATCATGCCGAGTATGGCGCCGTAATCCTGGACGATTTGGGCTATCACCACGTGGCCCAGGTGGTGCGGGAGCACGTCAACCTCGACGCTGACCTCCTTGACTTAAGACCCTTCCGGGAAGCAGAGGTGGTCAATTATGCCGACAAACGAGTGCTCCACGATGAAGTGGTCACCCTTCAAGCCCGCTTTGCCGACCTCAAGGTGCGCTACGGGCGCACCCCCGAAGCCTTGGCCCGCATCCAGGCCACGGAGGTCAAGTCCCAAGCCCTGGAGGAAAAACTCTTCGCTCCCCTGGCCCTCACGCCATCCGAGCTTTTACACCTAAACCACTGCCGGAGGACATCATGGCAAAATTGCGACTGGCTCTCATCGCCGGGGGAAAATCCTCGGAGCGGGAAGTCTCGCTGAAAAGCGGTGCCCAGGTTTATCAGGCCCTCAATAAAGACAAATACGACATCCGGCGCTATGATCCCCTGACGGACCTGGGGCGGCTGGTGCAGGATGCCAAAGAGTTGGACGCGGCCCTCATCATCATGCACGGCCGGGGCGGGGAGGACGGCTCCATGCAGGGCCTCCTGGACCTGCTGGAGATTCCCTACCAGGGCTCCGGCGTGCTGGCCTCCGCCTTGGCCATGAACAAGGAACTGAGCAAGGCCATCTATCATCTGGCCGGCCTTAAGGTCCCCGCCGCCCTGGCCTTCACCCGGGAGAAGGCCCCCAGTCCCCAGGAAATCGAAGCCAAATTGGGCCTGCCGGTGGTGATCAAACCCGTGAACGAAGGCTCCAGCATCGGGATTACCAAAGCCGAAACGCTTACGGCCCTGGAAACCGGCCTGGCCGCGGCCTTTGCCCTGGACAACCGGGTTTTGGTGGAGGAATGCATCCAAGGCACCGAAGTGACCGGCGGGGTGCTGGGTAACGCCCGGCTGCAGGCCCTGCCCTTGGTGGAGATCATCCCGGCCAGCACCTACGCCTTTTTTGATTACGAAGCCAAGTACCAGCCCGGGGCCACCCAGGAAATCTGCCCGGCCCGACTCGACGCCGCATTGACCCGCCGCGCCCAGGAGTGCGCCATCACCGCCCATCGCGCCCTGGGCTGCCGGGGCTATTCTCGCACCGACATGATGGTTCAAGAGGGAGAAATCTATGTCCTGGAAACCAACACCATCCCCGGCATGACCGCTACCAGCCTCTTTCCCCAGGGAGCCCAGGCCGCGGGTATCGACTTCCCGACCCTGCTGGACACCCTGATCAACCTGGCCCTGGAAAAATTGTAGGGTGCGCACCGCGCACCATCACTGAGGTCTTTTTTGCCCGGTCATTGGACTCCCCTGGCACAACTGCTGGAAGACGGCGTCAACCAGCAAGTGTACACCGCCGCAGTGGCCCTGGTGGGGCTTAAGGGAAAACTCTCGTGGGAAGGGGCCGAAGGCCGTTTGTCTCGAAACCTTAAGGCCGCGGCCGTAACCCGGCATACGGTCTTCGACCTGGCTTCTCTTACCAAACCCCTGGCCACGACTCTCGCCTTAATGATCCTGGTGGATCGAGGCCTGATCACCCTAACCACACCGCTAGGGACAATCCTGCCCCACGACTGGCTCCCCCCGGACAAGCATCTCCTCACCCTCAGAAGCCTCCTGACTCACCGCTCCGGTCTCCCGGCCTGGCGCCCCTTTTATGCCGAGGTGCTGGCTGCGCCGGCCCGCCCTGCCCTGCTGGAACGCCTGGCCGCGGCCGCCCCTTTGGAATACGCCCCGGACACGGTTACGCTCTATAGCGATCTGGGCTTCATGCTCCTTAAGGGGGTGGTAGAGCACCTCAGCGGTCAGGGTCTGGATGAGTTCTGCCGCGAGTCGATCTACCGGCCCCTAAAACTGGCCACCCTGGGGTTCAACCCCAAGCAGCAGGCGGAGGGCGACCGATGGAGCTATGCCGCTGCGGAAGCGGGGCTCATCGCGGGACGCGCCGACGCCGGCGAGGTCCACGATGAAAACGCCTGGGCTGCGGGCGGGGTGGCGGGCCATGCCGGTCTGTTCGGCGCCGGGCGGGAGGTGTTTGAACTCGCGGCCTGTCTCTATCGGGCCTATGGGGGAGGAAATGTCGGGCCGTTCAGCCCGGAGGTGGTCAAGGGCTTCCTAACAGTGCCCCCCGGCGCAGACCGGGCCCATGGCTTCGATACCCCCAGCGGGGACCCGGGCAAGCGCGCTGCCGGCCGTTACTTTTCTACCCACAGCGTCGGCCACCTGGGCTTCACCGGCACCTCTTTTTGGCTGGACCTTATGACCGGCCAGATGGTAGTCTTACTGACGAACCGGGTGCATCTGGGCCGGGACGATAAGACCAAAATTCAAGCCTTCCGGCCCCGCTTCCACGAGGCCGCGTCCCGAGCTTTGGGATTCGCCTGAGCTTCCCAGGGTTGAGTTTATTATTGGATATAGCATAATCAGTCTATGACCAATTGTTTAATTTTTATTTGAGGATTTGATAAAAATGAAACTCGGCTATAGCTTATTGCTTGGTGAATACATAAATGCAGAGAAGATTGGCCTCTTCGCTATTTGGTGTGGGTAAGCTGGAAATCAAGTTGCCCAGCGATGAGGTAGACCATAGTGATGAAGTTTTTGCTGGAGCGATAGCCCCTGGCTTTGGCCTTGGCCGCCTGCGCCAAATCCGGGGTGGGGTTGGTGGCCATGAAGACCCAGGGCGGCGGGCCGGGGATGCCAAAAACTGAAAGCAAAGCCGAACTGAAAGTAGTGGAGGGCTTCCAGAAACGCGGCTTCACGGACAAACAGGCTAAGCTCAAAGTCGTGTGGGAGGACCCCCAAATCGCCAGCCTGTGCTCCCAGATGCCCAACCTGAGCATTCTTTCGGCCAACGTGGCTGCGGCCCGGGACCAGGTCAAACTGGCCCAAGCAGAGGTTGAATCCATGCGCCAGTATGCTTTAGAGACTAAGGCGGACTACTGCGCCGGTTGCGGCAGCATCTGCCAGGCGGCAGTGGGCGGGGCTGTGCCGGTGAACGAAGTCATGCGCTGCCTTATGTATCACCGGGACTATGGCGAGCCGGAGCTGGCCCGGCAAACCTTCGCGGGGCTTCCGGAAGCCGTGCGGCAGCGCTTGACCGAAGTGGACTACTCCCAGGCTGAGCAGGCCTGCCCCCAAGGATTGGCCATCGCGGCGCTCATGCGCCAGGCCCGGGAGATACTGGTCTAGTGGTGCCTTAAGATAGAGATGCATGCGAGTGAGGCAGGCGCCTTCGCCTGTTGCCTCAGGGGTTCCAGGCTTCCGGGCGTGTCGCCTCGTTTCAGAGGAGTAAACTCATACCCACGTAAACCAGTCCCCAGGCCCCCAGGCCCAGGCCTACCAGCCATAGGATCTTCTTTTTGGTGAGAGCCGCGGTTGCAGAACTCATCATGGCCAACTGGAAAAGAATCACGGCCAGGCCTAATTCTCCGGCCTTCTTCGCTAAGGTTTCTTCCTGTGCAGCGAGATTATGGGCCTCCTTTTTAATCTGATCTTTCTCCTGGTTCAGACGGCCCATTTCATCTTCATACTCCTTGATCTTGGTGGCCAGCAGCCTGGGGGTCTTGGAAGTTTTACCCTCCGAAAGCTTGAGGGACGTCAGGATATCCCGGTTCAGCCCTAAATTATCCTTCTTGATGCTCTCCACCTGGTAATCCTGCCATTGCCGGGCTTCCCGGGCGGCGTAAACCTGAACCCGGTTAGCGTAGCCGATGGCCTTGAACGCCGAGATACTCGCAGCCAGCGCCAGGACGATGACGGTCAGCGCTACCAGTTTAAGCCAGGTGTCCTTCTGTGGTTCCGGCATGACATATCCCCACAAATGAAGTAGCTATCAGTGGTCAGCTATCAGTAAAGACACCGATGGGCGCGATAAAACCAATCTGTGGTGTGGTGCGGCCCGTCATAATTCCTGTTTGATCAAGCGGCTGTGCTGTGCTTAAGCTGTAGCGCAACCTTGCTTGATTGTCAATGGTTCGGATAGCTCCAACGGGTTTTACTGGGGCGGCACATTGTTTTAAGGGCTTGCGGCGGCGCCCAGGAGGGAGGCGATGCGGGTCACTACCTCCGGGGCCCGGAGGCTGGCCACCGAATGGTACTGGCCTCCCAGGATGCGGCTTAACTCCGGCAGGCAGCCCAGGTCCAGGCAGGGGGCGAAGCGCTCCGTGTCCAGCACCAGGGCGTTGATTCCCAGGCTCCCGATCTGTCCGGCCAATTCCTTGACCTCCTCCATGGGGGTGCGTCCGGTTCCCAAGCTGAGGTTGGCCCGGCCATCGGTGATGAGCACCAGGAGAAAGGCGTCCCGGGGATGGCGGGACTTTTCTTTTTGCAGCAACTCCCGCGCCAGATGGAGGGCATGGGGAAGGGGGGTCTTGCCGCCGGTGGGGAGATGGGCCAGATAACGCTGGGCCATTTCCACGCTGTGGGTGAAGGGCAGGGCCACCCGGGCGGTGGCGCCCCGAAAGACGATGAGTCCCACCCGCTCCCGCTTCTGGTAAGCGTCGATCAACAGCGACAGGATTGCAGCCTTGGTTTCGGCCATGCGCTTATCCGCGCCCATGGAGCCGGACGCGTCCACCACGAACAGGATATGGCGGCCGATACGCTTTTCCCGCACCTTGTAGCGCAGGTCGGGCTCCCGGATGGCCAGGGCCAGGTTGCCCCGCGCGCGTACGGACTGAAAGGGGGCCGCGGCTCGCAACGTCGCGTCCAGGGCCAGGTCAGCGGGGCCAGATTTAGAAAGGGTAGGGCGGACATAGCGTCCGGTGGTGTCCTCGCTTACGGCTCGGGTGCGAGTCCCGGGGGCCTTTTTGACCTGGCGGTCATGGGGTAAATCCAGGGGCTTAACTGGAAAGGTGGCCCCGGGCGCCACCACGACCTCCCTGATCACGGCAACTTCTTCCCTCTGGGAGGCGGAACCGCCGGGCTGCGGCGGGGGCGCTTGCGACACCGGTCGCTGGGCCAGGTCTTCGGCGTGCTTACGGAAGGTTTCCTCCAGGCGGTTTTCGTCCATTTCGGACTCGCTAAACGGCTTGCGGCGCAGGCGGTGGGGCAAGACCAGGGCCGCGGCTTCCCGCACGTCTTCCTGAGTCACTTCCGCCCGGCCCCGAAAGGCCGCCAGGGTTTGCGCTACCTTAAGCATGAAAATGTCTGCCCGGTGGCCGTCTACGCCCTGGTCTACGCAGATGGCGGTGATGAGGCGCAGGAGGTCAGCGGAGAAATTTATCTGGGGCAGAAGCTCCCGAGCGGTAAGAATGGCCTGACGGATATTATCCTGCTCTTCCTGCCAGCGGGCGGCGAACGCGTCTGGGTCGGCCTCGAAGGCCAGGCGCCGCTCCACCACGGCCATGCGGGCGTCCAGGTTATGGAGGCCGGTCACTTCGACGCATAACCCGAAGCGATCCAGCAACTGGGGCCGTAGTTCGCCTTCCTCGGGATTCATCGTCCCCACCAGGATAAAGCGGGCCGGGTGGACATAGGAAATACCTTCCCGCTCCACTACGTTGACCCCCATGGCCGCGGCATCCAGGAGCACGTCGACGAGATGGTCATCCAGAAGGTTGACTTCATCGACGTATAAAATCCCGCGGTTGGCCGAGGCCAACAGCCCCGGTTCAAAATGCTTCTCGCCGCTCTTGATGGCCTTTTCCAGGTCGATGGTGCCCAGCAGCCGGTCCTCGGTGGTGCCCAGGGGCAAATCCTCTACGGGCATGGGCCGGTCCCGGCGGGGCAGAGCTTCGCCCTGCTCATGTCGCTTGCGGCACGCGTCGCACATGAGTTCCGGCAATTCCGGGTGGCAGTGAAAGGGGCAGCCCGCCACCATGGCGATAGGGGGCAACAGCTCCGCCAAGCCCCGGGCCGCGGTGGACTTGGCCGTGCCTTTCTCCCCCCGGATCAACACTCCGCCGATAAGGGGATTGACGGCGTTGAGAATCAGGGCCTGCTTGAGGCGCTCTTGCCCGACCAGGGCCGCAAAGGGATAAACGGGGCGCTTGGGAGTCATAGGAAATATTATAGGCTTTTCTGGTGCGATGGCAAGGGGTTAAGCCCTTGCCATTGCAAGCCACCCGAGTTTCACCCGGGAGTCGGGGGAAGCTCATATGCATTCATTGTCTCGATCTATAGCCAGCTTGTTATATCATTTTCTATTTGACATTTAACATATAAAGCCTTACTTTCCATAGAAAAATATATACAGGGTATGGCCATGGCCCGTCCGAAAAAGGTAGTGAATGTTGCGCTGGCCCAGGAAGCCGAGCAGGCTATGAAAGTTATTCCTGACCATCAAATTTGTTTAAGATTACAGGCTATTATCAGCAGCGCGAATTACCCTATCAATTTAGTAAGCAACATCTTTGGAACGACCAGACAAACAGTATGGCGTTGGATTAAAAGGTTTTCCTCAAAGGGCCTTGCTGGCCTGAAAGATGAAGCGAAAGGACATCGGCCTCCCAAGTTGAATGAAGACCAACGCCAACAAGTAGCGAAATGGCTGGCGGAAGGAAAGGACAGCCATGGCAACCCCGTACATTGGACTTTGGCTAAGTTAGCTATGTCATTGCATAGAGAATTTGGCGTTATTATGAAACAAACTCCGCTTTGGCACCTAGTGCGGCAATTGGGTTTTAAACAGAAAGTTCCTCGTCCTTACCACGTTAAAGCAGATAAAAGCGAGCAAGAATCTTTTAAAAAAACCTGCTAAAGATGTTATAGAATTTATTGATGCTTCTCCAAACAACTTGGTTTTATTCTTCGATTCGGCCTTAAGCCTCATATTGGACGTTGTTGGGCCCAGAAAGGGGTAATTACTGGGGACTCCTTCTCTCTATTTCTGCCAAGTGTTAATACGCAAACTATGAATATTTATCTTGACGAATTGTCGAAAGCTTTTGCTGACTCCAACACCAAACTGATTATGGATCAAGCAGGCTGACACAAATCGCAAGGTCTTCGAGTGCCTGACAATATTCAGATTGAGTTCTTGCCTCCTTATTCTCCAGAGCTCAACCCTGTGGAACGGCTTTGGGAATGGTTGAAAACACATGTTTGCAGGAATCGATTATTTGAGTGCGAAGAGACCTTAATGGATGTACTATCCGAAAACCTGCGTTTCCTTTTTGCCCGATCAACTAAGCAATCAATTTCATCATATCGTAGATAAAGCCCTTCCGCTGGCTCCTGGGAAAAACGCGATTTAGAAAGCATTTTGGTTAAGCTATTAAGTGTAAAGCACCCCCTCCCTAGCTCAGGGTGAGCTGAGGGAAGGATCTCGTGTTCCTGACAAAAATAAAGTACTCAGCCCATCACTCTGATATGTTTAACTCAATTCACGGTATAATTAAATTTTGGGGTGACCTCGGGGATTCACTCTCTAGGTGGTTTTGTTAGGGTGTGGGTCTTCACCAACTGCTTCAATCTCCGGGCCGACAGTGGTGGATTTGGGTGATTCAGGTTGCGCTCCGGCGAAAGTGCTTAGCGGCGCCGATGTCCGAGACGCCTTGTTGATAGCGCCGTGTTTACCAACCCGGCCCGGCAGGTCCGCCGGATGTAAACCGGCTGCCAGGCTCTGCCTCGCCAGTGAGCGGCAATTTTTGAGAAAAATCAACCTGGGCTTCATGCCCCTTAGAGGGTGGATCATGACTGAAAAGCGCATCAATTTCATCGACCTGAAGGCGCAACAAGAAAAAATATCACCTGATATTAAAGAGAGAATCCAACGGGTCTTGTCCCACGGGCAATACATCATGGGGCCCGAGGTCACGGAATTGGAGGAACGACTGGCCGTCTATGTAGGAGTCAAACATGCCATCTCCTGCTCTTCGGGCACCGACGCTCTCTTGATGCCTCTCATGGCCTATGGAGTCGGCCCCGGAGATGCTGTCTTCACCTCGCCGTTTACCTTTGTCGCCACTGCCGAAGTTATCCAGTTGCTGGGGGGCACCCCGATTTTTGTGGATATTGATCGTAAGACCTTTAATATCGATCCGGAGGCTCTGGAGGTGGCCATGGCGTCGGCAAGGCAGAACCCCAAGACCGCGTCTTTACAGCCCAAAGGAGTTGTTCCTGTGGACCTCTTCGGTCAGCCGGCCGACTATGACCGCATTAATGCCTTTGCCCGCAAGCACGGACTGTTCGTCCTGGAAGACGCGGCCCAGTCTTTCGGAGGCACTTACAAGGGCAGGCGGTCCTGCTCCCTGGCTCAGATAGCTGCCACTTCCTTCTTCCCGGCCAAGCCTTTAGGGGGCTATGGTGACGGGGGGGCGATTTTCACAGATGATGACACCCTGGCCACAATCTTAAAATCTATCCGGGTCCACGGGCAGGGGGCCGATAAATATGAAAATGTACGCATCGGCTTGAATGGCCGTCTGGATACGTTGCAAGCCGCAGTTTTGTTGGCTAAGTTGGAGGTCTTTGACGTGGAAGTCACCGCCCGCCAGAAGGTAGCCGCACGCTATAGTGAGGCTTTAAAGGAGGTGGTGGAGGTCCCTTACGTCGACCCGGAATGCACCTCGGTATGGGCCCAATACTCGGTGGTCAGCGACCGGCGGGCGGAACTGGTAGAAAACCTGCAAAGGGCCGGTATTCCCTCGGCAATCTATTATCCATTGCCGCTGCATCTCCAAAAAGCCTTTGCCCACCTTGGTTATAAAGAGGGGGACTTTCCGGTCAGTGAACAGGTCTCGAAGCGCATCTTCAGCTTACCCATGCATCCATATTTGGCTGAAAAGGATCAGAGTCGGATCGTTACTGCGCTTAAAGGCTGAGCTCTGGAGGGACGTAAGATCTTTACCGGGAGAATGGATAATTCCCTTATTTTTTTCTTTGTCATCGAGATCTAATACCAAGAAGCGCTTTTAGAAGCAAGAAAAGCTCACGGTCTGGAGAGGCACAGCCGAGTGGTCGCCCAACCTGAGGGCGGACACTCACCGTAGTGAGCGGGGTGGCGGGCGAGGTGCATGAAGTGGTGCACTCCTATTGGCAGAACACCCTGGACCATCCAAAGTTTTGGCTCCCCGGCTGCCGGGTCTGCGCTGGCACCGCAAAGGTTGGATAGAGGGGAAGGAACATTCCCCTCCTTTAGGAATCACTTTGCATCCATATAAGATAAAATGGATTTATTTTGTTCCCATAGTCCATCGCTCATCCTCTAACAATTCTACTGTCTCTGCTAAATTCAACATTGGCACAGTATTTGATTAATAAAGGTGCCCAACCAATCAAACCTGCAATCTCCCCAAGGGGCGGGCATCCGCGCAGCGGCCCTGGTTGCCTGCCAAGAACCGGTTGTGGTCCTCACGGGGCACTGCGGGCCTAACGCTTTCCATTCCTTACAGGATGCTGGCATCTCGGTGGTCGTGGGAGTGGAAGGCTCCGTGCGGGACGCGGTGCATGACCTCCGAGCAGGAGAACTCATACTCGCAAGAGGTCTGGATGTTACCCGCCATTGGAGATGACTCGGGGAAGGAGACTTGCTTGACGCCTAAATATAGAGACTTATATTATTACCAAGGATTCAAAACCGAATAGCGACCATTCGGATGCTACCCGTTAAAAGCGAGGTGAGGGAAATGGCGGCCCCGGAAAAGGAAATGTCCATGGAATGCGCCCTGTGCGGCTACACGGCCGACGGGAAGTTTGAGGGGGATATCTGTCCGCAATGCAATCTGACGTATTGGCGTTGCAGCAAATGCCGGTATACGGTCACTGCGGCTAAGCCACCGGAAGAATGCCCCAGTTGTCATCAGAAAGCGGATTTTCTCAACATCACCTGCTACACGCCGGAATGCGGCGGGCCGGGACAGATTGACCCCCGGCTGTAGCCCGTGCTTCTGGAAAGGCAATGCATGAAGGTCACCATTATCTATGACAACGAGACCTGGCAACCTGGGCTTGAAGCCGACTGGGGGTTTTCGTGCCTGGTGGAGGCGGCGGGCCGGCGATGGTTGTTTGACACCGGAGCCAAAGGGCCAGTGCTGCTTGCCAATATGGAGAAACTCGGCATTGATCCCCAAACCATCAGGGAGATCTTCATCTCGCACGGCCACTGGGACCATTTGGGGGGACTGGCGGATCTGCTGCGCCTTAACCGGGATGTCCGGGTTTACCTCCCCGGTTCGTGCTCCAGGCCTCCGGAGGCCCGAGAGGTGATCAGCGTCCAGGGTCCCCTGGAAATTTCTAAGAATTTTTTTTCCACCGGGGAACTGCCAGGCGCGGAGCAATCCCTGGTAGTCAAGACAGAAAAAGGTCTCGCGGTGATCTGCGGCTGTTCTCACCCCGGGGTGGGAACCATCCTGGAGGCCGCCTCGCAGTTCGGGCGAGTTGCAGCCCTGATCGGTGGCCTGCATGGGTTTAAGGAATATGAAGTCCTGGCAGATTTGGATTTGATCTGCCCCTGCCATTGCACCCAACACCGGGCGGAAATCATGGCGCGTTATCCGGAAACCGCGGTAAGCGGCGGCTCCGGCAGGGTGTTGGAGTTTGGTTAATCCTCAGGCCTCGTGCCTGTGAATACCAAGCCCAACCCAACGGATGCAGGACGGCGGGTCGGGATACCGGTTCACCCATTTCATCAGGCTTGCCGACCATGAGTGGCAGGCGCAAACGAAAGGAGGACATTTGGCTGAAAAATCTTTGGATAAGTGTGTAACCCCAGCAAAGGGGCCGATCCGGGCTCCGGATGAGGAAGCAGGCTCAAGTACCCAGCAGTCATCTGCCAAGGAGGAGCCCAAAATGATCGCCAAAGTCGGCAAACCCGCCCCAGACTTTGAGGCCGCGGCCTATGTGAATGGCGGCTTCCAGAACCTTAAACTTTCGGATTATCGCGGCAAATGGCTGGTGCTGTGCTTCTACCCGGGTGATTTTACCTTTGTCTGACCCACCGAGTTGGCGGCAGTTGCCGCTATGTATAAAGAGTTCCAAGCCCTGGGCACGGAGTTCCTGGCTATCAGCACCGACAGCCGGTTCTCCCACAAGATCTGGCAGGAAGAGGAGCTCTCCAAGATGGTGCCCGGCGGAGTGCCTTTCCCGATGCTCTCGGACCCTAACGGGCGCATCGGCCAGGTGTACGGCGTTTTTGATGAGGAGGCTGGGGTGGACATTCGGGGCCGCTTCCTCATTGATCCGGACGGGATCATTGTAGCCTCGGAAACCTTGACGCCACCGGTGGGCCGCAATCCCGCCGAGTTGATCCGTCAGATACAGGCCTTCCAGCACGTGCGGGCCACGGGTGAGGTGTGTCCTTCGGGCTGGCAGCCAGGAAAACCCACTCTAAAGCCGAGCCCCGAACTGGTGGGCAAGGTCTACCAGGTCTGGAAACCGGAGCAGGCTTAACAACTAAAGAGAATCGGAGGATAACCATGGATTTCTGCGGCATCGTCAAGACCGGCAAGGATGAGGGCAAAGAAAAACACGTGCCCCGTATCACCGTTGATAAGGGAGCCAGGGAAGGCAAGGACATTGTCCGGGTAGTCGTGGGCCACGAGGTGCCCCATCCCAACACCGTGGAACATCACATCTGCTGGATCGAACTCTATGGGGTGAAGAAGGATAACCAGGTAATCAATCTGGGCCGGGCGGCGTGGGCCCCGGTTTACTCCAACCCCAATGTCCGCTTCCAGATTAACCAGATTGAGGACTTCAAGGCCTTTAACGCCTTGGCTTATTGTAATATCCATGGCGTATGGGAAAGCTCCCTGGAAGTTTAGCCGGGCCGGCCAAACTGCAAAGCCGCGCCCTGCCATCGGAGGCGGAGCGAACCTGAGTTAACGCCGGTCATGGAAAGTTCAAGGTTCAAAATTATGGTAGGGGGCGCACTGCGCCCCCTTTATGCCAAGAAACGGCGGGCATGAAAGCCCTCCATAGCAAATTTTTCTGGGTTTGCAGAGCCGCAGGTTCAAGAGTGCCTGATAGGGCAAGGAGAGCGCCATGATAGGCAAGCACGAACATAAGCATCTACATTCTCATGAACATACTCATACGCACAGCCATGAGCATCGTCATGAAGATGTGGTCCACCAGCATGAACATGCCCACCTGCATACGCATGAGCATCTGCACGAGCATTCCCACGAGCATACTCACGCGCAGGACCCCCATGTGCATACTCATGAGCATACCGGGGAGCATGGCAACCATGAGCATGAGCATCCGGCGCACGAGGCGGAGGTTCATTCGCATCCCCATTGAAGCAAACCCCGGGGAAGCCTCTCTGCGTGGGGGCAGAGAGGCCATGCAGAAGCGCCTGGCCGAATTGGAATAAGAGGCCTCGGGCCAGAGTAAGCCAGGAATGGGTTCCCTTCTCGTGTGAGGGGGACCCGTAATTAATATGCATGTATGGGTCACCAGAAAGGAGCCTATGAGCTTGAAACCGGCTTCCGAACAAGAGGTGCAGGATGTTTTACAGTAGCCTCATTTTTTAGGCTGGTTTAGACAAGCTCCAAAAATGTAATTCTATGGACGAGACATCAAGCAGCTTTTTATGGATGGTGACATTTGCCTTTGCTTCAGCTTTGGTAAATGGCTTAGGAATTCTCTCGATTATTAAGTACAGAGAATGGGCTGAAAAATCGCTCCCTTATTTTATGTGCTTTGCTGCAGGAATATTGATCTCAACCCCTTTGATACTGGCTTTACCCAATGCTGTTCGGTCTAATCCCTATGCAGGGTCTACGGCTTTGGGTGGGTTTTTATTTCTGTTTTTATCCAATAAATTGATAAAGTATTATACAAAAAAAAGAGAGCTCTCATTTGGTTTAGTAGCCGCAGAAGGAATAGGCATTCATTCCTTTATTGATGGCATTATATACA